>CAZVTK010000198.1:0-7523 GCA_964629765.1 uncultured Mesorhizobium sp.
ACGTTCTCGCGCACGCCGCGCAGCGCCAGCCCGAAGGACGAGTTGACGATGCGGCGCGAGACGAGGAAGCCGACGAACAGCGCGGCCAGCGTGTAGGAATAGGCCGTGTAGCCCCACAGGTCGAAGCGGAACCAACCGAAGATGCGCCAGGTGCTGATGCCGCGCAGGCCGTCGGTGCCGCCGGTGAGCCAGCTCATGGCGTTGGCCAGTTCGTAGGTGAGCAGGCCCAGGCCGAGCGTGATCATCAGCAGCGCCAGATGCTGCACGCGCACGATCATGAAGGAGACGACGAAGCCGACCAGCCCGGTGAAGGCGGCCGCGAAGGCGAGGCCGGTCAGCGGCTCGCCCCAGCCATGCACGCTGACGATGCCGGCGGCGTAGGCGCCGAGCCCGAAGAACATGGCGTGGCCGAGCGTGACGATGCCGGCATAGCCGAGGATCAGGTCGACCGAGAGGGCGAACAGGGCGGCGATGGCGACCTGGCTCGCCAGCGTCAGGTAGGTGGGGAAGAAGAAGAAGGGCAGCAGCGTCGCCGCCCAGAACAGCAGCTCGAACACCGACCAGCGGCTCTCGCGGCGGATCCAGGCGCGCGGGTCGAATCCCGTGGAGGCTGTCGTGTCGGCCATGGCGGTCACCTCCTGCCGAACAGGCCGGCCGGCTTGACGAACAGGATCGCCACCAGCAGCAGGTAGATGAGGAAGGAGCCGATCTCCGGCACGAAATATTTGCCCGCCACGTCGCCGATGCCGAGCAGGGCCGCGCCGACGAAGGAGCCGGTTATGGAGCCCAGCCCGCCGACCGAGACGACGATCAGCACGTAGACGAGGAAGTGGAAGCCGAAGGAGGGGTCGAGGCCGACGATCTCGATGGCCAGCCCGCCGCCGAGACCGGCCAGCCCGCTGCCGAGCGCGAAGGTGATGCCGAAGATGCGCTCGACGTCGAGGCCGAGGCCCTGCGCCACGCGCTGGTTGTCGACCGCGGCGCGGATCTGCGCGCCGAGCCGGGTGCGCTCGATGCCGAACACCAGCACCGCGGTGACGATCAGCGCGACGGCGATGATGAAGATGCGGTAGGCGCCGAGCGGCAGGCCGAACACGTCGACCGAGCCGCGCAGCCATGAAGGCAGCACGATCACCTGCTGCACGGTGCCGAAGAAATAGGTCGTCATCGCAGCGGCGACGAAGACGGTGCCGATGGTGAACAGCACCTGGTTCAGCTCGCCCGCCCGGTAGAGCCGGCGGAAGAACAGGCGCTCGAAGACGATGCTGACCAGCGCGGCGCCGACGAAGGCCAGCGGCAGGGCCAGCAGGAAGGGCACGCCGAGCCGGCGCATGGCGAGCACGGTGATGTAGCCGCCGAGCATGCCGAACGCGCCATGGGCGAGATTGATGAAGTTCATCAATCCCAGCGTCACCGACAGGCCGACCGACAGGACGAAGAGGAGCATCCCGAAGGCGAAGCCGTCAAAGAGGACGATCGCGATGTTTCCGAGCACGGTGCCTGAGGTCGCCGGTTCGAGTTTCGTGGTCCGCAGTATCACCCTCTACCCGACGGGAGGCGAAGGGGAAAGCCGACGGTGCGGTCGCGATGCGCGGCCGCTCGCGGCGGCGTGCCTGCCCCGGATGATGCTCCGGGGCAGGCATGTCGCAAGCCATGAGAGGCCGTGGTCGCGTCCTACTTGGCCGCGCCGTGCAGCGGATCCTTCACGTTCGGGATCTCGTGGATGATGACGTTCTGGAGCTTGCCGTTCACCTCCTGGACCTCGCGGATGTAGACGGTCTGCACCACGTCGCGGGTCTCGGGGTCGATCGACATCGGGCCGCGCGGGCTCTGCCACGCCATGCCCTTGGCCGCCGCGATGAGCGCGTCGCCCGAGGCGTCGCCGTTGGTCTTCTTCAGCGCCTCGTAGATCAGGTGCATGCCGTCATAGCCGCCGATGGAGAACAGGTCGGGGCTGCGGCCGTTGTTGGCGGCGCGGTAGCCGGCGACGAACTCGTTGTTCAGCGGATCGTCACGCTCCAGCGTGTAGTGGAAGGTGGTGATGATGCCCCTGGCGGTGGCGCCCATGCTCTCCAGCGCTTCCGGGTGGGTCAGCTCGCCCTGCGCGAAGACCTTGGTGGCCGGCGGAGCGAGGCCGCGGTCGGCCAGCGCCTTGCCGATGGCCGCCGGCTGGGCGCCGCCCGGCACGAAGATGTACACGGCCTCCGGGTTGGCGTCCTTCACGCGCTGCACATAGGCCGAGAAGTCGGGATTGGCGACCGGGGTGCGGTCGGAGCCGAGAATCGTGCCGCCGGCGGCGGTGAAGCCGGCCGAAAAGGATTTCTCGGCGTCGTGGCCCGGGCCGTAGTCGGAGACGAGCGTATAAGCCTGCTTGACGCCGGCCACCTTGGCGGCCCACTCGCCCAGCGCGGTGTTGACCTGCGGGATGGTGACGCCGGTGCGGGCGATGTAGGGCGACTGCTCGGTGACGATGGAGGTGGCGGCGTTCATGACGACCATGAACTTCTGCGCCTCGGTGGCGACCGGAGCCGCGCCCAGCGCCTCGGGCGTCAGGGCGAAACCGGCGATGATGTCGGCGCCGTCGCGCACGACCAGCTCCTGCGCAAGGCGCTGTGCCACGTCGGCGGCCGGGCCGCCGGTATCCTTGCGGATCAGCTCGATCTTCTTGCCGGCGACGGTGTCGCCATGCTTGGCGATATAGAGGTCGATGCCGGCCTGGAGCTGGTTGGCGGCGTCGGCGAACGGGCCGGAATAGGGCAGGATCACGCCCACCTTCACGGTTTCCTGCGCGAGAGCGGCTCCCGACAGAAAGGTCGCGGCGGCCAGCGCGGCCGCGGTCATTGTCTTCCTCAACATGGTATTCCTCCCTTTCAAAGTCTCGCCGGCGCCCACGGCGTCGCGGCATGTTGCAGAACCCTTGCCCGGCCGGCGGCGCCGGCCGCTCCTATCGGACCACCAGCGACAGCGCGGGAATGCGCGGCATCAGCTCCTCGGCGCTGTTGAGAACATATTCGAGATTGCGGCGCGCCATGCGCGCGTGCTCGCGCGCCACGGCCTCGGCGCGCGCGCCCTCGCGCAGCTCGATCGCCTCGATCATGGCGTGGTGCTGGGCCTGCGCATGGCCGATGGCCTTGCGGAAAGCCGGAATCTCCTCCTGCCGCTCCAGGAAGGAGCTGGGCGAGGCGAAGGGCAGGCGCGTGGCGCGCTCGATCTCGCGGCGCACGGTCTCGCTGCCGGCGAGGCTGGCGAGCTGCCGGTGGAACTCGGCGTTCAGCTCGACGTAACGCTCGAAATGCCGCTGGCCCGGATCGTCCACCACCACCTCGTCGATGGCCTCCAGCACGCGGGTGATCTGACCGAGCTTGCGCGGGTCGACGCCGCGCTCGGCCGCCAGCCGCGCCGCCGTGCCCTCGAGCACGCCGCGCAGTTCGATCGCGTCGATCACCTCGTCGATGGAGAAGGCGCGGGCGACATAGCCGCCGGTGGGGCTCTTCTCCAGCAGCCCCTCTTCCTCCAGCCGCGCCAGCGCCGCGCGCACCGGCGTGCGCGAGATGCCGAGCCGCTCGGCCAGCGGCACCTCCGAAAGCCTCTCGCCCACGCCGAACCCGCCGCCCAGCATCATCGCCCTGATGCCGGCCAGCGCCTTCAGCGATTGCGAACCTTCCTTCTCCTCAGCCATCGTCACGGTCCCGCGCGATCAATGCCCTGATGGGCCTTGCCTCTCGCCGCATAGTGTATGCAGGACGGGCGGCGGAAGTACAAGGCATGTGGACGCGCGGCCGGTCGGCCATGCCGCTGCTCGCCTTCAACACCTCTCCGGGTTTCCCCGGAGGCTCCCCGGTGCATGAATCTCCTCCGTCGAGCGGGTCTGGCGGCACGGCACGCTGCCGGCGGCGGCACGGATGCGGGGCGCCGTCCTTGCCTGTATACAGCCATGTACCGTATCGGCCATGTGGCCGGAGTCAAGTGCGCGGGGCCGGGGCAGGCGCGTCCTGCCGCCTCAGAGGATGGGGCTGACCGTGGCCAGCGCGTTGTTGGCGATGCGGCGCCACAGCGGCCAGGCTTCGACCTCGCCCAGCGTCATCTCGCGGGAGGCGGCGGCATAGGCCTGCTGCCGCGCGCGGACGGCCGCCGTCAGGACACGATCCATGAACAGCACGTCGTTCTCGAAGTTCAGGTCGAAGCTGCGGATGTCGAGGTTGGACGAGCCCATGAAGGTCGTCGCGCCGTCGATGGTCAGCGTCTTGGCGTGCAGCAGGCCGCCCTCGAACTCGAAGATGCGCACGCCGGCGCGCAGCAGCCGGCCGTAATGGCTGCGGCTGGCGAAGGCGACGATGCGCGAATCGTTGCGCCGCGGCAGGATCAGCGTCACCGCCACGCCGGAGCCGGCCGCCGCGCACAGCGCCGAGAGCACCGGCTCGTCCGGCACGAAATAGGGCGTGGTGACGACGAGCTCGCGCCGGGCCTCGAAGATGAGCCGCGAGAACAGCCGCGCGGCGGTGCCGCGCCGCGCGGTCGGGCCGGTGCCGACCATCTGCGCGGCGAACCCTCCTTCGGCGGGTTCGGCGGGCGCCTCGCGCGGGGGCGCATCGAGCGGGCCGCCGCCCTGGGCGACGAAATCGTCCTCGAACAGCCGCTCCATCTGGCCGACGACCGGGCCTTCGAGCCGCAGCATGATGTCGACCCACGGGCCGAAGCGCGCTTTGGGCAGGAATTCGGGGTCGGCGCAGTTCTGGCTGCCGCAATAGCCGATGCGGCCGTCGACGACGGCGATCTTGCGGTGGTTGCGCAGGTCGATGCGCTCGCCCAGCAGCGCCATCAGGAGATTGCGCAGCGGCATGGCCTCATGCAACCCGGCGCCGGCTTGCGCCATCGCGGTCCAGAGCGGCGAGCGGATCAGCGCGCGCGAGCCGATCGCATCGGCCATGACGCGGCAGCGCACGCCGCGCGCGGCGGCGCGGATGACGGCCTCGGCCACCGCCGTGCCGTTGCGGTCGGGCAGCCAGATGTAGAAGAGGATGCTGAGGCTTCGCCGCGCGGCGTCGATGTCGGCTACCAGCCGCGCTATCGTCGCCGCCTCGTCGGCGAGCAGCGCGCCGGTGTTGCCGGCGGTGGTCGGAAAGCCGCCGATGCCGGTCGCCAGGGCAAAGGCCGGGTTGGGCGGGGCGATGGCCGGGCCGATCGACGCGCGCGCGCCGATCGCGCGATAGCGCGCGAAGAAGCTGCGCGGCAGGCGCCGCTCGCCGATCAGCAGATAGAACGCCACCCCGACATAGGGCAGCAGCACAAGGGTGATGCTCCAGGCGAGGCGGCTCGACGGCAGCATGTCGTCGCGCGACAGCAGGCGCACGACGAAGGCGGCGACGGCCAGCACATGGGCCGCAAGCAGCAGGCTCGCCACGGCGCCGGCCACGGTCAGAGCTTGTAGAGATAGAGGTTGAAGGTCTCGGCCGCCGCGCCGCCCAGCGACCGGTAGAGCCCGTTCGCCGGGTCGTTGTCCGGCTCGGTGCCGACCCATGCCTCGGCGCAGCCGCGGGCACGGCCAGCCTCGAACATCTGGCGCAGCAGCTCGCGCGCGACGCCGCGGCGCTGCCAGGCGGGCGCGACGCCGAGATTGTCGATGTAGAGCTCCGTCGGCTGGTCGGGGTGGCGGTGAATCACTGCCGCGCACTGGCCTATCACCGTGCCGCCGTCGATGGCGACGACCATCAGGTTGGTGGTGTCGGCCAGATAGGCGAGCACGCGGCCGGGGTCGACCGGCGCGTCGAACGCCTCCTCGTCGACATTGAGAAGCACCGAGGCGTCGGCGAGCGACAGGAGCTTGTAGCGTATGGCCATGCGCGCCATCATCCGATGCCGGAGCGCATGCGTCCAGACCGGGGGCGATTCAGCCCGCCGCAGGGCGCAAAACGAGCGCCTTCGGCGGGTGTTTTGGCGGCCGATCAAGGCGGCGCAGCCGGAAATTCTTACGTTTACGTAATACCCTAATCGTCTAACCGATTGAAAATGCTGTATACAAAATAACCCATTGCATTTCCGACTCATCGGAGTCATGCGAAGCGCGATCTGAGGCTTCTGATCGTCGGCGGCAGTGGCCGCCAAGGCATCGAAACATGCGGCGGGAGGTTGTTCGCCGCACAGTGCACCCGGCATCGTTTCCCGCCATCCAGCTCCACGGCACCTCAAGGAATATCGTCACCATGGCACGCAGCAAGATCGCCCTCATAGGCTCGGGCATGATCGGTGGCACGCTCGCCCACCTGATCGGCCTCAAGGAACTCGGCGACGTCGTGATGTTCGACATCGCCGAGGGCGTCCCGCAGGGCAAGGGCCTCGACATTGCCGAGTCTTCGCCGGTCGAGGGCTTTGACGCACGCTATGTCGGCGCGAATGATTATTCGGCGATCGAGGGCGCCGACGTGTGCATCGTCACGGCCGGCGTGCCGCGCAAGCCCGGCATGAGCCGCGACGACCTGCTCGGCATCAACCTCAAGGTGATGGAGCAGGTGGGCGCGGGCATTCGCAAATACGCGCCGAAGGCTTTCGTCATCTGCATCACCAACCCGCTCGACGCGATGGTGTGGGCGTTGCAGAAGTTCTCCGGCCTGCCCAGGAGCCATGTGGTCGGCATGGCCGGCGTGCTCGACTCGGCCCGCTTCCGCTATTTCCTCGCCGACGAGTTCAAGGTTTCGGTCGAGGACGTGTCGGCGATGACGCTGGGCGGCCATGGCGACGACATGGTGCCGATGGTGCGCTACTCCACCGTCGCCGGCATCCCGCTGCCGGACCTCATCAAGATGGGCTGGACCTCCAAGGAGAGACTGGACGCCATCGTCGAGCGCACCCGCAAGGGCGGCGGCGAGATCGTGGCGCTGCTCAAGACCGGCTCGGCCTTCTACGCGCCGGCCTCGTCGGCGATCGCCATGGCGGAAGCCTATCTCAAGGACAAGAAGCGCGTGCTGCCGGCGGCGGCGCACCTGTCCGGCCAGTACGGCATCAAGGACATGTATGTCGGCGTGCCGGTGGTGATCGGCGCCGGCGGCGTCGAGCGCATCATCGAGCTCGACTTCAACAAGGCCGAGCAGAAGATGTTCGAGAAGTCGGTGGCCGCGGTGCAGTCGCTGTGCGAAGCCTGCCTCGGCATCGCCCCCGCCCTCGGCAAGAAGAAGTGAGGCCGCGCAAGCCATGAACATCCACGAATACCAGGCCAAGGCCCTGCTCAAGGGTTTTGGCGCGCCGGTCGCGGCCGGCGTGCCGATCCTCTCGGCATCGGAGGCGGAAGCGGCGGCGAAGTCGCTGCCCGGCCCGCTCTACGTCGTGAAGAGCCAGATCCACGCCGGCGGGCGCGGCAAGGGCAAGTTCAAGGAGCTCGGCCCCGATGCCAAGGGCGGCGTGCGGCTGGCCAAGTCGATCGAGGAGGTGGTGAAGAACGCCTCCGAGATGCTCGGCAACACGCTGGTGACCAAGCAGACCGGCCCGGCCGGCAAGCAGGTCAACCGTCTCTACATCGAGGACGGCGCCGA
>CAZVTK010000199.1:0-7522 GCA_964629765.1 uncultured Mesorhizobium sp.
AGCAGGACTATCCCGCCGCTACCGTGGTCGACTTTCTCACCGCCGTTCTCAGGCCATTTCGTCCCTCCGGTGTTTGATGCCTCCGGGACTATTGTTTGTCGGCGTTTGCATCGGCGCAAACCCGAGCCCACCATAATGCGACGATGGGAAAAGAAGTGACGATGAGGCTCGCCTATACATTGCTGCGCAACGTCAGCTCGAAAAGGAAGTCGGGTGGCGGCCATATCGGCTACGAAGAAAGAGCCAATGACTGATTTTTTCCGTGTTCAGTTCGGGATCGTAGGCCGTGGCGACGGCCACTCTGCCGCGAAACGCTCAGCTTATCAGTCATGCGGCCGGGCCGTGGACCATGAGGGCCGCGCGTTCGACTTCAGCAGAAAGCGGAGGGAACACGTCCGCACCATCATGCTTGTGCCGGAGGGTGCGCCGGATTGGACGCACGAGCCGCAATCCCTATGGCAGCGCGCGGCGGAGGCTGAGAAGCGGATCGACGCGCAGGAGGCGCGCATCGTCGATTTTTCCATGCCGAGACAGATTCCAAAGGCGCTGTGGGAACAGTGCATCCGTCATGTCTATGCACCCTTCCTTGAGCGCGGCATGGCCTTTCAGATCGACATCCACGACACGCCCGCGAGCGACGGCGGCAGAAACGTAAATGTTCACGGCCTGGCCACTCTGCGGCCACTCGACGGCGAGGGCTTTTCGAAACGTAAGGACCGCACCTGGAACGATCTTTTCCGCGAGCGCGGTGGCAGGAATGTCCGGGAGATGTTCGCTAACCGGTTGACCATCTTCTGCCAAGGGCGCGGCATTCCCTATGAGGGTGATGCGCGACCGAATGTCGACCGTGAACTTCCGGACCCTGAACCGCAACTGCCAAAGTGGAACTTCGAGGCCTACGCCCGTGCGCAAGAGATGCCGGAGGCGCTGGCGGCGTTGCACGAGCATCGAAGAATGCGGATAGAGTGGGAGGCTGCCAAGGCCGAAGAGGTTGAGGCCGCGCTGGAACTCAAGAACCTGGAAGCCCGAGTTCGCGCCCAGCGCCAGCGCCTGATCGTTCCGGCCGAAGCTGCCCAGCGACGGTCATTGAAACGGGACCGCCGCGCTGCAATCCTTCGTGCGTGGCATCAAGGCGGATGGATCGAAGCAGGATCCATTCCGTTGATCGCGTCAGTCGTCTTCGACGAAAAGCGAGACCTTCTTTGGATCAATCTGGCGGACGGTACAGTCCTCATTGATCGGGGCGATGCTATCTCCTTGAAGGGCCCAGTCACGTGGACGGCAGCGCTGGAGACGGCCGCCGCCGCCGAGCGTCACGGCTGGCAGAGTGTCCAGGTTCATGGCGATCAATCCTACAAGGATGCCGTAGCCGTCGCTTGCATGCTGCGCGGCCTTGAGGTCACGAACCACGATCTTTCGCCAAAAGCTAAGGCTGCATTTGAACGCTTGATCGAGCAGCAGCCGAAACGTTCGGAAAGGCCGAATGAATTCCACGTCAGCCCGGTAGCCTCACCGGAGACAGTGTCGCAACCCGCTTCAATGGCTTCGGAGCAGGCGCTTTCGAGTCGCAGTATCCATCTGGCACTTTCGAAGCGGATTTCCGTCCGCGCTGCGCCTTCGGTTGAAACGCCGGAAGCGGAAGGGGGCGCGCCCGTATTGAAACCTAGATTTCCAGAGCGCCGAGCTGAGAGGAATTCTTCCAAGCATCCACGTCTTGCTCTCGGTGAAATGGAATAGGCTTATGCCCACGAGATCAGGCTATCGGTTCTGCACCCGCATGCGGACATCGTGGATTTGCCGTTTGGCTGCCTCTAAAGCCGACAAAGGGTAAGTAATCGCTAATCCGTCGCGGTCACGGCAGACAACTCGCGGTTCCTCGGAACCTTGTGGATCTACTGAGGCGGATGACAACCCATGCGCAAGACTGTTTCGCACAGCCGCCGCCGCGACCATGTCCTCGACAAGTCGCGCAAAATGCGGGTCATGCGGCGCTTCTGTCTGCTCCGCATGTTGCCAGCGGGCGAGCAGCGGCAGTTTAGTGTTCCCTGCTTCGCCTTCGCCGAGAGCAGCTAGGCGGCCTCGCAACGCGGTTTCCAAGAACCCCCACAGCAAGAGTACTTCCCCGATGGTGGCCATCAGGTCGCGCATATCCGGCCTAGGAGGTGTCTCGTCTACCACTGCCCTCTGCTTCGTCCTATCAATGGCTACGTTCCGCGTCGCTATTCGCGGCAATTGTCAGGCTGCCAAGGCCGCAACCTTGCCCCGGAGGAGTTCGCGATTGCGTTCGATGAGATCGGGTGCAACCTTGGCCGAGAGCGCCGCGCGGTCCTTCCGTCCAAGGAAATATGCAATCCTTTCTGAATTCGCTCCGCTTGGGTGAGGAAGGCCTGACAGCACGCGGTTCTGTTCCACGCCCGCCAAAGGCGCCACTCTATCCAGGACACTGCCGATCTGCGGACCTAGCGGTACGAAAATGGCATTCTGCAACGCCGTCATCTCCGGAAGGAACCACGCGCGCAGCTGGTCGGTCAGAAAGGGCGTGGAGGCGATCGGAGGCGTGCCGGAGTAATTTCCGCCGTCGATGAACACGGGGTAGCGAAGTGCCGACGTGAAATGCACTCTCTTACTGGCCTTGCCCCACAACGAGGCTGTGCTGTCCAGTCCTAAGACCTGGTTGATTCCGATTTCGTCGAGGAGCGCCACGAGGTTCGACCGCATCGGACCGGAGAAGCTGGCGAAAATCTTCGCGGCTCCCATTGCTTCATCGTCGCTGCCGCCGGACTTTAGGATGCGATGCGCTTCGAGCAATGCGTTGCGCATCTGTTGCCGACCAGGGGTGATGCCGACGATGACGACATCGGCTTCCCGGTTTACGTAATCGAACGGCGCATATGCCACCTGTAGGTTCTTGCGGCCAAGCGCTGAGCTGGCGACAACGAGCTGGTCAGGTTGTTCGATTTCTATCTCAAGCTCGACGCGTGTCATGCGATCCAAAACTGGACGGTAGTGCGTAAAGAGTTCCGTAGGCCGCATATGGAGTTCTCGGTGAAATTGGCGCGTTCGCCGGATCAAACTCGGCTAAGCGGGGCGGCTCAGACCTTCCCGACGTAGGACCGTATCACCCCCTTGTTGCCTGTTCAGTGACGCTGGTCGATTGACAACAGGATTCTCTCGGCCGTACACGACCGGGTACACGTTGGCGTTCACTTGTCGCGTGTCAGGGAGTCGATCGACGGAAATTATCTATTTCTGCCAGAGACTTATGGTGTGTACGGTTCAATTCCCTCCGGGCCCACCATCCCCATGCTCCCTGCCAATGAAATCAAGCGTTTGCGGGTGATTTGTGCTAACCGGGACTGGAGGTTAGCAGATTTTTGTTCCGTGGTCGTTTTCATGCTGCACCGTATGTCTTGGTGATGGCGTTGTCCGCGAGCTTCGGCTTGTTGGCGTTGCGGACGTAGGTTTCCACTTCCGCAAGATCGCGATGACCCGTGATGCTCATGATCTCCGAAGCGGAGCATCCAGCTTCCGCCAGCCGAATGCAGGCGGACTTGCGAAGGCCGTGAGGAGAACGGTGTGGGGGAAGACCGCGATCACGGCCATGGACACGGGGATGACGATCAGGGTCCGGTAGAGACCGTCCTTCAGGAAACCGCCGATCAGGCTGGTGCCGACCACGCCGGCGATGCCGATCCCCAGCAGGACGAGGGACAGCGTCGAGACATCGACCTGCGTTACGGTCTCGAGGAAAGCCGCATCGCCGTCGAGAACATCGAGCTGACGCTGCAATTCGTCGTTGCCGGGCGCGGGGTGGCCGTGCTGCCGGACCGGCTGGTGCGGGAGGTGGCGTCGGACATGCCCGTCGCCAGCTCACGCATCGGCACTTCCGGCCTGCACGAGAGCATCAATGTCGGGCTGCGCTCCGACCTCGAAACCGACTATCTCACCGGCTTCGTCGACATCGCCCGACGCGTCACGCCGTAGTCCCTGTCGTTCGAGAACGGGGCGGGCCATGTCGGAGATCGCCGGCACGGCGCCGCCAGGCTGCGTGTCATTCCGAAAGCAGGACCTTCATCTGGGCGACGATCTCGTCCAGCACATGGATGGTGCGGGCTCCTGCCGGGCGCGCGGCATAGTAGGACACGTCGATCCGCGGCAGAAAGGGTTTTGCGCATAGCGGGACTCCCGCCGCCCGCATCGTGATGCGGTCGACGATGCCGACCCCCATGCCGGTTGCCGCGAAATGGCAGCAATTGAGCATCGCCGTCTCCATCGTGTTCAAAGGCGCGGTCTCGGCCGCGGCGAAGGCGAGATCGAGCCCGCGCCTGAGCGGGGAGTTGCGCCCGGCCGTCAGCACGCGATAGGCGGCAAGATCGGCCGGCGTGACGACCTCGTGTCCGGCAAGCGGATGGTCCAGCGGCATCACCGCGACCGCCTGCGAACTGTACAGATGCACCGTCTGGAGGTCGCCGGGGCGCGGGGGACCGAATACGAAGCCCAGATCGTAGTGGTTGTTCTCGACCATGTCCCAGATGTGGCGGCTGTTCTCGACATCGAGCACCAGCGGGAGATCGAGCCTTTCGCCGATGATCTCGACCAGCGACTGGTGCAGAAACGGGCGCACCAGCGAGGTGACGCTGGCGATGCGCAGCACGATGTTCTTGTGCTGGCGGATGTCGCTCGCCGCCCGCGCGACCTGATCGACGCCGATATAGAGGCGCTCGACTTCGTGCAGAAGCAAATCCGCCTCCGGCGTCGGCGCGAGCCTTGCGCCCTGCCGGTTGAACAGGGTCATCCCGACGGCCACCTCGAGATCCCTGATCAGCCGGCTCACGGCCGGTTGGGTTATGTTCATCGCATCTGCCGCAGCGGTTACACCGTGCGCGAGCATCACATGGCGGAAGGCTTCAAGCTGGCGCTGCTTCAGGCGCATGAATGCCTCGGCTCATAACATTTCGGCATCATAGCAGGTCAAAATGCAATTTTTAATCACCCTGCAAAAGAATTATGCATAGGCATGCTCGCCCAAGAGCTGTTGGAACTCGGAGGAGACCATCCATGAGAATGATTGCAGCGGCAGCGCTCGCCGCATCGGTAGTCTTTGCGCCGCTTACGGCGATGGCACGCGACCTGACGGTTGGCCTGTCAGCCTCTACCACGTCGATGGACCCGCAATTCTACGTGGTGGGTCCCAACAGCGCGATGGCGCGCAACATCTTCGACGGCCTGGTCAACCAGGACGCGCGCCAGCAGATTCAGCCGGCCCTTGCGGAAAGCTGGGAGCGGATCGACGACAC
This sequence comes from uncultured Mesorhizobium sp., assembly GCA_964629765.1. Classification (GTDB taxonomy): domain Bacteria; phylum Pseudomonadota; class Alphaproteobacteria; order Rhizobiales; family Rhizobiaceae; genus RCIO01. The sequence continues at coordinate 5,298 of CAZVTK010000199.1, forward strand.
CACCTGGCAGTTCAGGCTGCGCGCCGGCGTCAAGTTCCATGACGGCAGCGACTTCACGGCCGACGACGTCGTCGCCAGCATCAAGCGCGTGCCGCTTGCAGCCACCAACAGCCCCAGCTCGTTCGCGCCCTACGTGCGGGCGATCAGCGAGGTCACGGCGGTCGATCCGCACACCGTGCGCATCACGACCGACGGCCCGACGCCGCTCCTTCTCAACAATCTCAGCCGCATCGCCATCATTCCCGCCTCGCAGGGCCAGACCACGACCGAGGAGATGAACAAGGGCAACGGCGTCATCGGCACCGGCCCGTTCAAGTTCGTGTCCTGGACGCCGGATGCCGAGATCGTCCTCGCGCGCAACGACGCCTATTGGGACGGTGCGGCGGAGTGGGAGAAGGTCACCTTCCGCATCTTCAAGAACAACAGCGCCCGCGTCGCCGCCATCCTCGCGGGCGACGTCGACCTGATCGAGAACATCCCGACGGCCGACACGCGCCGCCTGGAAGACAGCCCGTCGATCAACGTCGTCAAGGCGACCGGCAACCGCCTGATGTATCTGCACATGGATCAGGACCGGGAGGAGTCGCCCTTCGCCAAGGGCCCGGACGGCAAGAATCCGCTGCTGAAGGCGGAGGTGCGGCGCGCGCTGTCGCTGTCGATCAACCGCGAGGCGATCGTCGACCGCATCATGGACGGGCAGGGCACACCGTCCGGCCAGGTCGTGCCGGAAGGCTATTTCGGCTACGACGAGACGCTGGCGGTCGATCCCTACGATCCCGACCGTGCCAAGCAGATGCTGGCGCAGGCCGGCTATCCGGACGGCTTCACCCTCACCTTCCATGCCTCGAACGACCGCTATCCCAACGACTCGCGGGTTGCGCAGGCGCTCGGCCAGTTCTTCAGCCGGATCGGCGTGAGCATCACGGTCGAGACGCTGCCGGGCAGCGTCTATTTCTCGCGGGCCTCGGCGCTCGAGTTCAGCTTCATCATGGGCGGCGCGGCGGTCGAGACCGGCGAACCGTCAGGCGTCCTCGGGCCGCTTCTGGAAACCTACGGCGAGAAGGCCGGCCAGGGCAATCGCGGCCGCTACTCCAATCCGGAGTTCGATGCCGTACTTAGCCAGGCGCGCGGAACGCTGGACGATGCCGAGCGCGAGGCGCTGTTGAAGAAGGCGACGGAGATCGCGATGGGCGACCTCGGCATCATTCCGCTGTTCTTCCTCGACAACACCTGGGGAGCCAAGGCCGGCCTGACCTATGACGGTCGTTCGGACGGCTATACGCTGCCTTACTATGTGAGCGCCGAGTAGGCCCGGCGCAGGCCCGGCGCAGGGAGGCGTCGCGATGTCGATCCACGGCGTTTTTCCTTATCTGGTGTCGCCGACCGATGCCGAGGGCGGTGTCAACACCGCCGTCCTCGGGGATCTCGTCGAGCATCTGGTGGGGCAGGGCGTCCACGGCCTTGCGCCGCTGGGCAGCACCGGAGAATTCGCCTACCTGTCGAATGCGCAGCGTCTGCAGGTGGTGAAGGCGACGGTGGACGCCAATCGCGGACGGGTGCCGGTGGTGGCGGGCGTCGCCTCCACCGCCACGGCGGATGCGGTGGCGCAGACGAAGGCGCTGGTCGAAGCCGGCGTCGACGGCATCCTCGCCATCCTCGAAGCCTATTTCCCGGTGGGCGATGCTGGCGTGGAAGCTTATTTCAGGGCCATTGCCGGGGCTGCCGGCGGACGTCCCGTCGTTCTCTACACCAATCCGCAGTTCCAGCGGTCCGACCTCAGCCTGCCGGTGATCGAGCGGCTCAGCCATGTCGACAACATCGGCTACATCAAGGATGCCTCGACCAATACGGGCAGGCTGCTGTCCATCATCGAGCGCACGCGCGGGCGGATGCAGGTGTTCTCGGCTTCCGCGCACATCCCGGCCTGCGTGCTGATGATCGGCGGCGTCGGCTGGATGGCCGGTCCGGCCTGCGTCGTCGCGAAGCAAAGCATCGAACTCTACGAGGCCGCCCGCGCCGGGGACTGGACACGCGCCATGGACCTGCAACGTCCGTTATGGCGCGTGAACGAGATCTTCGCCAAATACTCCATCGCCGCCTGCATCAAGTCGGCGTTGCAGTTGCAGGGTTTCGCGGTCGGCGACCCCATCGCGCCGCAGGTGCCGCTGGACGATGCCGCGCGCGCGGAGATCGCCGGGGTGCTCAGATCGGTGGGCGCGCTCTAG
>CAZVTK010000200.1:0-7348 GCA_964629765.1 uncultured Mesorhizobium sp.
GACCGTCACGAAGCCGCGGTCGAAGCCGATGGCGACGAAGAGCAGGAGCAGCGACAGGCCGGTGATGACCTCCGGCATGACCAGCGGCGCGAACACCATGCCGGTAAAAAGCACGCGGCCGCGGAACCGCGTGTAACGGGTCAGCGCCAGAGCCGCGAGCGTGCCGAGGACGGTGGCGACGGTGGCCGAGACGACGGCGACGCGCGCCGTCACCCATGCCGCGTCGATCAGTCCCCGGTTGGAGAACAGCGAGACGTACCATCGGGTCGAGAAGCCGGCCCAGACGGTGACCAGGCGCGACTCGTTGAACGAGTAGATGACCAGCAGGACGATGGGCAGATAGAGGAAAGCGAAGCCCAGCACCAAAGAGGTGATGTTGAAGCGGGAAAGCGTCGAGGGACCCATCAGAGCAATGTCCGACCAGAGTGAACCGTTCTGCCGGAGAGCATTTGGTCCCAAGGTCGAGGGTTCCGGCGACGGTCGTATCGGGATACGGCCGAGCCGGAACCCGAAGGATTTGGGCCAAATGCACCCGGCCCGAAGGGTTTCCCGCTGACGGGCGCCCGGTTCGTCGAGCCGCTCGGACGATGGAAGCCCATCGCCCGTCGCGTCTCTCCTGCCGGATCGCCTCGCCATCGGAGAAACAGAACGTGTTCAATCTGGTCGGACATTGCTCGCTACCGCGCCCTTTCCTGCGCCCGCTGGAAGAACATGATCGGCAGCACCAGCAGGATCAGCAGAATGATCGCCACGGCCGAGGCCACCGGCCAGTCGCGGTTGGCGAAGAACTCGTTCCACAGCGTCTTGCCGATCATCAGCGTCTGCGAGCCGCCGAGCAGGTCGGGGATGACGAACTCGCCCATTGCGGGGATGAAGACCAGCAGAGCCCCCGCCACCACGCCCGGCAGCGACAGCGGGAATGTGACCTTCCAGAAGGCGCCGAGATTGGTGCAGCCGAGGTCCTTGGCCGCTTCGATCAGCGAATAGTCCATCTTTTCCAGCGAGGCGTAGAGCGGCAGGATCATGAACGGCAGGTAGGAATAGACGATGCCGATGAAGATCGCCGTATGCGTGTTCATGATCTGGAGCGGCGAAGCGATCAGCCCCGTCCACAGCAGGAACTGGTTGAGCAGCCCTTCGGGCTTGAGGATGCCGATCCAGGCGTAGACGCGGATCAGGAAGCTCGTCCAGAACGGCAGGATCACGAGCATCAGCAGCGTGGGGCGCAGCGAATTCGGCGCGCGCGCCATCGCGTAGGCCACGGGATAGCCGACGGCTAGGGTCAGCAGCGTCGACACCCCGGCGATCCACAGGCTGGAGAGATAGGCGTTGATGTAGAGCGAATCGTCGACCAGCCACAGATAGTTGTCGACGGTGAACTCGCGCACGCCTTCCCACAGCGCGCCGAGCCCCGCCGCCGGGTCGAACACCGGCTCGTAGGGCGGCATCGAGATCGCCGACGTCGACAGCGATATCTTGAAGACGATCAGGAACGGGACGAAGAAGAAGACCAGCAGCCACAGATAGGGGACGAGGATGACGAGGCGGCTGGCAAGGGCCTGAAGCGTCTTCATGTCCGGCCCCTACCTGGTCAGCACCAGCCCCGCATCGGGGGCGAAGGAAATCCAGGCCGTGTCGTTCCAGGTCAGGGGGTCCTCGGTGACGCGCGAGGCGTTGAGCGCGCTCGCCTTGATCACCTGCCCGTCGGCCAGCTTCACATGATAGACCGTCATGTCGCCGAGATAGGCGAGGTCGTAGACCTCGCCTTCCAGCACGTTGGGCGTGCCGGCCGGCGGCTGCTTCGACGACACCTTGATCTTCTCCGGCCGGATGGCGAAGGCGACCTTGCTGCCCGACTGGACCGGGCCGGCATTGCCGACCGTGATCCGGGCACCGGACGCGCCGACGATCGTGACGTTGGTGTCGTCGCGCTCGGCGACGGTGCCGTCCAGCATGTTCACGTTGCCGATGAAGTTGGCGACGAAGCGCGACACCGGCGCCTCGTAGATCTCGGCCGGCGTCGACACCTGCATCACCTCACCCTTGTCGAGCAGGGCGATGCGGTCGGCCATGGTCATCGCCTCCTCCTGGTCGTGGGTGACGATGACGAAGGTCAGGCCGAGCGACTGCTGCAGGTCCATCAGCTCGAACTGCGTCTCCACGCGCAGCTTCTAGTCCAGCGCGCCGAGCGGCTCGTCGAGCAGCAGCACCGTCTGCCGCTTGGCGACCGAGCGGGCCAGCGCGACGCGCTGGCGCTGGCCGCCCGACAACTGGTGCGGCTTGCGCTTGGCGAACTGCTCCAGCTTCACCAGCTTGAGCATTTCCTTCACGCGCGCGTCGATGTCCACCCTCGGCATGCCGTCCTGCTTCAGGCCGAAGGCGATGTTCGCCTCCACCGACATGTGCGGGAACAGCGCGTAGGACTGGAACATCATGTTGACCGGCCGCCGGTAGGGCGGGATGCCGGAAAGGTCCTGCCCGTCGAGCAGGATGCGGCCGGAGGTCGGCTGCTCGAAACCGGCCAGCATGCGCAGCAGCGTGGTCTTGCCGCAGCCCGAGGCGCCGAGCAGCGCGAAGAACTCGCGCTCATAGATGACGAGGGACAGGTCGTTGACGGCGGTAAAATCGCCGAAGCGCTTGGTCACGCGGTCGAAATGGATATAGGGTCTGGCGTCCGGATCGTTCCACGGAGCAAAGCTCCGGCGAATGCTGCCCAGCGATTTCATCGCACCCCGCGCCCCGCTTGCTGCCCCTGATCGCTGCCGGGATCCCTGTTTTGCCCGGCCCTCCCGAAGGCCGGTCGCCGGCGTCGCCGCGTGGCGGCGCCGGCCACAATCACCGCCCAGTTACTGGCCGGTGACGATCTTGGTCCAGAGCCGGGTCACCACGCGCTGCGTGCGCGTGTCGTAGGGATCGATGGTGAACAGGTTCGCCAGCGTTGCGTCGTCCGGGTAGACCGCCGGATCCTCGATGATCTCCTTGTCGATGAACTCCTGCGACGCCTTGTTGCCGTTGGGGAAGTAGACGTAGTTGGTGGCCTTGGCGGCGACTTCCGGCTTCATGATGTAGTTCAGGAACTCGTGCGCCTCGGCGACGTTCTTCGCATCGGCCGGGATCGCCATCTGGTCGAACCACATCTGCGCGCCTTCCTTGGGGATGACGTAGCCCACCTCGACGCCCTGGTCGGCCTCGGCGGCGCGGTCGGCGGCCTGGAACACGTCGCCCGACCAGCCCACCGCCAGGCAGATGTCGCCATTGGCGAGCGCGTTGATGTATTCGGACGAGTGGAACTTGCGGATATAGGGGCGGACCGCCAGCAGCGCGGCCTCCGCCTTGCCGAGATCCTCCTCCGACTTGCTCATCGGATCGAGGCCGAGATAGTTCAGCGTCGTCGTGACGATGTCGGACGCGGAATCGAGCACGTAGATGCCGCAATCGGCGAGCTTGGCCGCGTTCTCCGGCTTGTAGAGAACGTCCCAGCTATCGACCTCCTCGATGCCGAGCGCGTCCTGCACCTTCTTCTTGTTGTAGCCGAGCCCGACCGTGCCCCACATGTAGTTGATGGAATAGGCGTTGTCCGGGTCGTAATGAGCGATGCGGCTCGACACCACGTCCCACATGTTGGCGAGGTTCGGCAGCTTGGACTTGTCGAGCTTCTGGTAGACGCCGGCCTGGATCTGGCGCGCCATGAAGGGGCTCGCGGTCGGCACCACCACGTCGTAGCCGCTGCCGCCGGCCAGCAGCTTGGTCTCCAGGATCTCGTTCGAGTCGAAGACGTCGTAGACGACCTTGATGCCGGTCTCGGCGGTGAAGTCCGCGAGGATGGAATCGTCGATGTAGTCCGACCAGTTGTAGACGTTGACGACGCGCTCCTGGGCCCATGCGCCGGTGGCGAGGGACAGCGCGGCGAAGGCCGCAGTCGAGAGCAGTATCGTTCTGTGCATGATCCGGTTCACCTCTTTGATCGGACCGCCGGTGTTTCGCGATCCTCACGTCTCCCCGGCCGGGCGCGGGCGTCGCGCCATCGGCATTCGCATGAGCCTATTGGCGTTTTTGCGGTGCGACAAGGGGGGCCATGCCGGCCGGGGCGGCCGCGGTCACAGGGGCTGCTGGACGCCGGTCACGCCCGGCCTTGCCGGCGCGCGGCTGCGGCGCAGCTCGAGCAGGAGGTGCACCATCAGCGCCGCGAAGATGACGCAACCGCCAATGACCGTGCGCACCGACGGCACCTCGCCGTGGATCAGCCACACCCAGATCGGCCCGAACAAGGGCTCGAACGTGCCGATCAAGGCCGCATAGGCGGCCGGGATGAGCCGCGCGCCGCTGGCGAAGAGCGCCAGCCCCAGCCCGAGATTGAGGGCGCCGAAGGCGAACAGCCAGCCGAAATCGGCGGCGGACGCCGAAAAGCTGCCCGCCTGCGTGGCCGCGAAGCCCGCCGCCATCATCATGCCGAGGCAGGTCGCCGGCGTCATGCGCACATTGCTGAAGCGCCGGGTCGTGACCGTGGCCATGGCGAAGACGATTGCTATGAGCAAAGCGAGGCCGTCGCCGACCGGCGACACCTTCCCGGAGAAGGAGTCCGACACCATGATGGCGACGCCCGCGATCACGGCGGCGATGGCGGCCCAGGTCGGCAGGGTCACGCGCTCGCGGAACGCCAGCCAGGCGAGCAGCGCCGCGATCAACGGCGTGCCCGCCTGCATCAGCATGACGTTGGCGACGGTCGTGTAGGACAGCGCCACGACGAAGGACGTGGCCGCCGTGGCGAAGCAGGCCGCGACGAACAGTCCAGGCAGGCCCATTGCGCGGACCATGGCGACGGTGCCACGCAGGCCGTCGCGCCAGATCATGAAGGCGAGGATGAACAGCGCCGCAAAGAACGAGCGCCAGAAAACGACGGTCCAGCTATCGTCCGCCTCGATGAAGCGGGCGATGGCGCCGCCGAAGCTCCACGCCAGCGCCGAGCCGAACACCAGCGCCGCGCCAAGCCGGGCGCTGCCATCCGCGCCCGCTGCCGCGCCAGCCTCAATCCCCTCGTCCGCCATGACCGCGCCCGCCGCCACCCCTATATTGCCGCGATCCTAGCCGCCGGAGCGGCACCGGCCTGTCGACAAGGCGACATGCGTCCGGCGTAGGGCCGACCTGCGCACGGCGCGTGGGCCAGAGCGGGACGGACTTGATGCCAGCCGGTCAGGCAGCCTCGATACGATCCAGCTCGGAGGCTTCGACCTGCGCCAGATCGAAATTTGCCTGGAGGTTCAACCAGAACTGAGGCGTCGTGCCGAAATAGCGGGCCAGCCGCGCTGCGGTATCGGCTGTCACGGCGCGCTTTTCCCGGACGATCTTTTCGATGCGGTCGCGCGGGACGTGCAGGGCGGTCGCAAGCGCGCCGGCGGAAAGCCCGTATTCGGGTAGAAAATCCTCGCGAAGCAACGCGCCCGGATGCACCGGGCGCGGCGCGGGGGCGCTAGTGATAGTCAACGATCTCGACGTCATAGGCGTCTCCGTCCTGCCATGTGAAGCAAATCCGCCATTTGTCGTTGATGCGGATCGAATGCTGGCCTTGCCGGTCGCCGCGCAACGGTTCCAACCGGTTGGACGGCGGCACCCGCAAATCATCCAGGGCGGTCGCAGCATCGAGTTGGACCAGCTTGCGTTGCGCCCGCGCCGTCACGTCCGCAGGAAAACCCCTGACGGACTGCCCCGCCCGGATCGCCGGCAGCCGCCTGTCGCGCAAGGTCCGGATCGTGGCTTGTTTGTATCTTAAAAGGATACATACATCAACTACCGGAAATCGAAGGCGCTGAGCCCGGTCGCCATCTCGTCCAGCCCGAGCGGGCGCGTCACCGGCGGCTCGGCGCGCGACAGGCAGCCCTGCCGCTCGCACAGCCGGCAGGCGGGGCCGACCGGCGTCGGGCGCGGCGCCGGCTGTGCGCCGGCCTTGGCACCCGGTGCGCCGGAAGCGGGATTCAGGACAGGCCCGAGAACAGGCAGGGCGTCCGCATAGACCACCTGCCCGGCATGGGCCAAGTCGCAGCCCAGCAGCACGGCGGTCCGCCGCAGCCGCTCGTCATGGCCGGCCAGCGGGCCTTCGAGGGTGCGCGCGATGGTCAGGAAGGCGGCGCCGTCCGGCGTCTCGACCGCCTCGACGACGATCTGGCCGGGCTGGGCGAAGGCCGCATAGACGCCGAGCCGGGGGCAGGCGCCGCCGAAGGCGCGGCGCGGATAGCCGGCGGCGCCCGCGTGCCGCAGCCGGTTTCCGGCATGGTCGACCTCCATGAGGAAGAACGGCACGCCCCCGGTGCCGCCCGCGCCCGGCCGTGCCAGCGTGGTCAGCCGCGTCGCCGCCTGCTCGAACGACACGGCAAAGCGCGCCCGCAGCAGGTCGACGTCGCAACGCGCCCGCTTCGCCGCCGTCAGGAAGGCGTCATGGGGCATGATCAGCGCGTGCGCGGCATAACGCGCCAGCTCGAAGCGGGCGATGCGCCGCGCCTCGTCGGAGGACAGCTTCAGCCCCTTCAGTTCCGCGCCGACGGCGACGCTCATGCGCAGCACCGCCGCCTCCATGGCGATCTCGCGCAACTGGTCGGCGGGCGACAGGCGCTCCGACACGAACAGGCGCTGCGAATGCCGATCGTAGCGCCGCCGCCAGTTGGGCATTGTCGCCACCGGCAGCACGCGCACGGCAATGCCGTGCTCGGCCTTCAGCCAGCCCTGCAAGGCGCCGCGCAGATCCTCGCCCGGCGCCAGCAGCGCGTGGAAGGCTTCGGCCTCCTCCTCCAGCGCGGCGAAATGGTTCGGCCGCCGCTCCAGCACGTCGCGCACCTCGTCGGCGGGCACGCGCGCGCCGGCCACCGAGCGTCCCTCGGCGGCCAGCAATTGCGACAGGTCGGACAGGCGCTCGGCCTGCTCGCGGTAGCCGCGGTGCAGCCTGATCATCGCCGCCGCCGCGTTTGGCGCGGTCTCGGCCAGCTCGACCAGCTCCTGCTCGCCGGGCAGCTCGCCGGCAAGGAGCGGGTCTGCGAAGACCTCTCGCAGCGCCGACAGCTGCGCGCCCGCCTCGCCCTGCAATTCTTCCGGGTCGACCTTGTAGGCGGAGGCCAGCTTCAGCACGAGTTGGACCGTCAGCGGGCGCTGGTTGCGCTCGATCAGGTTGAGATAGGAGGGCGAGATGCCCAGCCCCTCGGCCATCGCCGTCTGGGTCAGGCCGCGCGCAGTGCGGATGCGGCGGATGCGGGGTCCGGCGAAAAGTTTGGCTTCAGCCATGGGTGCCTGCCGAGGCGACTGAAACGCCGCGCCCCTTCGCACCCCCCTCTGTCCTGCCGGACATCTCCCCCTCAAGGGGGGA
>CAZVTK010000201.1:0-7314 GCA_964629765.1 uncultured Mesorhizobium sp.
CGGCCGAGCAGGCCGACATCGACATCCGCTACTACAACATCATCTACAACCTCGTGGATGACGTGAAGGCGGCCATGTCGGGCCTGCTCTCGCCGGAGCGCCGCGAGACCTTCCTCGGCAATGCGGAGATCCTCGAGGTTTTCCACATCACCAAGGTCGGCAAGGTGGCGGGCTGCCGCGTCACGGAAGGCCGCGTTGAGCGCGGCGCGGGCGTCCGCCTGCTGCGCGACAACGTGGTGATCCACGAAGGCACGCTGAAGACGCTGAAGCGCTTCAAGGACGAGGTGTCCGAGGTTCCGGTCGGCCAGGAATGCGGCATGGCCTTCGCCAATTACGAGGACATGCGCGAGGGCGACGTCATCGAGTGCTACCGCGTCGAGATGGTGACGCGCACGCTCTAGCGTGGCAGGCGATCGACGGCGCGGCGCTCCCCTTGCGGCCGCCGCGCCTCCTGCCCTTTTGAAACCATGGCCGGCGGTCTGAACCCGCCGCGCCACGAGTTCGGGTTTTTGACCCCGGAAGTTCGGGTTTTTGACGATGTCGAAATTTTCTTCGGCCGGGCCGTCCCAGCGCCAGCTTCGCGTCGGCGAGCAGGTCCGCCACGCGCTGTCCGACATGCTGCGGCGCGGCGAGGTGCGCGACGACGCCATCGAGACGACGGTGATCTCGGTCAACGAGGTGCGCATGTCGCCCGACCTGAAGATCGCCACGGCCTTCGTGTCGCCGCTCGGCGCGCGCGACGACGACGCGGTGATCGAGGCGCTCAACCGCAACGCGAAATTCATCCGCGGTCGCACGGGCCCGGCGCTGCGCCAGATGAAATACATGCCGGAATTCCGCTTCCGGCTCGACACCAGCTACGACAACATGGCGAAGATCGACGATCTCCTGCGCTCACCGGAAGTCGCCCGCGACCTCGATTCGGTGGACTCGGCAAAGGATGGAGAGCCCGGTGAACTGGACGATTGAGAAGCTAAAGGCGCTACCGGTCGCCAAGCGACATCAATTGTACAAGAATGCCAAGAAACGACCCACTGACCCCGATGCAGGAGCCCTGATCAAGCTTCTGGAGGAGTCGGGGCTTCCGCTTTCAGAAGATACGCCAGTTCGAGGTGATGATCCGTTGGTCATCAGAATGTACGAAATTATCAATTCTCCTGAAGGCGTTGGTCGCATGCTTCGAGCCGTAGAGGATGGATGGCCTCCACTAGCAGGAGTCGATCCTTTGATCGCTGCCTCACTCGGTGTCGATTATGGAAAGCACAACGGAACCACAAACTGGGCCGGGCAACTGGTTTGGGAAAAGATGAGCACCCTCGGCTACAGAAAGTCGACGCAGAGAGCTCTACCAGACGGGTGTGTGGCCCGGAGTGCTGTTTCCGTGAAGAAGTCAAAACAGTGAGCCGCGCGCGCAGGAAGAAGGGCCGGCCGGTGTCCGGCTGGGTGGTGTTCGACAAGCCGGTCGGCATGGGCTCGACCGAGGCCGTGTCCAAGATCAAATGGCTCTACCAGGCCGAGAAGGCGGGCCATGCCGGCACGCTCGACCCGCTGGCGTCGGGCATGCTGCCGATCGCGCTGGGCGAGGCGACCAAGACCGTGCCCTACGTCATGGACGGCGCCAAGATCTACCGCTTCACCGTCTCGTGGGGCGAGGAGCGCTCGACCGACGACCTCGAGGGCGTCGCCACGCGCCATTCGGACATCCGGCCGGACGAGGCGGCGGTGCGGGCGCTGCTGCCGAAATACACCGGCGTCATCATGCAGGTCCCGCCGCAGTTCTCCGCCGTGAAGATCGGCGGCGAGCGCGCCTACGACATCGCCCGCGACGGCGAGGCGGTGGAGATTCCGGCGCGCGAGGTCGAGATCGGCCGGCTCGACATCCTGTCGCACACGCCGGACGCCACCGAGTTCGAGGTCGAGTGCGGCAAGGGCACCTATGTGCGCAGCCTCGCCCGCGACATGGGCCGCGACCTCGGCTGCTTCGGCCATATCAGCACGCTGCGGCGCGCCTCCGTCGAGCCGTTCGACCCGGATGAGATGCTGACGCTGGAGCAACTGGAGAGCGTTTGGCCGAAGCCGCCGGCCGAGGGCGACGACACGCCGATGGGCGAGCGCTACAGGGCGCTCGACGCGCTGGTGCTCGACACCGGCGCTGCGCTGGACTCGCTGCCCAAGGTGGTGCTCAACGAGGACGCCGCCCACCGCATCCGCCTCGGCAACCCGGCCATCGTGCGCGGCCGCGACGCTCCGCTCGACGCCGACGAGGCTTGCGCCTTCGCGCGCGGCAAGCTGGTCGCCATCGGCGCCATCGAGGCGGGCATGTTCCACCCCCGCCGCGTCTTCCAGGGCTGACGCGCCACTTTTCCCGTCGCGGGCGGCGGCTATGATCCGCTCTCGCCAAGGGGGTGATTCATGGCCGCAGCACCGCAGCGAAAGCATCCGCGAATCCGCTTCAAGCGCTCGCCCGTCGGCGCCTCGCCCGGCACGCTGATCGCCGATCCGGGCGCCGAGCCGACGCGGCTGCGGGCCATCGCCATCGCGCCCGACGGGCCGAAGCGTTTCGACAGCGTCACGCTGGACGAGGTCGAGACGCTGTGCGCCGAATGGCCGCTCGTATGGCTCGACTGCGTGGGGCTGGGCGATACCGGCCTCATCGCCGAGGTCGGAGCCATGTTCGGCCTGCATCGCCTCGCGCTGGAGGATGTGGTCAACACCGGCCAGCGGCCCAAGGCCGATTTCTTCGACGACCACGTCTTCGTGGTGCTCAAGATGATCGGCGACACGCTGGAAGCGCGGCCCGAGCAGCTTTCGCTGTTCTTCGGCGAGGGTTTCGTCATCACCTTCCAGGAAAACGCCGTGGACTGCTTCGACCCCGTGCGCCAGCGCATCGAGGCGGGCGGCCGCATCCGCGAACGCGGGTCGGACTATCTGGCCTATGCGCTGCTCGACGCCGTGGTCGACGGCTATTTTCCGCTGCTGGACTTGAAGAGCGACCGCATCGACCATCTCGAGGACGCCATGCTCGACCATGCCGACAAGGGCCAGACGCGCGAGCTGCACCAGTTGCGCCGCGAGGCCATCGTCGCCAAGCGCTGGCTCTGGCCGGTGCGCGACGCCGTCAGCGCGCTGATGCGCGCCGACGAGACGCTGGTGACGGCCGAGACCAAGCTCTACCTCAACGACACCTTCGACCATGCCGTGCGCCTGATCGAGATCGTCGAGACGCTGCGCGACACGCTGACGGGCCTGATCGAGCTGCACCTGTCCTTGCAGCAGGCGCGCACCAACGAGGTGGTGAACCTGCTTACCATCGTCTCGACCATCTTCATTCCGCTGACCTTCCTCGCCGGCATCTGGGGCATGAACTTCGACCCCGATACGTCGCCGTGGAACATGCCGGAGCTCGGCGCCTATTTCGGCTATCCCGGCGCGCTCGCCCTGATGGCGCTGATCGGCCTGCTGCTGCTCGGCTATTTCCGTTGGAAGAAGTGGCTCTGACTTGTATGATGCCGCCGGCCCGGCCGCCCCGGCTGTCCCGTGGGGTTATCCGGGGGCTGTCCGGGCCGGGTCCCGGGGTGGGGAAATCCGAGAAACCTGCGGCGCGGCGCCTCCGCCTCGCCGCGGGCTTGACACATTGATGTGGCTGATCCCCCGCTCCGAGGAATTGCATTGTCCGCCGCAGCAGACCCGACAGAGATCGATGCGCAGGAGCCCCGGCTGAAGGACGGGGCGGCCGCCGGCAACCCGCAGCGGCGCGTGCGCTCGCGGCCGATGATGTTCTATCTCGGCCTGCTGGTGACGGTGATCGTCGTCCCGGTGCTCGCCTTCTCGATCCTGCTGCTCCAGCGCAACGCGAGCGCCCAGCGCGACGCGCTGGCCACGCTTGCGGCGGCGACGGCCGGCTCGGTCAGCGAGGCGGTGGACCGCGAGGTGCGCGGCATGCTGACGACGCTGCGCGTGCTGGCGACCGGCTCGCCCTTGCGCGACGACGATCTGTGGCAGTTCCATGCGAGGGCCCGGCTGGCGCTGGCCGGCACCGGCGCGCATGTCATCGTGCTCGACGGGGCGTTCAACCAGCTCGCCAACACGCGCGTCGACTGGGGCGAGCCGCTGGGCCCGACCTCCGACCCGGACAGCGCCCGCTTTGCCGAGCAGAACCGCGTCGCCGCCGTCTCCGACGGCTTTCTCGGGCGCGTCGCGCAGCGCTGGGTCTTCAACGTGGTGCTGCCGCCCTCGGTGTCCGGCATCCCAGATCGCTATCTCGTGATGACCCGCGACGCACAGGACCTGACCGAAGCCCTGTCGCAGCAGAACCTGCGCGGCGGCTGGAACGCCTCGCTGATCGACCGCAACGGCATCGTACTCGCCTCCACCTTCATGTCGTCGGAGACGGGAAAGCCGTTCTTCCTCGGCGCCGGGCCGAAGACCGGCATCACCCGCGGCCGCGCGCTGGCCGACCGGCAGCCGACCGACTACGTCACCGTCGTCGAGCGCTCGCGCATGACCGGCTGGAGCGTTGTGCTGTGGGCGCCGTCGGCCATGGTCGACGCGCCGTTGCGCCGCTCCATGCTGTCGCTGCTCTTCGGCGGCATGACTGTGATCGCGCTCGCCGCCGGCGCCGGCTGGCTGTTCGGCCGGCAGATCGCCGTGCCGGTCCGGCAGTTGGCGCATGAAGCGGCGCGGCTCGGCGCCGGTGAGGACGTGCGCCGCGCCGACTATCCGATCGGCGAGTTCGCCACCATCTCCGCCGCCATCGCCGATGCCGGCGCCCGGCGCCGGGAGGCCGAGAACGAGATCCGCTTCCTGATGCGCGAGGTGGCGCACCGCTCGAAGAACCAGCTCACCGTCGTCGGCTCGATCGCCAAGCAGACCGGGCGCAGCGCCCGCAGCCTGTCCGCCTTCCAGGACGCCTTCCAGAAGCGGTTGCAGGGGCTGGCCCGCTCGACCGACCTTTTGATCGCCGGCGGCGTCGCCGGGGTGGAGCTGGGCGAGCTCGTACGCGCGCAGATCGAGCCCTTCGCGCCGGCCGACGCCGAGCGCGTCGCCGTTTCGGGGCCGGTCTTCCGGCTCGACAACCAGGCGGCCCAGACGCTCGGCATGGCCGTCCACGAGCTGGCGACCAACGCGGCCAAGTACGGCGCCTTCGCCGGCCCGTCGGGGCGGCTGGCCATCGCCTGGCGGCGGCGGGGCGGCAGCTTCGAGCTGACCTGGCGCGAGACGGTGCCGCGGCTGCGCAAGCGCACCGAGACCGCCGGCTTCGGCACGCAGGTGATCGAGCGCATGGTCGGCGGCGCGCTCGGCGCCGAGATCACGCGGACGCTGCACCGCGACGGGCTCGAATACCGCTTCGTCATGCCGGTGGACAGGCTGCGGCCGGATATGCGCGGCGGCACGGATACGCAAGCGACCTGAGCAAGGCCATACCCCTCATCCGTCTCGGCGCGCAGCGCCGAGACGGATGAGGGGTCGGCCGGAGCACACGCGCCACAAGAGGGAAAGAGGCTCTGGCGTTTGCCGCCGAACTGCACTATATGCGCGCCAGCAATGCGCGGCCTCGGGCGAACCCCCGGGCGATGCGCGTGCCTCGAGCGGCCCCTGCTGGACGACATCCCGGCCGTGGGCGTCCCCATTCTCCAATTCCGAAAGGACTGTCCGATGTCGATTACCGCTGAGCGGAAACAGGCACTGATCACCGAATATGCAACCGTGAAGGGCGATACCGGTTCGCCGGAAGTCCAGGTTGCGATCCTGTCGGAGCGCATCAGGAACCTCACCGAGCATTTCAAGGACCACAAGAAGGACAACCACTCCCGCCGTGGCCTCCTGAAGCTCGTTTCGCAGCGCCGTCGTCTCCTCGACTATCTGAACGCGAAGGACGGCGAGCGCTACCAGACGCTGATCGGCAAGCTCGGCCTGCGTCGCTAGCAGCATTCGAACGGCGGTTCCGGGGTTCCGGGACCGCCGTTCGCGCATTCCGGGGCGCGCGAGCGCTCCGGTGCTCCGGCAGGTGAGAGTATCCCCGGAGCGCCCATGGACAGGTCATGGGGCAGGATTGCCGGCCGCTCCGCATGGAGCGGCAAGTTGTCTTGCCCATGGCTCGTCCCGGACGAAAGACGCGGAGGCGTCCCGTCCGACATGCCGGCAGGTCGCCGGCGCGACAGGCCGACGCCTTTCGCCCCATGCGATCCCCGGACCACGAAGCCAGGAAGGCTGGGCGCCTGCCTCTGCGGGCGGACCTTCCGCATACGTTAGGACAAGACATGTTCAATCATCACAAGGTGGAACTCGAATGGGCCGGCCGCAAGCTGACGCTGGAGACCGGCAAGGTCGCGCGTCAGGCTGACGGCGCCGTCGTCGCCACCTATGGCGAGACCGTCGTGCTCGCCACCGTCGTCTCCATGAAGGAGCCCAAGCCGGGCCTCGACTTCTTCCCGCTGACGGTCAACTACCAGGAAAAGACCTTCGCGGCCGGCAAGATCCCCGGCGGCTACTTCAAGCGCGAGGGACGCCCGAGCGAGAAGGAAACGCTGGTTTCCCGCCTGATCGACCGCCCGATCCGCCCGCTCTTCGCCGAAGGCTACAAGAACGACACGCAGATCGTCGTCACCGTGCTCCAGCACGACCTCGAGAACGACCCGGACATCCTGTCGATCGTCGCCACCTCGGCCGCGCTGACGCTGTCGGGCGTGCCGTTCATGGGCCCGGTCGGCGGCGCCCGCGTCGGCTACATCAACGGCCAGTACAAGCTCAACCCGCATGTCGACGAGATGGCAGAGTCCAGGCTGGACCTCGTCGTCGCCGGCACGGGCGAGGCGGTGCTGATGGTCGAGTCGGAAGCGCAGGAGCTGGACGAGGAGACCATGCTCGGCGCCGTGATGTTCGGCCACCAGGGCTTCCAGCCGGTGATCGACGCCATCATCAAGCTCGCCGAAGTGGCCGCCAAGGACCCGCGCGACTTCAAGTCTCCCGACTATTCGGAGCTCGAAGGCGAGATGCTGAAGCTGGTGGAGGGCGAGCTGCGCGCCGCCTACAAGAACACCGTCAAGCAGGAGCGCTACGCCGCGGTCGACGCGGTGAAGGCCAAGGTCAAGGCCCATTTCGCCCCGGCCGAGGGCGAGGTGGCGAAATATACGCCCGAGCAGGTCGGCGCCGTGTTCAAGGAGCTCCAGGCCAAGATCGTGCGCTGGAACATCCTCGACACGTCGTCGCGCATCGACGGCCGCGACCTGTCGACCGTGCGCAGGATCGTGTCGGAAGTGGGCGTGCTGCCGCGCACCCACGGCTCGGCGCTGTTCACCCGCGGCGAGACGCAGG
>CAZVTK010000202.1:0-7168 GCA_964629765.1 uncultured Mesorhizobium sp.
CTGCTGCGCGACCTCGGCGCCGTCGATGCCGACGGCAGGCTGACCGAGGCGGGCGCGGCGATGCGCCGGCTGGCCCTGCCGGCGCGGCTGGCCCACATGGTGGCCGAGGCGGCGAAGGCGGGCGCCGCGCTGACTGCGGCGCGGCTCGCCGTGCTGCTCACCGAGCGCGGCCTCGGCGGCAACGGGGTCGACCTCGACCACCGGCTGGCGCGGTTTGCGACGGAGAAGGGGCCGAGGGCGGAGGCGGCGAGGGGGTTGGCAGGGAGGCTGGCGGCAGTCGCAGTCGACCCCCACTCCGGTCCTTCGAACCACCTCTCCCCCGATCGACGGGGGAGAGGAAGCGCCGGCCGTGATGGAGCGCTCCTTCCTCTCCCCCGGGCAGGGGGAGAGGTGCCGAGCGAAGCGAGGCGGAGCGGGGGTGTTTCACCCGCACCGGCCGGCCCGCTGCTTCTCCATGCTTATCCCGACCGCGTGGCGATGGCGCGCGGGGCCTATGGTCGCTTCCTGCTCGCCAATGGCCGCGGCGCGATGCTGGACGAGGCCGAAGCGCTGGCGCGGGAAAAATTCCTCGTCGTCGCCGATCTTCAGGGCACGGCGCAGAACGCCCGCATCGCCGCAGCGGCGGCGGTTGACGAGGCGAGCATCCGCGCCGCGCTCGCGGGGCGCATCGAGCGGCGCACCGAGACCTTCTTCGACATGGAGCGCAAGGCGGTGCGGGCGCGCGAGGCGGAGAGGCTGGGCGCCATCCTGCTGGCCGAGCGGCTGCTGCCCGCACCGGCGGGACCGGAGGCCGACCGCGCGATCCTCGACACGGTGCGCCGGCATGGCCTCTCGCTGCTGCCGTGGGACAGAGCGGCGAGCGCGTTGCGCGCCCGCCTCGGCTGGCTGCGGCGCGGCCTTGGCGAACCGTGGCCCGACGTGTCGGACGCCGCGCTGACCGGGGGGCTGGACGACTGGCTTGCGCCCTTTCTGTCCGGCGAGCCTTCGCTGGAGCGCATCGCGCCTTCTGCCCTGCGCGAAGGGCTGATGTCGCTGGTGCCCTACGAGCTCCAGCGGCGGGTGGACGAGGCCGCTCCGACCCATTTCGAGGCGCCGACCGGCAGCCGCGTGCCGATCGACTACGAAGGCGAGGCGCCGATCGTGTCGATCCGCGTGCAGGAGCTGTTCGGCCAGACCCGGCATCCGGCCATCGCCGGCACCGTGCCGCTGACGCTGGAGCTTCTGTCGCCGGCGCACCGGCCGATCCAGACCACGCGCGACCTGCCCGGCTTCTGGCGCGGCTCGTGGGCCGACGTGCGCGCCGACATGCGCGGCCGCTACCCGCGCCACGAATGGCCCGAGCGGCCCGAACTCGCCGCGCCGACGCGGCGGGCGAAACCGCGCGCCTGAGCGTAGCGATGTGGGGAACCTGAGCGCAGCGATGTCGGGAGCCTGGGCGCCGCAACGCCGCGAGCCCCTTCACGCCTTGCCTTCGGCGGCGCATAAGGTCGCTGACATGGCGCAGGATCTGAGAACGCCCGACCCCGCCGAGTTGCAGCGATTGCGGCTCAACACGCTCATCCGCCTGCGCTGGCTGGCGGTGGCGGGGCAGAGCGCGGCCGTCGTGGTGGTCGCCTTCTGGCTCGAATTCCCGCTGCCGGTCGGTCCGTGTTTCGCGCTGATCGCCTGCTCGGCCTGGCTCAACCTGTTGATGGCGTTCCGCTTTCCGGCGACGCACCGGCTGGAGCCGCGCGCCGCGCTCGGCATCCTCGCCTTCGACGCGCTGCAACTTGCCGGCCTGCTCTACATGACCGGCGGCTTGACCAACCCCTTCTCGCTGCTGATGGCCGTGCCGGTCGTCGTGTCGGCGACGTCGCTCCCCTTCCGCATGACCTTGCTGATCGGCCTGCTGGCGGTGGCTGCCGCGACGGCGCTCGCCTTCTTCCACCTGCCGCTGCCCTGGTTCCAGGGCACGGAGCTGGCGATGCCCTTCATCTATGTGGTGGGTGTGTGGCTGGCGCTGGTGTCGAGCATCGCGTTCACCGGCGTCTACGCCTACCGCGTCGCCGACGAGGCGCGCCAGCTCGCCAACGCGCTGTCGGCGACCGAGCTCATCCTCCAGCGCGAGCAGCATCTGTCGGCGCTGGACGGGCTCGCCGCCGCCGCCGCTCACGAGCTGGGCACGCCGCTGGCGACGATCTCGCTCGTCGCCAAGGAGATGGAGCGCACGCTGGGCGACGATCCGCGCCTGCGCGAGGACGTGGCGCTGCTGCGCAGCCAGGCCCAGCGCTGCCGCGAGATCCTCCAGCGGCTGACCAACCTTTCGTCCGAGGGCGAGCCCTATCTGGCGCGCCTGCCGCTCACCTCGCTGATCGAGGAGGTGATCGCGCCGCACCGCGAGTTCGGCATCGACATCCGGCTGGCGCCGGGGCCGCGCCTGGGCGCGGAGCCGGTCACCCGGCGCAACCCCGGCGTGATCTACGGCATCGGCAACCTGGTCGAGAACGCCGTCGACTTCGCCCGCGAGAGCGTGACCGTCGAGTGGCAATGGGACGCCGGCAGCGTCGTCCTCACGGTGCTCGACGACGGCCCGGGCTTTCCGCCGGAGATCATCGACAGGATCGGCGAGCCCTACATGACCAGCCGCTCGGGCACGGATGCCGGCGGCGGCGGGCTGGGGCTGGGGCTTTTCATCGCCAAGACGCTGCTGGAACGCTCCGGGGCGGCGATCGCCTTCTCCAACGCCAGCGATCCCGGGCAGGGCGCCATGGTGCGCATCGAATGGCCGCGCGAGCGCTTCGACGAGGCGGCCGCCTAGGCTCTGCTGGACACGCGGGTCATTTCCGCTAAAGAAGACCTCGAAACGAGGAAACGCGGATGGCGGAAGACGCAACGCCCCCGGCCGGCGCACTCGGCGCCGACACGACCCTTCTGATCGTCGAGGACGACAAGCCTTTCGTGACGCGGCTGGCGCGCGCCATGGAGATGCGCGGCTTCAGCGTCGACACCGCCGAGAGCGTCGAGGAAGCGCTCGGCAAGGTGAAGGCCGCCGCGCCCGCCTATGCGGTGGTGGACATGCGGCTCGGCGACGGCTCCGGGCTCGACGTGGTGGCGGCGATCCGCGAGAAGCGCGCAGATTCGCGCGCCATCATCCTCACCGGCTACGGCAACATCGCCACGGCGGTGACGGCGGTGAAGCTCGGCGCGGTGGACTATCTGTCCAAGCCGGCCGACGCCGACGAGATCTATGCGGCGCTGACCCTGACCGGCGAGAAGGCCGCGCCGCCCGAGAACCCGATGTCGGCCGACCGCGTGCGCTGGGAGCACATCCAGCGCGTCTACGAGGCGTGCGACCGCAACGTCTCGGAGACGGCCCGCCGGCTGAACATGCACCGCCGGACGCTCCAGCGCATCCTCGCCAAGCGCGCGCCGAGATAGCGAGTAGCGAGTAGCCAATAGCGAATAGTGGTTGGAGCGGGGCTCGGCCCGCCTTTCTACTTACTACTCGCTACTCGCTATTGGCTACTCGCTATTCGCTCTCCAGCGCCGCGATCCGCACGCCGGCCATCTCCGCCGCCGTCAGCCTTGCGGCGCCGGCCCGCGCGATGCGCAGCGTCAGCGCCTTGCGGGTCGGCGCGGGCAGGCGGTGCTCGGGCGCATCGCGCAGGATCTCGGCGCCGTAGCCGTCCGACAGGATGAAGCCGGCATCCTCGGGGAAGATGTCCGCCGGCACCTCCGGGTGGGTGGCGAAGAAGAAACGGTCGCAGAACAGCCGGTATTCCGGCCATTTGCGGTCGACCTGGAAGTCCTGCGCCGACGACTTGATCTCGACGATCCAGATGTCGCCGTTGCGCGCCACCGCGACGAGGTCGGCGCGCCGGCCGGTGACGAGCGACAGTTCGGGCAGCACCGCCGCGCCGAGCTCGATCAGCAGGCGCTGCACGCCGCGCCGCACCACCATGGCGCGCTCGGACTGGCGGCCGTCGGCAAGGGGATCACGCGCATGGAGCGAAACGATGGGCATGCGGCCTTATCGCATGCTTCGTTCACGTTTTGAACCCGATCTGCCGATCATGCTGACGGCCACTGCCTGCCGCATGGGCAATCGCGTCCATAAGCATCTGACGAAATGTTGCCGAATTGCAATAGTTCGGCCGCCGCGCGGGGCTGGCGGGGGGCGGTTGGACACAATCCGCTTGGCAAGCCGGCGCCGCCCGATCAAACAAAGGCGAAGCGGCGGTTCGAATCGGGCCGCATCCGGCTTGGCGGCGGGGGACGGAAGGCACGATGGGTATCAGAGGCATTTTGGCTGCGCTCGCGATCGGCGCGGCGGCGGCGCTGGCGGGCTGCACTACCGGCGGTTCGGGGTTCGTGGCGGACTACGGCTCGCGCAAGGATGCGGGCTTCCAGATGCCGGCGATCCCGATCCACCAGGTCGATCGCAAGTATCATCGCCAGGTCGTCTCCTTCGACACGAAGGAGAAGGAAGGCACCGTCATCGTCGACACGAAGGAGAAGCATCTCTACCTCGTGATGGGCGGCGGCAAGGCGATGCGCTACGGTATCGGCGTCGGCCGCGAAGGCTTCGAGTGGAAGGGCACCACCACCATCGCCATGAAGCGCGAATGGCCGGTGTGGACGCCGCCCCCGGCCATGATCAAGCGCCAGCCCGAGCTCGCCAAGTGGCGCGGCGGCCAGCCCGGCGGGCTCTCCAATCCGCTCGGCGCGCGCGCCTTGTACCTTTATCGCGGCGGCAGCGATTCCGGCTATCGCCTGCACGGCACGCCGGAGTGGAAGTCCATCGGCCGCGCCATGTCGTCGGGCTGCATCCGCCTGATGAACCAGGATATCGTCGACCTCTACGACCGCGCCAAGGTCGGCGCCAAGGTCATCGTCCGATAAGAGGAAGAACCGTCCGGGCAACAGTTTCCGACGAAATCGGGGCGGAAGACGTGAAAAAGCCGGGCGCGAAGCCCGGCTTTTTTGTTGGGTGGCTGCCTTTAGGGTCGCTGCCTACAAAGGGGAAAGCGGTCAGGCGACCTGCTCGACTGCCTGGACCTCCGGCACGAAGTGCTTGAGCAGGTTCTGGATGCCGTGCTTGAGCGTCGCCGTGGACGACGGGCAGCCGGCGCAGGCGCCCTTCATGTGCAGGAACACGGTGCCGTTCTGGTAGCCGCGGAAGGTGATGTCGCCGCCGTCCTGCGCCACGGCGGGGCGCACGCGCGTGTCGAGCAGCTCCTTGATGGTCAGCACCAGCTCCTCGTCGCCTTCCTCGAAGAACTCCTCGCCATCCGCCGTATCGGTCATCCCTGCCGCGGAGGCCATCACCGGGGCGCCCGAGAGGAAATGCTCCATGATCGAGCCGAGCACGGCGGGCTTCAGGTGCTGCCAGTCCGGCCCGTCCTTGGTGACGGTGATGAAGTCGTAGCCGAAGAACACGCCGGTCACGCCCGGCACATCGAACAGCCGGCCGGCCAGCGGCGAAGCCTCGCGCGCCGAGGCGGCATCGCGGAAATCGGCCGTGCCGTCCTCCAGCACCACCTTTCCGGGAAGGAACTTGAGCGTCGCCGGGTTCGGCGTCGATTCGGTCTGGATGAACATGGCTGCTCTCCGCGTGGCCTCATGGTGGCCACTCACTTTTGAATAGTTCTAAAATAGGCTGGCGCGGGCTGGCAATCAACCCCCATATAGCGCCGGAAACACCGTTATGCGAGGCTTTCGAGATCCTCGTCGGACAGGTTCTGCGGAACCACCGTGACGGGTATCGGAAACGCCGCCGCCTTGCCGGCGATGGAGGAAACCAGCGGGCCGGGGCCTTCCTTTGCGTTGCCCGCCGCCAGCACCAGGATGGCGATGTCCTGGTCCTCCTCGATGAGCTTGTGGATCTCCTCCACCCGCAGCCCCTCGCGTACCGTCAGTTCCGGCTCGACGCCGATCGTCTTGCGAACCTCGGCCCCGTGCTTCTCCAGCGCGGCGGCGGCGGTGGCGCGCGCTTCCTCGCGCATGATCGCCTCGACCCCCAGCCATTGCTGGAACTCGGCGGAATTGATCACGTAGAGCAGGACGAGCACGCCGCCGGTGCTCCTCGCCCGGCGCCCGGCATAGGCCACCGCGCGCTCGCACTCCGGCGTCTCGTCGATGATGGCGAGAAACTTGCGCCGGTGACCGGCTTCCCTGCTCAGGCGTTTCGATACCATGCGGCCCCGGCTGCTGCTTTTCGTCGCCGGCAATCTGCCACCCCGGCCCGGCCGGAACAAGACCGCGGCTCAATCGCTCGCGGAAGCGCTGCTACCCCCACCCCTCACCCCTCCCCACAAGGGGGAGGGGATTCTGCGGCGCTGGCGTCCCCCTCCCCCTTGTGGGGAGGGGTGAGGGGTGGGGGTAATGCCGGGCAATATCCCGGCGGCTCAGCCGCCGATCATGCCCCCGGCGGCTCAGCCGCCGATCATGCCCATGATGCGCTTGACCGAGGCCAGCGTGACCTCGGCCTGCGCGCCCGCCCGCTCGCCGCCGTCCTTCAGCACGGCGTCGACATAGGCCCTGTCGGCCGAGATGCGGCGCATCTCGCCGGCGATCGGCGCCAGCTTCTCCACCGCCAGGTCGGCCAGCGCCGGCTTGAAGTCGGAGAACTGCCGGCCGCCGAAATCGGCGATCACCGCCTCGCGCGATGTCTCCGCCAGCGCGGCGTAGATGGTGACGAGGTTGTCGGCCTCGGGCCGCTCCTTCAGCCCGTCGAGCTCCGAGGGCAGCGGCGCCGGGTCGGTCTTGGCCTTCCTGATCTTCTTGGCGATGGTGTCGGCGTCGTCGGTGAGGTTGATGCGCGACAGGTCCGACGGGTCGGACTTCGACATCTTCCTGGTGCCCTCGCGCAGCGACATGACGCGCGGCGCCGGCCCCTCGATCAGCGGTTCGGTGAGCGGGAAGAAGCCGTTCACGGTCTCCTCGCCGACCTTCATCTCGACGCCGAGCCCCAGCTCGGCGATGCGGCCGGAGAAGTCGTTGTTGAACTTCTGGGCGATGTCGCGCGTCAGCTCCAGATGCTGCTTCTGGTCGTCGCCGACCGGCACGGCGGTGGCCCGGTAGGCGAGGATGTCGGCCGCCATCAGCGTCGGATAGGCGAACAGGCCGACCGAGGCGTTCTCGCGGTCCTTGCCGGCCTTCTCCTTGAACTGGGTCATGCGGTTGAGCC
>CAZVTK010000203.1:0-7162 GCA_964629765.1 uncultured Mesorhizobium sp.
CGACGCGCTGCTGCTGGCCGCCGGACAGCTCGGCCGGCGTGTGGTCGGCGCGGCCGGCGAGCCCCACCTGCTCCAGCGCCTCCAGCGCGCGCTCGCGGCGCTCGCGCGCGCCGACGCCGCGATAGATGAGCGGCAGCTCGACATTCTCCACCGCCGTCGTGCGCGGCAGCAGGTTGTACCCCTGGAACACGAAGCCGATGAAGCGGTTGCGCAGCTCGGCGCGGCTCGCCCGGTCGAGGCGGCCGGCGTCGAGCCCGCCGAAGGTGTAGGTCCCGCCGGTCGGCGTATCGAGGCAGCCGATGATGTTCATCGCCGTCGATTTGCCCGATCCCGAAGGCCCCATGATGGCGACGAACTCGCCGGGCATGACCGTGAGGTCCACCCCGGCCAGCGCGTCGACCCGCGCCTCGCCCTCGCCATAGGTCTTCCAGACCTTGTCGAAGGACAGAAGCGGCGCGAACGCCTCGCGCGGCGGCGCGGCGGTCATGCTCAGAGCCCCGGCCCGGCAGGACGGGAGCCCGCCGAACCGCCGCGCTGCTGCGCCCCGGCCCTTGCCGCGCCGTCGCGGGCAATGCCGGTGATGACGCGCGCGCCGGCGTCGAGGCCGGACACGATCTCCGTCATGTCGCCCGCGGTCACGCCCACCTCGACGGCCTTGCGCACCGGCGCGCCGTTCTCCAGCACCCACACGCCGCGGCCGCCGGCGCCCCGGCCCTGCGGGCGGGCGCCGAAGCGCGGGCCCATGCGCTGCGGGTTGAAGAGGTCGGTCAGCGAGAACGAGCGCTGCGGCTGCGCGGCCGGCGGGGTGAAGCGGAACGCGGCCGACGGCACCAGCAGCACGCCGCTCGCCTCGCGGGTGACGACGTTGACCGTCGCGGTCATGCCCGGCCGCAGCAGCAGCCCGGCATTGTCGACGTCGAGCCGCGCCTGATAGGTCACCACGCCCTCGGTCGTGGTCGAGGCGAAGGAGATGTCGCGGATGGTGGCGTCGAAGCGCCGCTCGGGAAAGGCGTCGACGGTGAAGCGCGCCTTCTGGCCGGCCTTCACCGTGCCGATGTCGGCCTCGTCGATGGCCGCGTTGAGCTGCATCGTCTCCAAGTTTTCGGCGATGACGAACAGCACCGGCGCCTGCATGGAGGCGGCGACCGTCTGGCCCGGATTGACCGAGCGCGTCAGCACGATGCCGTCGATGGGCGCGTAGATGGTGCTTTTGGCGAGCTCGGCCTGCTGGAGCTTCAGGTCGGCCTCGGCGATGGCAAGGTTCGCCTCAGCCGTTTCCACCGCGCTTGAGGCCCGGTCGCGCGCGGCGCGCGCCGTGTCGAGCGCCTGCTCCGCCACCATGCCGCGCGCGGCGAGCTGCTCGGCGCGCGCGAATGCCTGCTCGGCTTCGGCCTGCGTCACCCTGGCCTCGCCGACGCGGGCCGTCGCGGCCTTCACATTGGCCTCGGCGCGCTCGATCTGGGCCTCGATGCGGCTGGTGTCGAGCCGCGCCAGGACCTGGCCCGCGGCCACCCGGCTGTTCTCGGCCACCGCCACGTCGCGCACGACGCCGGACAGCTCGCTCGACACGTCGACCTGCGTCAGCGGCTGGAGCGTGCCGGTGGACGACACCTCGACCACGAGGTCGCCGGGCGCGGCCTCGACCGTGGCGAAGCGCACCGGCGCCGCCGGCTGGCCGAGCCAGAACCATGCGCCCGCGCCGAGGCCGGCGGCGAGCAGCAGGGCGAGGAGCGGCCACAGGCGTCGGCGCTTCCTGCGGCGTCCGGAGGGCGCGATGCCAAGCGCGGCGCCGACATCCGGAATCGCGGCAGGGGGAGGTGCGACGGGCTTGGGTCGCTTGACGAGCTGGTCCATGGTGTCCGGTCCATCGGGCGCCTCGCGTCGGGCCGCACGCGGCAGCGTACGGTGCGCCGCGCGGCGCTGACGATGTCCCTTCGCCCCGAAGATCGGGCTTCGGGCGCGGGTTTTCAAATTAATTCGCGGTCATGTTGCGGGCCGCCGCGCGCCGGAAGCGGTCTAGCGCCGCACCGCCTGCCGGCGCATGTCGTCGGCCGTCAGCGTCTCGCCGGCCGTGAACAGCACCTCCGGCGCGAAGACCGTCTCGCCGGCGATACTCGGGATGATCTTCCACGCGGTAACGCCGCGATGGGCGGCAACCAGCGACCGGGCGGCGGCCACCGCCGCTTCCTCGCTCGGGTGGACGGCCGGCTCGAAAGCGGGCGCCAGCGCCCCGTCGGCGGCGCGGTCGAAGGCGGCGACGACGTAGATCGGCGTCTGATCGGGCCGCTCGCCGGCCAGCGGCGGGTTGGGTTGCGAGGCCCAGTTGCGGCAGTGCTGCCAGTGCCCCTCATAGTCCCAGACGTCGGGCACGATGTTCGTCCCGATGCGGTCGAGCAGGCGCAGCGCCGTCTGCGGGTCGACGCCCTTGCAGGCGAACCAGGCGAAATGGTTGAGGTTGTAGTCGGAGGGGTAGGCGGCTTCGATGGCCTCGAAGCCGGCGCGCATGCGCTTCCAGTCGGCCTGCGTGTTCTTGAAGAACTGCTCGACGATGAGGTTGTCGCGCGCGATCGACCAGTAGGCGCGGGCATAGGCGGCGTCCTCCTCGCCGACGATCCTTGCAGCGGCGGCGATGCGGCGCGCGGCCGCCTCCATCTCCTCCGGCGAGCCGCGCCATTGCGGCAGGTTGGCGCGCATGATCGTGCCGTAGAGCGGGTGATAGCCGGGATGGAGCCCAAGCGCGCGGTCCGCCGCATCGGCAAAATTGGCGCGGTCGCCGTAGGCCATGTAGATCGACAGCAGCGCCTGATGCCAGGCGGGGTCGCGGGCGCCGCCTTCGCTCGATGCGCCAAGAACGGCGAAGGCGCGCATCAGGTCGTCGCTGAAGGCGCGCATCGCCGCTTCCGGCACGTTCGCCGCATAGTCGCCGCCGCGCTGGTGCCAGCCGCGGCCGGTGAGCACGCGCGCCTTGACGACCGCCGCGGCGATCGAACCGGGCCGCGCCGCCATCCATGCGTCGATCCGCGCCAGCAGCCGGTCGTAGGTGGTGAGATCGGCCTCCTTCTCCTCGCCCAGCACGAAGGCTGGAAAGTCGAACGTGCCGTAGAAGACGGCGAGCTGCCAGTTTCCGTCCGTGGTGCGCGCGCTGCCGGCGCGCCCGCTCTCTGCCATCGCGTCGAGGCGCGCATAGTCGTCGGCGAGGAACGCTGCGCGAGTCCGGGCATAGACCTCATCGTTCGTAGCCAGCGCCTGCGCCGGCGCAGGGGCGGCCATCAGGCACAGCAATGCCAGACCGGCGAGCAGGGATCGCAGCATGAAGGCCTCCGTTCCGGCCGTGAATGTCCTCCGGCGGGTAAAGATTCGGGTGCGCGGATCGCTAAAATGCGCGCGATCCCGTAGTGCAGGGGCGGTTTGTGCCGGTTCGCGCCTGGGGCGGGGGGCAATTCGACGCCATGCGGGCGGACGGGGCTGGACATGCCGGGGACCAGAGGCTATATGCGCGCCACCTGCGGGGACGGTCTCGTCCCGGCGGCCGGCGGGTGATTAGCTCAGTTGGTAGAGCAGCTGACTCTTAATCAGCGGGTCGTAGGTTCGATCCCTACATCACCCACCATCGACAAACCCTTGAACCGCTGACGATTTTGCCGATCCGAGCAAGTGGAACGAATTGGGAATGTGTGCTGCGGTGCGCCGGCGCACAGGGCGA
This sequence comes from uncultured Mesorhizobium sp., assembly GCA_964629765.1. Classification (GTDB taxonomy): domain Bacteria; phylum Pseudomonadota; class Alphaproteobacteria; order Rhizobiales; family Rhizobiaceae; genus RCIO01. The sequence continues at coordinate 3,704 of CAZVTK010000203.1, forward strand.
AGTTCCTTGACACCGGCCGGCGCAGGGTCTTCAAAACCTTCCAATCTGGTCCTACCAGAGGCGACGCCCGGGAGAAGGCCGGGGCAGGGAGGAAGAGTTGAACATCACAGCGCATCCCGCGCCGGGCATTGCCGTGCCCTTCGATACCGACCGCCTCGACCGGCTGATGGACGAGGCCGGCATCGACGTGCTGCTCGCCACCTCGAAGCACAACACCCAGTACCTGCTCGGCGGTTACCGCTTCATCTTCTTCTCGGCCATGGATGCGATCGGCCACAGCCGCTATTTGCCGGTGGTTGTCTACGAGAAGGGACGCCCGGACCATGCGGCCTTCGTGGCCAACAGGATGGAGGCCGGGGAACATCAGGTGCATCCGTTCTGGACGCCTGCCTTCCACCCGGAGACATGGGGCTCGATGGATGCCGCGGCACGCACGGTCGCGCACCTCGCCAAGATCGGCCGCGCCAGCGCGCGCATCGGCATCGAACCCGCCTTCCTGCCCTCGGACGCGCACGGGCTGCTGCTGTCGCGGCTGGAGGGCGCGCGTTTCGTCGACGCCACGCCGATGATGGAGCGCATGCGCGCGCTCAAGGCGCCGCACGAACTCGCCCTGCTGCGGCAGGCATCCGAATCGATCACCGACGCCATGATGGCGACCATCGCCGGCAGCGGCGAGGGGGCGACCAAGGCGGAGATCATCGAGCGCCTGCGCCGCGAGGAGACGGATCGCGGCCTCCAGTTCGAATATTGCCTGCTGACGCTGGGCTCCAGCCACAACCGGGCGGCCTCGGACCAGGCGTGGCGCAGGGGCGAGGTGATGTCGATCGATTCGGGCGGCAACCATCGCGGCTATATCGGCGACCTCTGCCGCATGGGCATTCTGGGCGAGCCGGACGCCGAGCTGGAGGATCTGCTCGGCGAGGTGGCCGCGGTTCAGGACGCGGCCTTCTCGAAGGTTCGCGCGGGCGCGCGCGGCGGCGACATGATCGCCCATGCGGAAGCCGCGCTGAAGGCGTCGAAGGTCGCTGCCTTCACCGATTTCTTCGCCCACGGCATGGGGCTGATCACCCACGAGGTGCCGTTCCTGATGACCGATCACCCGGTCGCCTATGAGGGCGTGGACGCCGACCGGCCGCTGGAGGCGAACATAGTGATCTCGGTCGAGACGACCATGCTTCACCCCAAACGCGGCTTCATCAAGCTGGAGGACACGCTGGCCGTGACCGCCGGCGGCTACGCGATGTTCGGCGAGCGGGGCAGGGGCTGGAACCGCGGCGGCGCTTGAATACGGTCAGATCCGCGGGCGCCCGAACGGGTTCCACCGCACCGTGCCGAGCCGGATACGCTCGCGCGCCAGCGTCAGCAGCCCCGCTGAGGCGATGACGGCAAGGCCGACGATCGTCCATGCGTCCGGCTTCTCGCCGAAGAACAGCGCGCCGAGCAGCACGGCCCAGCCGATCTGCGAATAATGTGCCGGCGCGATCCTGTTGGCCTCGGTGAAGCGCGCGGCGCGCAGCAGGAGCAGGTGGCCGCTGGCCGCGCAGGCGCCCGCCGCTATGAGCAGCGCCGCTTCCTGCCATCCCGGCAGCCGCGCAGTCGTCGCGCCCATCGCGACTGCGTTCAGGGCGATGCTGTAGAAGAGCACATAGCCGACGATGGTCGTCATCCGCTCGCGCTGGGCCAGCGAGCGCGTGAGGATGGCGCTGGTGGCGCTCATCAGGGCTATGCCGAGCGCCGCCAGATGCCCGAGCTCCAGCACGCGAAAACCCGGCCGCACGACGAGCAGCACGCCGGCGAAGCCGAGCGCGACCGCGAACCAGCGCCACGGGCCGACCTCCTCCTTGAGGAAGATCGCCGACAGCATCGTGACGAAGAGCGGCGACAGGAAGACGATCGCGTAGACCTCCGCCAGCGGAATCGAGGTGAAGGCGAAGATGCTGACGACGGCCGCCACCGAGCCGATCAGCGCGCGCGCCTGCACGGCGAGCGGATGGCGCATGCGCCAGAAATCGAGCCATCCATGGCCGTCCGGCCGCGTCAGCAGCAGCAGCGCGCCAGCGATCGCCATCTGGTAGAAGCCGATCTCGAAGACGGTCAGCGAGCCGCCGAGCGCCTTGATGGCGGCGTCGCTCCACGCATAGGTGGCATAGGCCGCGAGGGCGAGCAGGATGCCTTGGGTCACGATCCGTTCCGGAAGGGCGAATCGCCACCCGGACGGGCGGCGCAACGCGCACTATATCCTGTCAGGATCGTTCGTGTGGTGTCGCGGCGCCGTCAGGCCCCCGCCTTGATCAGGCGGAAATCCGGCAGCTCGCGCAGGCCCAGCTCCGGTCCGGCCGGGGAGTAGACGACGAAAAGCTGCATCGGCCCCGCGCCGGTGTTCAGCGTCGAATGGTAGCGGCTTTCCGGCACGTAGACGGTGCAGCCGGGTCCGACCTGCCGCGTGAGCGGGTTGCCGGCCTCGTCCTCGACCATCTGCTCGCCGGTGCCGGAGATGACGAAGATGATCTCCTCGGCGCCCGGATGGTTGTGGCGGGCGTGGCCCTGTCCGCTCGGCAGGTCGACCACGCCGCCCGAGAAGCGCTGCGCGCCGTTGACCTCGGGCGCGACCGTCAGCGCCAGCCTGCCCCAGTCGAAGCCGAAACCGTCGACATCCTTCGGATAGACGAAATATGTGTCCTTGCCGGCCATGCAGCCCTCCCTCCCAGAAAATCAGTTGCGGGCGCGAACGCCCAGCGCCTTGAACGCGGCCGTCTGGTCGCGGATCGCCGCTTCCGCCGGCAGCCGCTCCATGGAGCTCGCGCCGTAGAAGCCGTGGATCCCCGCGCAAGTGTCGAGGATGGTGCGCGCGTCGTCGGGCATCGAGATCGGCCCGCCATGGCAGAGCACGATCACGTCCTTGCGCACGGCGCGCGCTGCCTCGGCGATGGCGTCGATCTCGCCGGCGCATTGCTCCAGAGACTTCGCCGAGGATGCGCCGATGGTGCCGCCGGTGGTCACGCCCATATGGGCGACCACGATGTCGGCGCCGGCCTTCGTCATCGCCTTCGCCTCGTCTGGGTTGAACACGTAGGGCGTGGTCAGAAGGTCGAGCGCGTGCGCCTGCCCGATCATGTCGACCTCGAGGCCGAAGCCCATGCCGGTTTCCTCGAAGGAGACGCGCATGGCGCCGTCGAACAGGCCGACGGTCGGAAAATTCTGCACGCCGGAAAAACCCATTTCCTTCAGCTCTGCCAGGAAGCGCGGCATCAGCACGAACGGGTCCGTGCCGTTGACCCCGGCCAGGACCGGCGTCCTCTTCACCACCGGCAGCACCTCGACCGCCATCTCCTTCACGATCTCGTTGGCGTTGCCGTAGGCGAGCAGGCCGGCGGCCGAGCCGCGGCCGGCCATGCGGTAGCGGCCGGAATTGTAGATGATGATGAGGTCGATGCCGCCGGCTTCCTCGGCCTTGGCCGA
>CAZVTK010000204.1:0-7143 GCA_964629765.1 uncultured Mesorhizobium sp.
CCCCCTCTGTCCTGCCGGACATCTCCCCCTCAAGGGGGGAGATCGGATTGCAGATTTGATTTCGCCAGTCGCTGAAGGTTGGCGAAAGCAGAGACGAAGGCCAATCTCCCCCCTTGAGGGGGAGATGTCCGGCAGGACAGAGGGGGGTGCGAAGGGGCGCTGCGCCGACGCAAAAAACAGCGGTAAGGTCAGCCCTTCTTGCCGAGTCTCGCCAGCGCCGCCTTCACCGTCGCCTCTGCGGTGATGCCGAAATGCGGGTACAGCTTCTCGATGGGCGCGGAAGCGCCGAAGCCGTGCATGCCGACGAAGATGCCTTCCGCCCCGATGAAGGCGTCCCAGCCCTGGCGGATGCCCGCCTCGATGGCGATCTTCACCGACGGCCCGCCGAGGATCGCGGCGCGATAGTCGGCGCTCTGCTGCTCGAACAGCTCGAAGCACGGCACCGAGACGACGCGGGTCGGATGCCCGGCCTTCTCCAGTTGCGCGCGCGCGGCGAGCGCGATCTCCACCTCCGAGCCGGTGGCGTAGATCGTCACCTCGGCGTCGTCGCTGGCGGTCGCCAGTTCGTAGGCGCCCAGCGCGCACAGATTGTCCTCGGAATACTCGGTGCGCACGGCGGGCAGGTTCTGGCGCGTCAGCGCCAGCGTCGACGGCGTCTTCACCGAGGCCAGCGCCAGCTCCCAGCACTCCGCAGCCTCCATGGCGTCGGCCGGACGGAAGACGAAATGGTTGGGGATGGCGCGCAGCGCGGCAAGGTGCTCCACCGGCTGGTGGGTCGGGCCGTCCTCGCCCAGCCCGATCGAATCGTGCGTCATCACGAAGATGGTGCGGATGCCCATCAGCGAGGCGAGCCGCATGGCCGGCCGCGCATAGTCGGAGAAGGTCAGGAAGGTGCCGCCATAGGGAATGACGCCGCCATGCAGCGTCATGCCGTTCATGGCCGCCGCCATGCCGTGCTCGCGGATGCCCCAGTGGATGTAGCGGCCGGAGAAGTCGGTCGGCGTGACCGCCTTGGTCTGGCTGGTCTTGGTGTTGTTCGAGCCGGTGAGGTCGGCCGAGCCGCCGATCGTCTCCGGCACCGCGCCGTTGACGATCTCCAGCGCCATCTCCGACGATTTGCGGGTCGCAACCTTGGGCTTGTCGGCCGCCAGCTTCTTCTTGTAGGCGGTCATCGCCGCCTCGAGATCGCCCGGCAGCTCGCCGGCGACGCGCCGCTCGAACTCGCCGCGCAAGGCCGCGTCGGCGCCCGCCAGCCGCTTCTCCCACGCCTTGCGCTCCTTGGCCGAGCGCAGGCCGGCCAGCCGCCAGTCGTCGAGGACGTCCGAGGGCACCACGAAGGGCGGCGAGTCCCAGTTCAGCGCCTTGCGCGCCGCCGCGATCTCCTCGGCGCCGAGCGGCGAGCCGTGGACCTTGTTCGTGCCCGCCTTGGTCGGCGCGCCGAAGCCGATGGTCGTCTTGGCCGCGATCAGGGTCGGCCGGTCGGACGCCTTCGCCGCCTCCAGCGCCGCCGCGATGGCCTCCGGGTCGTGCCCGTCGATCGCCGTCGTGTTCCAGCCGCTCGCCTCGAAGCGCTTGCGCTGGTCGGTCGAGTCGGCGAGCGAGATCCTGCCGTCGATGGAGATGTCGTTGTTGTCCCAGATGACGACCAGCCGGTTGAGCTTCAGGTGGCCGGCCAGCGAGATCGCCTCCTGGCTGATGCCCTCCATCAGGCAGCCGTCGCCGGCCAGCACATAGGTGTAGTGGTCGACGAGGTCGTCGCCGAAGCGCGCGTTCATGATCCGCTCGGCGAGCGCCATGCCGACCGCGTTGGCGAGCCCCTGCCCCAGCGGGCCGGTGGTCGTCTCGATGCCCGCCGCATGGCCCCATTCGGGATGGCCGGCGGTGTTGGAGCCGAGCTGGCGGAAATTCTCGATCTGCTCCAGCGTCATGTCGTCGTAGCCCGACAGGTAGAGCAGCGAGTAGAGCAGCATCGACCCATGGCCGGCCGAAAGGACAAAACGGTCGCGGTCGGGCCAGTGCGGCTGCTTGGGGTCGTGCGTCATGAAGCGCGTGTAGAGCACGGTGGCGATGTCGGCCGCGCCCATCGGCAGGCCGGGATGGCCGGAATTCGCCTTCTCCACCGCATCCATGGACAGGAAGCGGATGGCATTGGCCATCCGGTCGTGCTTCTCGCGTGAAATCATCGCCATCTCGAATGCCGTCCGGTAACGGGAACTGACTGGAAGTCGCAACACGGCGCCGCCCCGGCGGCCGGTCGTGAAAAAGGCTGCGGACACATAGCAGGCGTTCCCGGCGAGTCAACAAAGCCGGCCCCGGCCGGCGTCAACGCTCTGTGGGCAGCCGCTTGTGGGCAGCGCGGCCGCACCGGTTGACGCGCGGTTGACGCACCGCCTAATCTTTCACGGTTAAGCGCCTCAATTGGCGCGTTGATTCTATGCGGGGCGGTTGCAGCCGGCGATGTCTTCGGAAGCGACGCTGAGGGAAACCATCGCACGCCTCGGCCGGGCGATAGAGGCGCTGGAGGAAGCCAGCGCCGCGCGCATGGAGCTCGACGGCGAATATTTCGAGGCCGAGGCCGAGGTCCAGCGCATGAACGCCGACCGCGCCCGCCTCGCGCAGGAGCTCGACAATTCCGAGGCCCGCGCCGAGCGCATGGAGGCCGCCAACAAGGAAGTGTCGCGCCGGCTGGTCACCGCGATGGAGACCATCCGCGCGGTGCTCGACAGGTAGGAGCCATGGCCCAGGTCACGGTCGTCATCGACGGCAAGCAGTACAGGATGGCATGCGACGAGGGTCAGGAGGAGCACCTGATCGACCTCGCCGGCCGGTTCGACCGCTATGTCTCGCACCTCAAGGATTCGTTCGGCGAGATCGGCGACCAGCGGCTCACGGTCATGGCCGGCATCATGGTGATGGACGAATTGTCCGAGCTTCAGATGCGCGTGCGCGGCATGGAGGCCGAGATCGCGACTTTGCGCAAGACGCGCGACGACGCGCTGACCAAGGCCGACAGGAACGACGCCGCGCTCACCGGCGCGCTGGGAGAGCTTGCCGAGCGCATGGAAGGGCTCGCCGGGAAGCTCGCCAGCCGCAAGGCGGCAGAGTAGCGAGCGGGTCAGAAGCCCTGGAAAAGCATGTCCAGCGCCGCGGTGATTTCGTCGCGGTAATGCCGGAGATTCCCGCGTGGTTCTTGAACCTCGCGCGCCGATACCGCAGCCAGCAACGGCGTTGCCAGAACATAGCGTTTTCCGCCTATCTCGAATACGGGGTGCAGCCGCTTGAGTGGCGGAGGGGTCGCGCCGGCGGGGATAAGAGGCACCACCACGCGCGTTTGGAAATAGTCGAAGAGATCGGCTTGCACATCGAGGAGATAGCCGGGACCGTCCGGATTGGAGAACAGATCGAACCGCGCCACCTAGAACATCCGGTGCTTTGCAAGCGGCAGGCCGTTCTCCTCGACCCACTTGTTCCAGCCTTCGATTGCTTCGCGGTTTTCTTCCTTCCAGCGCCTTGATTTTTCCTCCGATACGGCGCGGGCGATGCCGTCTTCGGCCGCACGCGAAGCATTGATGGAAAGCGCCTTGGCTTCCTCCATCAACTCAAGATCGATGGACAAATTGGTCGGACGCCGACCGGCGGCTGATTTGCGCATGAGGGCGCTCCATAGTTGCGCATATAGTACGCGCATAGCCGCGCGCATACAAGCTACCCCTCCAGCTCCTCCCTGAGCATCTCCAGCTCCAGCCACTCCTCCTCCATCGCCGTCAGCTTCGCGCGTTCGGCATCGAGCGCGGCAGCGAATTTCTGGTAGGCGGAGGGCTCCTTCGCATAGAGCGCGGGGTCGGAGAGCTTGCCTTCCAGCCGGCCGATCTCGGCCGATGCCGCCTCCATCTTGCCCGGCAGCGTCTCCAGCGCGAATTTCTGCTTGTAGGAGAGTTTTCTCGCCGCGGCCTTCGGCGCGGGCGCGGCCTCCTTCGGCGCCGCCAGCCCCCTCTTCGGCTCGCCGCCGCGCCGGTCGAAGCGGCTGGAGCCGCGCTGCGCCAGCATGTCGGCATAGCCGCCGGCATATTCCACCCAGCGCCCGTCGCCCTCCGGCACGATGGTGCTCGTCACGGTGCGGTCGAGGAAGTCGCGGTCGTGGCTGACCAGCAGCACTGTGCCGGCAAAGCCCGCCACCAGCTCCTGCAACAGGTCCAGCGTCTCCATGTCGAGATCGTTGGTCGGCTCGTCCAGCACCAGAAGGTTGGCGGGCGTGGCGAGGATGCGCGCCAGGATCAGCCGCGCCCGCTCGCCGCCCGAAAGCTCCTTCACCGGCGTGCGCGCCTGCTCCGGCTTGAACAGGAAGTCCTTGAGGTACGAGGCCGCGTGCTTCCTCTCGCCGTTGATCGTCAGCCAGTCGCCGGCGCCGCGCGTCAGGAAATGCTGGACGCTCTCCTCCGGGTCGAGACTCTCGCGCTTCTGGTCCAGCGCGGCGACGACGAGGTTGGCGCCCAGCCGCACCGTTCCCGAATCCGGCTCCAGGGTGCCGATCAGCATCGACAGCAGCGTCGTCTTGCCCGAGCCGTTCGGCCCGACGAGGCCGATGCGGTCGCCGCGCTGGATGCGCGTGGAGAAGTCGCGAACGACGGCGAGGTCGCCGAAGCTCTTGGAAATGCCCTTCGCCTCGATGACCAGCTTGCCGGACGCCTCGGCGGCCGACGCCTGCATGGCGGCCGTGCCTTCCGGGCCCTTGTGCCTGCGAAACCGGCTGCGCATCTCCTGCAACTCGCCGAGCCGGCGCATGTTGCGCTTGCGCCGCGCGGTGACGCCGTAGCGCAGCCAGTGCTCCTCGCGCACGATCTGCCGGCCGAGCTTGTGCTGCTCCTTCTCCTCCTCCTCGAGGATCTGGTCGCGCCATTCCTCGAAGAATTTGAAGCCGCGCTCCAGCCGTCGCGTCTGGCCCCGGTCGAGCCAGACGGTCGCCTGCGACACGCGTTCGAGGAAGCGCCGGTCGTGCGAGATCACCACCAGCGCGCCCTGCACGCGCGCCAACTCGTCCTCCAGCCATTCGATGGTGGCAAGGTCGAGATGGTTGGTCGGCTCGTCGAGCAGCACGATGTCCGGCTGCGGCGCCAGCACCCGCGCAAGGGCGGCCCGCCGCGCCTCGCCGCCCGACAGCGTCGCCGGGCTTTCCTCGCCGGTGAGGCCGAGATGGTCGAGCAGGTATTGCGCCCGGTGCGGGTCGTCCGCCGGCCCGAGGCCGGCGCGCACATAGTCTCCCGTCGTCGCGAAATCGCCGAAATCAGGCGCCTGCGCGAGGTAGCGCACCGTCGCGCTGGGCTGGCGGAAGATCTCGCCGTCCTGCGCCTCGGCGAGCCCGGCGGCGATCCTCAGCAGCGTCGACTTGCCCGACCCGTTGCGCCCTACCAGAGCGATGCGCTCGCCCGGCGCGACCGACAGCTCCGCCCCGTCCAGAAGCGGCGTGCCGCCGAAGGTCAGCCTGATCCCGGTCATTTGCAGAAGCGGCGGCGCCATTACCAGAGCCTATTGTGGACCATGGATGGGGCTGCGCTGCTGCCGATTTTGGCCCGCCCGGCAGGAGCCGGTCGCAGACCGGTATCGGGAATACCTGCAAGACCGGCGACGAACCGGTGGGCCAAAAGCGGCGCAGCCCGAAGGGTTGAGCGGCGAAGGCCGCCTGATGCGTCGAAAGGCTTGCCGGTATGCCCGATACCGGCCTGCGCCTTTCTCCTGTCATGCGGTCCTTCGTCGCTCAACGCAGCCTCCATCCATGGTTCATAACAGGCTCTAGGCTCCCGGATGGGCGATCAGCATGGCGCGGCCGGCGTCCAGCCGCGCCGTCAGCACGCCCCGCACGGTGTTGGAAAGGGTCAGCGACGAGCCGAACGGCACGTCGCGCCGGTCGAGCGGCCATTTCGCGCCGGCCAGCGTCAGCCCCGCAAGCCCGGTGAAGCCGATGACGGAGAACAGCGTGCCGTCGGCATAGTCGAACGCATGGTCGACGCCCGGCAGCAGCGGCACGCCCTCCTGCCAGCCGGAAGTGAGCAGCACCTCGACGCCCGATTCGGCGAGCGCCAGCGCCGCGGCGAGATGGCGGTAGGCGTGGTCGGCACGCGGCCCGCCGAAGGCGCCCGCCAGCACCAGCCGACTGGCGCCGCGCGCGATCGCCGCCTCCACCGCGATCTCGCCGTCGGTGGCGTCCTTGTCGGCCGGATAGGCCGCCACCGGGATCGCGCCATGGGCCGCGCGTTCCTCGACCGTCACCGAATCGAAATCGCCGGCCCACAGCTCGGGCGTCACGTCCAGCTTCTGCGCATGGCGGATGCCCGAATCGGCCGCGATCACGCGCGAGCCGGCGATCTGCGCGTCGAGGCGCCGCGTGCGGGCGAGCTCGCCGCCGAGCAGGATGGTGAAAAGGCTCATGGGCCGCGCCGATAGCACGCGCCATGCACCCGAAGGAAGGCTTGCGCGGCGCGCCGGCGCGCCCTATGGTCTGCCCCGCTCTAACGGGGTGCCGGACGGGAAACCGTGCCGGCTGAGAGGCAGAGGGGAGAAATCCCCGCCAACCCGCTGAACCTGATCCGGTTTGTACCGGCGGAGGGATTAGACGCTTTGCCAAGGCGCCCATTCCCTTTCAACACCAGTGAAGGAGGCGCCGCATGCGCATCAACGTCCCGATCCTCGCTTCCATCCTCGCGGGCCTTGCCCTGCCCGCCGCGGCGCAGGAAAAGCTCACCGTCTACACCTATGAGAGCTTCACCGCCGAATGGGGCCCCGGCCCCGTGGTGGAGAAGAATTTCGAGGCCGAATGCGGCTGCGAGGTCGACTTCGTGTCGGTCGCCGACGGCGTCGCCCTGCTCAACCGGCTGAAGCTCGAAGGCGCCGGCACGGCGGCCGACATCGTGCTCGGCCTCGACAACAATCTGACCTTCGAGGCCCGCCAGAGCGGCCTCTTCGCCCCGCACGGCATCGACCTCGCCGAGGTTTCCGTGCCCGGCGGCTGGAGCGACGACATCTTCGTGCCCTTCGACTACGGCTATTTCGCCGTGGTCTACGATACGGAGCAGGTGAAGCGCCCGCCGGCCAGCATGAAGGAGCTGGTCGAGGGCGATCCCTCGCAGAAGATCGCCATCATGGATCCGC
>CAZVTK010000205.1:0-6995 GCA_964629765.1 uncultured Mesorhizobium sp.
TGCGCAACGCGGCCACGGCAAGCGGTCGAGCTTCTATTCCGACTACACGTTCGGCGTCTGGTCCGGGCCGGAGGACGACCCCGTGCTGGTGCCCGTTGGGAAAGCCTATTTCGGCTTCACCGACGAGGAGCTGAAGCAGATCGACAAATATGTGCGCGACAACACCGTCGAGCGCTTCGGCCCGGTGCGCTCGGTGCGCGCCGACCGCCGCCACGGGCTGGTGCTGGAGGTCGCCTTCGAGGGGCTGAACCGCTCGACGCGCCACCGCTCGGGCGTTGCCATGCGCTTTCCGCGCATCGCGCGGCTGCGCTGGGACAAGCCGCCGGGCGAGGCCGACCGGATCGAGGCGCTGACCGCCATGCTCGACGACGAGCCTTCGCCGCCCCGGTCTTCGTTGCCAAGAACTATTGCGCGGGTGCGAGCCTGATCTCGAACAGGTCGACGGCCTTGCCGCCGCCCTCGACATCGGTGATCAGCGAAATGCTGCCGCCGCCCGCCGGGGGCGCGCCGGCCGGGATGTCGACCTCGAACAGATAGTCCGACTTGTGCAGGCCGACGACATAGCGGTGGCGGCCGCAGCCGCCGAGCGCGCCGAAATCGCAGGATACCGAAATCTGCGGCTCCTCGCCTTCCTGCGCCCGCGCCACCAGGTCGAAGATCGCCTTGCCGCCCGCCACCTTCGCCAGCGCGTCGGCCGGCACGGAAAAGCGGATGGCCGCTTCGGCATTGGGCGAAGTCGCGCGCAGGAACGGCTTGTCCTCCTCCGTCAGCGTCTCGACACGCGCCCCGCCGAGGGGGGCGACGCCGGTGGTGTCGGCGGCCGAGAAGATGGTGACCCAGGACGGCTCGCTCGACCCGTCCTGGCTCAGCGGCGGCGGCGTTCCCGGCTCGAACTCGTCTTCCTCCAGCTCCACCGGCGGGTTGGGCACCGAGCCGTCGTCGCGGCCGAACATGCCGGTCGTCACCGCCCACCAGAGGCCGATGGCCAGTATCGCCGCCACCACGGCGCCGATCATCAGCAGCACCCACGGCCGGCGCCGGCGCTCCTCGGGGTCGTCGGCCGCGTCGTCCCTGAGGTCGCCGGCAATGCCGGGCAGGGAGAACTCGCCCATGGGCGATTCGCGGTCGGGGTGGACGGACAGCGGCTCGACGGATGGCTCGATCCGCGCCGGCCCGGGGCGAACCTGGCGCATGGAGCGCTCCGCTTCCACAACCGGCGCGGCGCCCGGCGGCGCGCCGGCGTGGCGGTGCTGCGGCTCGACCGCGGGCGGATGCGCCTCCTCCCGGACCTCTGGATGCACCTCGGGGGGCCGGACGGGGGCAGGCGCTGCGGCGGCCGCCGGCACGGGGCGCGGCACGAATTCCTTCTCGATGCCGACGATGCGCTGCTTCAGCACCTCGCGGCGGTGCTGCGCCTCGTCGGGCCCGAGCTCGGGGTTCTCCGCCAGCTTGCGCTCCAGCGCCGCGAAAACCGAGCGGTACACGCGCTCGCGGAACGTGCGGTCGCGCACGTCGCCCCGGGCGAGCGCGTTCCTGATCGCACTTTCAATGCCGTCCACCAGCGCTCTGCCTCGTATGCCGCCGTCAGACATCGTTAGTCGGTTGCGGCGCGCCAATCAACGGAGCCCTGCCCGCCATTCGCCGCAACAGTCCCGCTTTGACCCGCCCGCGGCATCTGGTAAGGGAATTACGTTTACGCAAACGTCAAACAATCGGGCGGAGGGACAGATGGCATTGCCGGAGATTCTGAAGAAGGATTTGCGCATCCCGGTCGTCGCCTCGCCGATGTTCATCGTCTCGCAGCCGCCGCTGGTGCTGGCGCAATGCCTGTCGGGCGTGGTCGGCTCGTTCCCCGCGCTCAACGCGCGCCCGCAGGAACTGCTCGACGACTGGCTGTCCGAGATCACCGAGACCATCGCCGGTCACAATGCGAAGAGCCCTCCGCGCCGCGCCGCGCCCTTCGCGGTCAACCAGATCGTGCACAAGTCGAATGCGCGGCTGGAGCACGACCTCGCTCTGTGCGTGAAGCACAAGGTGCCGATCGTCATCACCTCGCTTGGCGCGGTGCCCGAGGTGAACCAGGCGGTGCATTCCTATGGCGGCATCGTGCTGCACGACATCATCCACGACCGCCATGCCCGCAAGGCGATCGAGAAGGGCGCCGACGGGCTGATCGCGGTGGCGGCCGGCGCGGGCGGGCACGCCGGCACGCTTTCCCCGTTTGCCCTGGTGCAGGAAATCCGCCAGTGGTTCGAGGGGCCGCTGCTCCTGTCGGGCGCCATCGCCAATGGCGGCGCGGTGCTGGCGGCGCAGGCCATGGGCGCGGACCTTGCCTATATCGGCTCGCCCTTCATCGCCACCACCGAGGCGCACGCCCCCGACGCCTACAAGCAGATGATCGTCGCCTCGAAGGCGGCCGACATCGTCTATTCCAACCTCTTCACGGGCGTGCACGGCAATTATCTCAAGGGCTCCGTCGCCGCCGCCGGCATGGACCCGGACAATCTCGCCCAGTCGGACCCCTCGAAGATGGATTTCGGCAACGCCGCCAAGGCGTGGAAGGACATATGGGGCTGCGGCCAGGGCATCGGCGCGGTCGACGCGGTGGTGCCGGCCGGCGAGCTGGTCGACCGGCTCGCGCGGGAGTACGACGCCGCCCGCGCGCGGCTGGCCTGACGCGGCGTCCGCCGCCTGCCGGGGCCTGGCGTGTTGACGCCGCGCATTGAACGGGCGACAAGTCCGCTCTCGCATATCGGTGATGCATGGGGCACCGGTATGCCTCGCTGCGGGGCCTTTGTTCCATGCCCATTGCCAAGAACGCGTTCCTGTGGACGACGGCGGCGCTGCTCGCGGCGGGCATGGTCGCGCTCGTCGCCATCGTTGGCACGTCATGGTGGCTGGCCCAGCGCGCCAACGAGTTCTACGCCGAGGAAATCCAGGCGCTGGCGGGGCGGCGCGCGGCGATCGACACGCGCAAGGCGCTCCAGGACATGGAGATCGGCCAGCGCGGCTACCTGCTGACGCTTGAGGACGCCTATCTCGCGCCGTTCGAGGCCGGGAAGGCAGCGGCCATGCCCGCCTATCGGCGGCTCGCCGAGGTGCTGAAGCCGTTTCCGCAAGCCGACGCAGCGATGAAATCGCTGCGCGACACCATCGAGGCGAAGATCACGGAAATGGACGAGACGATCGCGCTCGCTCGGTCCGGCCAGCTCGACGCTGCCATCGCGGTGGTGCGCACCGATCGCGGCAAGGCGCTGATGGACGAAAGCCGCGCCGTTCTGGAGGGGATCCTGACCGCCGCCGACGATCGCATCCGGACCGGCGTGGTGGCGCAGCGAGCCAATCTCGCCTGGCTGCGCTGGGTGAGCATCGGCGGCGGCATCCTGATCGTCCTGATCTCCGGCGCGGCGATATGGATCGCGGTGCGCTACATGCGCGAGATCATCGAGGCTCGGGGCGAGTTGGAGGTGCTCAACAGCGCGCTGGAGGAGCGCGTGGACGAGCGGACGCAGGAGCTGTTGCAGGCCAACGAGGAGGTGCAGCGCTTCGCCTACATCGTCACCCATGATCTGCGCGCGCCGCTGGTCAATATCATGGGCTTCACCAGCGAGCTCGACCAGACGATGAAGACGGTGCAGCGCTACGTGCTGGCCGACGGCGAGCCCCTGTCGGAGGACGAGATCCGCGAGGCGCGGCAGGCCGCCTCCGGCGACCTGCCCGAGGCGATTTCCTTCATCCGCTCGTCGACGAAGAAGATGGACGGGCTGATCAACGCCATCCTGAAAATCTCGCGCGAGGGCCGGCGGCCGCTGGTGCCCGAGACGCTGGACCTCGCCACCCTCCTGCAAAACTCGGCCGACAGCGTGCAGCACCAGGTCGCCGAGACAGGCGGGCGCATCGCCATCGACGCCGACCTGCCGCCGATCGTCAGCGATCGCCTGTCGCTGGAGCAGATTTTCGGCAATCTCGTCGACAACGCGGTGAAATACCGCGCGCCGGACCGCCCGGTCGAGATCGACATCCGCGCCCGCCGCGCATTGGCGAACCGGGTGCGCATCGAGGTCGCCGACAACGGCCGCGGCATCGCGCGCCAGGACCATGCGCGCGTGTTCGACCTCTTCCGCCGCGCCGGCGCGCAGGACAGGCCGGGCGAAGGCATCGGCCTCGCCCATGTCCGCTCGCTGGTGCGCAATCTCGGCGGAGACATCAGCCTCGCTTCCGAACCGGGGGCGGGCACGACCATGACGGTGACGTTGCCGTCCGACCTCAGGTCCGTTCCAGGGAGCAGCCAGCGTGCATGACAATGCCAGACCGGTGACCATCGTGATGGTGGAAGACGACGAGGGCCACGCGCGGCTGATCGAGAAGAACATCCGCCGCGCCGGCGTCAACAATCCGATCATGCCCTTCGCCGACGGCACGTCGGCGCTGCGCTTCCTGCTCGGCGCCGACGGCAGCGGGACCGCGCAGGCCGGCCAGCAGCTCCTCGTGCTGCTCGACCTCAACCTGCCGGACATGACCGGCGTCGACATCCTCGACAAGATCAAGTCGAACACGCATATCAGGCGCACGCCCGTGGTGGTGCTGACTACCACCGACGACGAGCGCGAGATCAAGCGCTGCTACGATCTCGGCGCCAACGTCTACATCACCAAGCCGGTGGATTACGAGAACTTCGCCAACGCGATCCGCCAGCTCGGGCTGTTCTTTTCCGTCATGCAGGTGCCCGAGGCCGAGTGATGCCCAACAGCGGCGTGCGCGTGCTCCACATCGACGACGACGAGGCGCTCGGGCATCTCGTCGCGCGCGCGCTCGGCCGCCGCGGCTACGCGGTGGAGAACCGGCCCACGGCCGAGGCCGGGCTCGCACGTATAGCCGAGGGCGGCATCGACGCCGTGGTCCTCGACCACTATCTCGCCAGCGGCACCGGCTTTGCCGTGCTGGAGCGTCTGGCAGGCATGCCGAACCCGCCGCCGGCGGTCTATGTGACCGCCACCGCCGACACCCAGATCGCGGTCGAGGCGCTCAAGGCGGGCGCCGCCGACTACGTGCACAAGAGCGTCGACGAAGGCTTCGTGACCCTGCTCGTCAGCGCTATCGACCAGGCGGTCGAGAAGGCGAGGCTCAAACGCGAGAAGGAGCGCGCCGAGCAGGAGGTTCGCGACGCGCGCGACCGCGCCGAGCTGCTGCTCGCCGAGGTCAACCACCGCGTCGCCAACAGCCTCGCGCTCGTCGCCTCGCTGGTGCGCATGCAGGCGTCGGCCGTGTCGGACCCGACCGCGCGCGATGCGCTGGCCGAGACGCAGGCGCGCATCTCCGCCATCGCCGGCCTGCACCGCAAGCTCTACACCTCCGAGGACGTGCGCACGGTCGCGCTCGATTCCTACCTGACCGCGCTGATGGCGGAGCTCGACACCTCAATGAAGGCCGCCGGCCACCGGCCGAGGATGCGCCTCGACCTGACGCCCTTCCGCCTGCCGACCGACCGCGCCATCTCCGTCGGGCTGCTGGTCACCGAGCTCGTCACCAACGCCTACAAATACGCCTATGCCGACCGCGAGCCGGGCGAGGTGCGGCTGCTGCTCCAGGCGCGCGACGAGGAGGGCGCGGCATGGCTCGCCGTCGAGGACGACGGCGTCGGCTGGGACGGCACCGGCGCGCCGCAGGGCACGGGGCTCGGCATGCGCATCGTGCGCGCCATGGCGCAGACCCTCGGCACCGACGTGAGCTACGTGCAGGCCGGCGGCACCCGCGCGGAAATCCTCATCCGCGCCGAGTTCGGCTGAGCGCCGCCGCCCGCGCTCAGCCGTTGGCGGCGGCCACCGCGCGCTTGGCCATGACCACGACGAGGTTGGCGCGGTATTCCGGCGAGGCGTGGATGTCGCCCATCATGTTTCTCGCCGGGAGCTTCATGCCCTCGATGGCGGCCGGCTCGAAGCTCTTGCCCAGCGCCGCCTCCAGCGTCTTCTCGCGATAGACACCGTTGTCGCCCGCGCCGGTGACGGCCACCCGCACGTCGTCCTTCCCATTGGCCTTGTCCTTGACGACGAACACGCCGGTCATGGCGTAGCGCGAGGCGGGGTTGGGAAACTTCGCATAGCCCGCCTTCGCCGGCGCGGTGAAGGTCACCGCCGTGACGATCTCGTCCTCCTTCAGCACCGTCTCGAACAGGCCCTTGAAGAATTTTTCCGCTGCGATCTCCCGCTTGTTGGTGACGATCGCGGCGCCGAGCGCCAGCAGCGCCGCCGGATAGTCTGCCGCCGGGTCGTTGTTGGCGATGGAGCCGCCGATCGTGCCCATGTGGCGCACATGCGGGTCGCCGATATGGGCGGCGAGATGGCAGATCGCCGGGCACACGGCCTTCAGCTTCGCGTCGTTGGCGACGTCGAAATGCGTCGTGCCGGCGCCGATGGTCACGGCCTTGCCCGACACCCTGACGCCCTTCATCTCGGCGATGTGGCGCAGGTCGACGAGGTCGGACGGCGCGGCGAGCCGCTGCTTCATCGCCGGGATCAGCGTCATGCCGCCGGAGACGAACTTGCCGTCCTCGGCGCCCTTGATGCGCTTGACGGCGTCGGCGACGGACGAGGCGCGGTGGTAGGTGGTCTGATACATCTGTCTCTCCCTTCGGGAGAGAGCGAATAGCGAACAGCGAATAGCGAGTAGGGATACAGACCCTGTTTCGCCTGCGCTCGTTCGCCCTATTCGCTACTCCCTATTCGCTATTCGCTTGCGCTCAATGCTTCGTCGCGGCCCTGATCGCCGCCCACACCTTCTGCGGCGTGGCCGGCATCGAAAGCTCGTTGTTGCCGATGGCGTCGGTCACGGCGTTCATCACCGCCGGCGGCGAGCCGATGGCCCCCGCCTCGCCGCAGCCCTTCATGCCGAGCGGGTTGCCCGGGCACGGCGTGTTGGTGGTGTCGACCACGAAGGACGGCAGATTGTCGGCGCGCGGCATGGTGTAGTCCATGTAGGAGCCGGACAGGAGTTGCCCA
>CAZVTK010000206.1:0-6876 GCA_964629765.1 uncultured Mesorhizobium sp.
GCTCGCAAGCATCATGCTATGGCTCAAATAGTTAAATCGTCACCACAGCCTAGAATTCGCGCTGCCGGTTCGCGGCGCAACGACACGAGGGCCGCGAACTCCGCGACACTTATCCACTCAACCATTTAGCTTGGCACCGCTCGCGACTTTCAATCACTCGCGCAGTTCCCCAGCGGCAGGGCCGTTACGCTTGCCCTTCAGTACGTACATTGCCCACATTCGACCGATGTTGTTGGCCGCGCACCACTTGCTAAGCGATGTCCCTTGCGCAACAAATCCTGCTCTAACGAGCGTGTATAGGTCGATAGTCGGTTGCGTCGGCATCTTTTGAAACCATGATGAATTCACGCTGCAATCATGATTGCAACTGGCGTGCGCGTCAAGCGTCATGAGTGGGTCGATCGTTGATCGCTACATCTCTGCGCTTAAGCGCCGTTTCGGCGTGGACAGCGACGACGCGCTGGCGCGCGAACTGAAAATTGGAAAGTCGACGCTCGCGACTTGGCGGCGGCGTAGCGCGATACCGAACGACTTCTATGGCGATCTGCTGCACTCCCACCGCATCGACTATTTCGCGATTGTAGGCGAGCACATCGCAGAGACGTTAGCCGGCTCCACGGCAGGAGAAAAACTACTTTTGTCGGCAGCGATGCAGCTAGGGCGCGAGCTGGAACCCGCATCTGTGACAGATTGGGCGAACTGGATCGCGGACAATCGAACGCGCATTTTTCGAGAGATCGTGAAGCTGGATGATCCACAGCGCACGGATGAGGTAATCGAGGATCAATATGTGACCGCACGCATTGTCGGGCTGGCCATGCGAACAGCGTCTAGCGAGCTGTTTTCCGCTTCCCGGCTCCGCGCAATTCGCGAAGCTCTGCGCCGAGAAGCCAGCGAGTAAAAGGTCACCAATATGGTCACCAATCAGTTGCCGGTTTGGCCTTCATTCGTTCGCAGGTCACCAAAAAACGCAAGCAAAAGCAGCTGTCTAGAATTAACTGTCGTTTGGCCGATTGGTGACGTTCACCAATCGCGATTGCGGACCCAATATTTCGCGAAATTATCCAGCAATTTCAATAGATTGTGGTATCCGCGCTATGTCAGATAATTCTGGACTGTGACCGCCCCGAACGCCAAATAATTTCCGCCGCCTTAACGAACTCAATCAAATTTTAAGAGTTGCGGAACAAGACTGGAACAGATACAGATTGTTCCGGTTTTGTTTGCCGGCGATTCCAGCCGGCTGCTCCAAGGGGCCGACATGCTCACGCGCAAGCAGCACGAACTTCTCCTCTTCATCCACGAGCGCCTGAAGGAAAGCGGTGTCCCGCCCTCCTTCGACGAGATGAAGGACGCCCTCGACCTCGCGTCCAAATCGGGCATCCATCGCCTGATCACCGCGCTCGAGGAGCGCGGTTTCATCCGCCGCCTGCCCAACCGGGCGCGGGCGCTGGAGGTGATCCGCCTGCCCGATTCGATCGCGCCGGGCCTCAACGCGGCGAAGAAATTCTCGCCAAGCGTCATCCAGGGCAGTCTGGGCAAGGCGCCGGAGCCGAAGCGCCCGGCGGCATCCAACGACGACGCGGCGGCCTCGGTGTCGTTGCCCGTCATGGGCCGCATTGCGGCCGGCGTTCCCATCTCGGCGATCCAGAGCCCGACGCATTCCATCGCGGTGCCGCCGGAGATGCTGAGCGGCGGCGAGCACTACGCGCTTGAGGTGAAGGGCGATTCGATGATCGAGGCCGGCATTCTCGACGGCGATACGGTGATCATCCGCAATGCCAGCACCGCCAGTCCCGGCGAGATCGTCGTGGCCCTCGTCGACGACGAGGAGGCGACGCTGAAGCGTTTTCGCCGCAAGGGCGCCTCGATTGCGCTGGAGGCAGCCAACCCGGCCTACGAGACGCGCATATTCGGGCCGGACCGGGTCAAGGTGCAGGGCAAGCTGGTCGGCCTCATCCGCCGGTACTGACCCAACGGCAGGTGCCGCGTCAGGGCGTCGGCGCGCCGCCATCCCTTGCAACGGGGCGCCGGTAGGGCGGCAGGCCGCGTGCCTCGCGCGAGAAGCGCCGCTGCTGGTGCCAGATGCGCGGCGTTTCGCGAATGGCGAACGTCGCGCGCGGCCGCAGCGGGTCGTCCAGCCACAGGGCCGCGCTGCCGCGCAGCGCGAGGTCGCGCTTGGTGATGACGAGCGGCAGGCTTGCGTCGCCGCAAGGCCGCCCGGCGGTTGCATCGTCGACGATGACGACATGGGCGACGCCGCAGGCGCCCGCGGCAGCGGATTGATCCGCCGCATGGGCGATGATCGCGCCTCTTGCGTGACGGGCAAGGCAGAGCCCGCCCGCGCAACCGAAGGGGCGTTCGCGGCGTTGCGCTGCCGTCGCGGGCGCTGACGCGGCCAACGGTTCGGACAGGTCGGCCGCGGCGTTCATGTCCGGCCGCGCGACACCGGCGACGGCAAGCGCATGCGACCAGTTCGCGACGGTGAAGGCGGACGGGCGGGGACGGTTCACCGCGAGCCGCCCGCCGTTCATCATCACGCCCGTCAGTCTCCCGTCCTCGGAGACCAGCGCATCGGGCAGGTCGCGCATGCCGGCGACGACGAGCCCCGCGAGAAGCAGCGGCAGCGCCGCCAGCCGGATCGTGGCCGTGGTGGCGACGGTCGCCAGCGCCAGCGCGACCGTCAGCAGCAGCACGGCCCCGGCCGGCACGGCGCCCACGGCATCGAGCGGCGAGCGCTCCGACAGCCAGTGAGTGATCGCCATCACCACACGCAGGCCCCAGCCCATGGCCGCGAAGAAGGGAGCGTCCAGGCCGAGCGGCACGAGCAGGCTGCCCGCGAGCGCGGCAGGCATGACCACGAGACTGACGATCGGCATCGCGGCGAGATTGGCGACGAGGCCGAGCGGCGAGACGCGCTGGAAGTGCCAGACGGCGAACACCGTCGTCGCCAGCCCGGCGATGATCGAGGTCGCGGCGAGCCCGCCGAAGAAATAGGCCGCGGCGGCGAAGGCGCGCGAGGTTGGGCCGCGTTCGCGCCTGTCGGCGGTCCGTCCCGCGCGGCGTTCCGAATGCCACGCATAGGCGGCGATCAGGGCGGCCGTGGCGCCGAACGACATCTGGAAGCTCGGCCCCATGATCTCGTGCGGCGCGACGGCGAGGATGATCGCGGCGGAGATGGCGAGGTTGCGCATCGTCAGGGCAGCGCGGTCGAACAGCACGGCGACCAGCATCACGGCAAACATGAGGAAGCTGCGCACGGCCGCCACCTCCTGCCCCGAGATGACGATGTAGCCGCAGATGGCGGCGAGCGCCCCCGCCGCCGCGTATTTCTTGACCGGATGGCGCGCGGCGAAGCCGGGAAAGGCGGCAAAGCCGGTGCGCAGCGCCACCAGCACGATCGCCGCGACCAGCGCCATGTGCAACCCGGAGATCGAGATGAAATGCGCAAGGCCGGTGCGCCGCAGCGCCTCGTTGTCGGCCTCGGTGATCCCGCCGCGCACGCCCGCCACCAGCGCTGCCGCGATCTCGCCTTCGGATCCTGCGATGCGCAGCCGGATATGGTCGGCCAGCCTTTCGCGAAAGCGCTCGATCGCGGCGGCCGCGCGGGCGCCCGGCGCGGCGGTTGCCGGGACCGCCACCTCCTCGGGGCCGGTAAGAAAGAAGCCGCTGGCGCCGATGCCGGAAAAATAGCTCTGGAAGGAGAAGTCGTAGCCTCCGGGCCGCGCCGGGCCGGTCGCCGGCAGCAGCCGCACGGCGCCCGCCACCATCGCGCCGGGCAACAGGGTTTCCGGCACCGCGCGCGCCGTGACGCGGATGCGGCCGGGGGCGAAGCGCAGCGTCGGGCGCTCGGTCGCCGCGACGTCGATGGTGAGGCGAACGCGCCCGCCTTCCCGCTCCTCAATGGCGACGATCCGCCCGGTCAGCCGCGTGGTGATCTGCGAGCCGAGCATGGCCGTGCCCGCCCGCCAGGTCTCGAACGCGCCAGCGAACAGGCCGAGCGCGACGGCCAGCGCCGCAAGCGCCGGAATGCGCCATTGTCCCGGGCCGGCGACGGCCACGGCACCGATGCCGGCAAACAGGGCGACGAGGACCATGAGCATCGGCGGCTCGGCGGGCAGCACGAAATAGAGCGCCGCGCCTGCCCCGAAGAGGGCGACGAAGGCGACGAGCCCGGTGCCGCGCGCACCCTCCTGCGCCAGATCGCGGGCCGCGCGCGCGAGCATCCGACGCCCCGTGCCGGCACTCGCAAGGGCGGGCGGGGCGGCAGCCGCGCGCCATGCGGGCAGGCGTGCGAACGCGGTGGCGACGGCGTCGCCGCCGCGCCCCGCCTGTCTCGCCCCCATACGCTCCTGCGCGTCCACCGCCATGGCGGGTTCCGATCGCGGAGGCTTGCGCCCCGACCGGCCTATGCTACATGACCGGCATCACCCGCCACAAGAAGCGGCAGCCGGGTTGCGCCTCCCGCGCCTCATCGCCCCCTGCTCCGGAAGAATGCCATGACCCGACCCGTCGTCACCCGCTTCGCGCCGTCCCCGACCGGTTACCTCCACATCGGCGGCGCCCGCACCGCGCTGTTCAACTGGCTCTATGCGCAGCACACCGGCGGCCAGATGCTGCTGCGTATCGAGGACACCGACCGCGAGCGCTCGACCGAGGCCGCGACCGCCGCGATTCTCGACGGGCTGCGCTGGCTGGGCCTCGACTGGGACGGCGAGCCGATCTCGCAATTCGCCCGCGCGGCACGCCATCGCGAGGTGGCCGAGGAGCTGGTGGCGCGCGGCAACGCCTATTACTGCTACGCCACGCCGGCGGAACTGGAGGAGATGCGCGAGACCGCGCGGGCCAACGGCCTGCCGCCCCGCTATGACGGCCGCTGGCGGGATCGCGACCCCGGCGAGGCGCCGGCGGGGGGCAAGCCGGTCATCCGCATCAAGGCGCCGCGCAAGGGCGAGACGCAGGTGCGCGACCGCGTACAGGGCGACGTGCGCTTTCCCAACAAGGATCTGGACGACTTCATCATCCTGCGCTCCGACGGGGTGCCGACCTACATGCACGCCGTCGTGGTGGACGACCACGACATGGGCGTCACCCACATCATCCGCGGCGACGACCACCTGACCAATGCCGCGCGCCAGCAGATCATCTACGACGCCATGGGCTGGGAGATCCCGGTGATGGCGCACATCCCGCTGATCCACGGCCCCGACGGCGCCAAGCTGTCCAAGCGGCACGGCGCGCTCGGCGTCGAAGCCTACCGCGCGATGGGATATCTGCCGGCCGCGCTGCGCAACTATCTCGCCCGTCTCGGCTGGAGCCACGGCGACGACGAGGTGATGTCGACCGCTGAGATGGTCGAGTGGTTCGAGATCGAGGACGTCAATCGCGGTGCCTCGCGCTTCGACTTCGCCAAGCTGGAGGCGCTGAACGGCGTCCACATGCGCAACACGCCGGACGCCGAGCTGCTCGCCCTGCTGATCGACGCGCTGCCGTATCTTCCGCTCGGCGGCGCGCTCGCAGCCGGCATCGGCCCGGAGCTGAGGGCCAAGCTGCTGGCGGCCATGCCCGGCCTCAAGGAGCGGGCGAAGACGCTGGTCGAGCTCGCCGAAAGCGCCTACTACCTCTATGCGGCGCGTCCGCTGTCGCTGGACGAGAAGGCTAAGGCGCTGCTCGACGCGGACGGGCGCAAGGTGCTCGCCGGCGCGCATCCCGCCCTTGCCTCGGTCACGGACTGGAGCGCCGCCGGCACCGAGGCGGCCATACGCGGCTTTGCCGAGGCGGCGGGACTCAAGCTGGGCAAGGTCGCGCAGCCCCTGCGCGCGGCGCTCACGGGCCGCAGCACCTCGCCGGGCGTGTTCGACGTTCTGGCCGTGCTGGGCCGCGAGGAAAGTCTGTCGCGCATTGCAGACCAAATCGATTAGAAGGAATGCATGTCCGCCGAGCGGCGGAATAGCGATTGAATTCAGCCTATTGCGGTGCAACATACGCGTGAGGACAGATCGGCATACGGGGGTGCCGATCATGCCGGACCAGCCTTCCAGACTGTCCGACCCGCCGTCCAGCGTCGGCTGCCGCCGGCGACGCCCGAAACGTGAAGAGAGGAAACTGCCATGACGGAAGCGACTGCGAAACTCGATGCGGGCGGCAAGGGCAGCGAGTTCAGGATCCGAAAAGGCACGGTTGGCCCGGACGTCGTCGACATCGCGTCGCTGTACAAGGACACCGGGATGTTCACCTACGATCCCGGCTTTACCTCGACCGCAAGCTGCGAATCGAAGATCACCTTCATCGACGGCGACGAAGGCATCCTGCTGCACCGCGGCTATCCTATCGAGCAGCTCGCCGAGCACGGCGACTTCCTCGAGACCTGCTACCTGCTGCTCTACGGCGACCTGCCGACCAAGGCGCAGAAGGACGATTTCGACTATCGCGTCACGCGCCATACGATGGTGCACGAGCAGATGGTGCATTTCTTCCGCGGCTTCCGCCGCGACGCCCACCCGATGGCGGTGATGTGCGGCTCGGTCGGCGCGCTGTCGGCCTTCTACCACGACTCCACCGACATCTCCGATCCGCACCAGCGCATGGTCGCCTCGATCCGGCTGATCGCCAAGATGCCGACCATGGCGGCCATGGCCTACAAGTACCATGTCGGCCAGCCCTTCGTTTACCCGCGCAACGACCTGTCCTACGCGGCCAATTTCCTGCGCATGTGCTTTGCCGTGCCGGCGGAGGAATACGAGGTCAACCCCGTGCTCGCCCGCGCGATGGAGCGCATCTTCATCCTGCATGCCGACCACGAGCAGAACGCCTCGACTTCTACCGTGCGACTAGCCGGCTCGTCGGGCGCCAATCCCTTTGCCTGCATAGCGGCCG
>CAZVTK010000207.1:0-6628 GCA_964629765.1 uncultured Mesorhizobium sp.
AGGGGGGAGATTGGCTTTCATCTTCGCTTGCGCCACTCGCTGACGAGTGGCGAAATCAATCCGGCCGGCCAATCTCCCCCCTTGCGGGGGAGATGGCCGGCAGGCCAGAGGGGGGTGTATCGCGCACCTCGCCGGCCGAATAAGATGCTCCCGCAGGAGATCATCCGCCGCAAGCGCGACCGCCATGCCCTGAGCGCCGACGAGATAGCCGCCTTCGCGCGCGGGCTGGCGGACGGCTCCTTCACCGACGCGCAGGTGTCGGCGCTCGCCATGGCGATCGTGCTCAACGGCATGGGCCGCGAGGAAATCGTCGCGCTGACCATGGCCATGCGCGATTCCGGCGACGTGCTCGACTGGTCGGACCTGCCCGGCCCCGCCACCGACAAGCATTCCACCGGCGGCGTCGGCGACAACGTCTCGCTGATGCTGGCGCCCATCGTCGCGGCCTGCGGCGCCTATGTGCCGATGATCTCGGGGCGCGGGCTCGGCCACACCGGCGGCACGCTCGACAAGATGGATTCAATCCCCGGCTATACGAGCCAGCCGGACAATGCGCTGTTCCGCAAGGTGGTGCGCGAGACGGGCTGCGCCATCATCGGCCAGACGGCAGCGCTGGCGCCGGCCGACAAGCGTTTTTATGCCATCCGCGACACCACCGGCACGGTCGAATCCATCCCGCTGATCACCGCCTCCATCCTGTCGAAGAAGCTTGCAGCCGGGCTCGGCTCGCTGGTGCTCGACGTCAAGGCCGGCAACGGCGCCTTCATGCCGACCGACGAGGACGCCTTCGCGCTCGCCGACAGCCTCGTCGCCGTGGCCAACGGCGCCGGCACGCCGACCACGGCGCTGGTCACCGACATGAGCGCGCCGCTGGCCTCGGCCGCCGGCAACGCGGTGGAGGTGAAGAACGCGGTCGACTTCCTCACCGGCGCCCGTCGCGACGCGCGACTGGAGGAGGTGACGCTGGCGCTGGCGGCCGAGATGCTCGTCTCGGCGGGCGTCGAGGCTTCCGTCGAGGCGGGGCTCGAAGCCGCCGCCGCCGCTCTGTCGTCCGGGCGCGCCACGGAGCGCTTCGCCCGCATGGTGGCGATGCTCGGCGGCCCTGCGGATTTCGTCGAGCGCATGGACGCCTTGCTGCCGCGCGCGGAGATCGAGCTGCCGGTGAAGGCCGGCCGCTCCGGCGTCGTCGCGTCGATCGCGACCCGCGACATCGGCCTTGCCGTCGTGTCGCTCGGCGGCGGCCGCACCGACCCGGCGCAAGCGATCGACCATGCCGTGGGCATCACCGGCCTCGCCGGCATCGGAGCCGCCGTGAAGGCCGGCGAAACGCTGGCGCTGGTGCACGCGCGCAGCGCGGCGAAAGCAGAGGAAGCAGCCGTCGCGATAACGGCGGCCTACGGCATCGGCGACGCCACGCCGCCGCCCCGGCCGGCGATCATCCGCCGGATCGGCGCCTGACTAGACTACTGCTCCATCAGCAGCGTGCCGCTCTCCACGCGAAAACTCGCCAGCCGGTTGAGGAAGCTCATGCCGATCAGCGTGCCCGACAGCGAGCGGTCTTCCAGCACCATCGCCTGCACGTCCGCCACCCGGATCCGGCCGATCTCGACGCTGGGCAGCATGATCGCGGCGGCCTTGATCATGCCGTTGGCCGTATCCACGTCGTGGACGAAATCGCCCGAGGCGAGGTTGAGCCCGAGGCGTCGCGCGGTCGAGCGGTTGATGGCGACGACGCTCGCGCCGGTGTCGACCAGCGCTTCCACGGCGCGGCCGTTGATGCGGAAATCGCCGTTGAAATGGCCCTTTTCATCGCGCTCCAGCCGCACCTTGCGGCCGGAGAGCTGGTTGCGCGCCGGTTCGACCTTCGCCTTCTGGATCACCACCAGCGGGCGCTGCGGCTCTGGCGCCGGCGCGGGCTCCTCCAGCGCGGCCTTCACCGCACCTTCAAAGAGGTCGGGGTTGGTCTGGTAGAGCACCGGCACCGAGGCCGAGCCGCCCGCGAACAGACCGACGAGGACGAGCTTGCGCAACATGGGAGAACTCCGCGTTCCCCGCTTTATGCGCGCGCGCTCCATTCGGCCGGGTTAAGCCGCGAGCCAGCCTGCCGGCAGCGTTAACCGACGGTTGACGTCATTGCTCCTCCAAGCCTTCGAGATAGGCTTGCAGTTCGGCCGTGCGCGCCTCGATCACCTGCGCCCGGCATGGCGGATAGGTGAGGGCCGAGCCGATCGTGCCGTACTCGCCGCTGGCCCAGAACAGGCAGGATTTTTCCTTGTAGGCGTTCCACGCGCGCTGCTCGTCCAGCAGCAGCTTCGCGGTCTCGTCGGACGAGGCCGCGCGCAGCTCGCGCCATGCCGCGTTGAGGCCGGCATCGGCGCGCTCGACCCACGCATGGCCGCAGACGCGGTAGTCGGCGTCGGTCTCGCCCTTGTCCACGCACGCATCGTAGACCTCGTCCGCGATGGCGGGCGAGGCAAGCAGCGCCAGGGCGAAACCGGCCGTCGCGACGAGCAGGCGCATGGCGTTCCCCCTATTTGGTGCCGTACATGCGGTCGCCCGCGTCGCCGAGGCCGGGCACGATATAGCCCTTCTCGTTGAGATGGCTGTCGATCGCCGCGGTGAAGACGGGAACGTCCGGCAAGGCGCGGGTGAAGCGCTCGATGCCTTCGGGCGCCGCCAGCAGGCACAGATAGCGCAGATTGGTCGCGCCGTGCTCCTTCAGCTTCTCGACCGCGGCGATGGCCGAGTTGCCGGTGGCCAGCATCGGGTCGACCACGATGACGAGGCGGTCGCCGAGGCCGCTCGGCGCCTTGAAGAAATACTCGACCGCCTCCAGCGTCTCGTGGTTGCGGTAGAGCCCGATATGGGCGACGCGCGCCGCCGGCACGAGGTCGAGCATGCCGTCGAGCAGGCCGTTGCCCGCGCGCAGCACGGAGGCGAAGACCAGCTTCTTGCCCTCCAGCGTCGGCGCCTGCATGGTGGTGAGCGGCGTCTCGATCTCGACGGTCGTCAGGTCGAGGTCGCGCGTCACCTCGTAGCAGAGCAGCAACGAAATCTCGCGCAGCAGCCGACGGAAACCCGCCGTGGAGGTTTCCTTCTTGCGCATGATCGTCAGCTTGTGCTGCACCAGCGGGTGCGTGACGACGGTGACGCCCTTCATTCCGGCCTCCGGGGTTTGCTGCCAGCGCGGCATACTAGCGGATGCGTGCGAGGGGAACACCCGGTGCGCCGGCAAAGAAGCGGAAAGTCGGGGAAATCGGCTCAGCGCCTGCGCCGCTTGCGGCCGTAGAGCTCCAGGCGGTGGTGCACGATCTCGTAGCCCAGCTCGCGGGCGATCTCGTCCTGCAATTCCTCGATGCGCTTCGAGTGGAACTCGATCACGTCGCCGGTGTCGAGGTCGATCAGATGGTCGTGGTGCTCCCCCGACGCCTGCTCGAAGCGCGACGGGCCGCCGGCAAAGGCGTGCCGGTGGATGGCGCCCATCGTCTCCAGCAGCTTCATGGTGCGGTAGACGGTGGACAGCGAGATCGACTTGTCCACAGCCGAGGCCCGCTGGAAGATCTCCAGCGCGTCGGGATGGTCCTCGGTCGCCGCCAGAATGTCGAGGATGACGCGCCGCGGCCGCGTGATGCGCACACCCGCCCGGCGCAGCTCGCGCTCATAGTCGGGACGCTGGGGCGGCGACGCATTCATGGCGCGACTATGGTCCAGCCGAACAGCAAGTGCAAATCGGACACGGCGCGTCCCCTCCCCCTTGCAGGGAGGGATCGCGCCTCTTTCTGCAAACGCTTCGCAACTGCATTGACAGGACATTGGAAGCGTTCTAAACGTCCTTCATCGACCTCCAGGAGCAGCATCCCGTCATGACCCAGCCAGTCACCCGCCGCGCCATCCTCGCCTCCGGCGCAGCGTTGGGCGCATCGCTCGTGCTGCCCGCATCGCCGCTCGCCGCACAGGAGCGGCTGAAGGTGGTGACGACCTTCACCGTGATCGCCGACATCGCCCGCAACGTCGCAGGCGATGTCGCGGACGTGGAGTCGATCACCAAGCCCAATGCCGAGATCCACAACTACCAGCCGACGCCGGGCGACATCTTGCGCGCGCAGGGAGCAAAACTGGTGCTGTGGAACGGGCTGAACCTCGAACAATGGTTCGAGCGCTTCTTCCGCAACCTGCGCGGGGTCGAGAGCGCGATTGTCAGCGACGGCATCGAGCCGCTCGGCATCGCGGAAGGCCCCTATGAAGGCAAGCCGAACCCGCATGCGTGGATGTCGCCCACCGACGTGAAACTCTATGTGGTCAACATCGCGAAAGCTTTCGCGAAAGCCGATCCGGCCAACGCCGCGACCTACGAGGCCAATGCGAAAGCCTATATGGCCGCGATCGACGCGGTCGCCGGGCCGATCCGCCAGCGGCTGGACGCCATTCCCGCCGAGCGGCGCTGGCTGGTGACCAGCGAGGGCGCGTTCAGCTATCTGGCGCGCGATTTCGGCCTGCGCGAGCTCTATCTGTGGCCGATCAACGCCGACGCGCAGGGCACGCCCCAGCAGGTGCGCAAGGTCATCGACGCGGTGCGCGCGCACAACATCCCGGCGATCTTCTCCGAAAGCACCGTGTCCTCCGATCCCGCCGAGCAGGTGGCGCGCGAGACCGGCGCGAAATATGGCGGCGTGCTTTATGTCGATTCGCTGTCGGACGCCGGCGGCCCGGTGCCGACCTATCTCGACCTGCTGCGCGTGACCACCGAGACCATCGCCAAGGGTCTGACCGAATGAACATGACGGTGAAGCCCGTAGCGGCAGCGGCCGGCCTCGCGGTCGAGGGCGTCACCGTCACCTATCGCAACGGCAACACGG
This sequence comes from uncultured Mesorhizobium sp., assembly GCA_964629765.1. GTDB lineage: Bacteria > Pseudomonadota > Alphaproteobacteria > Rhizobiales > Rhizobiaceae > RCIO01. The sequence continues at coordinate 4,857 of CAZVTK010000207.1, forward strand.
CGCTGCGCGACGCGAGCTTCGCCTTGCCGCGCGGCACGACGGCCGCGCTGGTCGGCGTCAACGGCTCGGGCAAGTCGACCCTCTTCAAGGCGATCATGGGTTTCGTCCCCGTCTCGCGCGGCACGGTCACCATTCTCGGCGAGCCGGCCGGCCGCGCGCTGAAGCGCAATGTGGTAGCCTACGTGCCGCAGGCCGAGCAGGTCGACTGGGATTTTCCCGTGCTGGTCGAGGACGTGGCCATGATGGGCCGCTACGGCCATATGGGCTTCCTGCGCATCCCCTCCGCCGAGGATCGCCGCAAGGTCGACGAGGCGCTGGCGCGGGTCGGCATGTCCGATTTCCGCAGGCGCCAGATCGGCGAGCTCTCCGGCGGGCAGAAGAAGCGCGTCTTCCTCGCCCGCGCGCTGGCGCAGGAAGGCCGCGTGATCCTGCTCGACGAGCCGTTCACCGGCGTCGACGTCAAGACCGAGGAGGCGATCATCGCCCTGCTCGGCGAACTGCGCGCCGAAGGGCGCATCATGCTGGTCTCGACCCACAATCTCGGCTCCGTGCCGCGCTTCTGCGACCGCGCCGTGCTGCTCGCCGACCGCACGGTGATGGCGTCCGGCCCCACCGCCGAGGTCTTCACGCAGGAGAACCTTCAGCGCGCATTCGGCGGCGTACTGCGCGAATTCACGCTGGGCGGAGCCGATCTCCACGAGGACGCCCATGCCGACAGCCGCGCCGTGACCGTGCTCACCGACGACGAGCACCCGCTCGTCTTCTACGGCGACGAGCAGCGGCAGAAGGAACAGCCGTGAGCGTGCTGCTGGAGCCTTTTTCCTACGGCTACATGGTCAACGCCATGTGGGTGTCGGCGCTGGTGGGGGCGGTCTGCGCCTTCCTGTCGGCCTATCTGATGCTCAAGGGCTGGTCGCTGATCGGCGACGCGCTCAGCCACGCCATCGTGCCGGGCGTCGCCGGCGCCTACATGCTCGGCCTGCCCTTCGCGCTGGGCGCCTTCATCTCGGGCGGCCTCGCGGCGGCGGCGATGCTGTTCCTCAACCTCCAGACGAAGCTCCGGGAAGACGCCATCATCGGGCTGATCTTCTCGTCCTACTTCGCGCTCGGCCTGTTCATGGTGTCGCTCAACCCGACGGCGGTGAACATCCAGACCATCGTGCTCGGCAACATCCTCGCCATCACCCCGGCCGACACGCTCCAGCTCGCCATCATCTCCGGCGTGACCTTCGTCGTGATGGCGGCCAAGTGGAAGGACTTCATGGTCGCCTTCTTCGACGAGACGCATGCGCGCTCGATCGGCATCAATCCGGCGCTGCTGCGCATCGTGTTCTTCGCCCTGCTGGCGGCATCCACGGTGGCGGCGCTCCAGACGGTCGGCGCGTTCCTGGTCATCGCCATGGTGGTGACGCCCGGCGCCACGGCCTACCTCCTGACCGACCGTTTCGGCCGGCTGGTGATCCTGTCGATCGTCATCGGCGCGACGACGAGCTTTGCCGGCGCCTATCTAAGCTACTTCCTCGACGGCGCCACCGGCGGGGTGATCGTGGTGCTGCAAACACTGGTGTTCCTGGCCGCGTTCTTCCTCGCGCCCAAGCATGGCTGGCTCGCGGCGAGAAGGAAGGCGAAGGCGGTGTGATGGTGATGCGAGCAACACCCCCCTCCGGCCTGCCGGCCATCTCCCCCTCAAGGGGGAAGATTGGACGGCCGCAAGGCATTAGCCCAACATTGGAGGTTGGCGAAAACCCTAAGGAAAAACCAACTCCCCCCCG
>CAZVTK010000207.1:6638-6866 GCA_964629765.1 uncultured Mesorhizobium sp.
TTTTGTTGTCATCACACTTTCCAAAATCCCCCCCCCCGTGGTGTGGGGTGCGGGGGCCGCCCCGCCGGAGGGGGGTATCCTAGTGCTCGATAGCCTGCTCCTCCCCTTCCAGTTCCCGTTCATGCAGCAGGCGTTCCTGATCGCCGCGCTGGCGGCGCTGCCCATGGGCCTGTTGTCGCCCTTCCTCGTGCTCAAGGGCTGGTCGCTGATGGGCGACGCCATCAGCCA
>CAZVTK010000208.1:0-6780 GCA_964629765.1 uncultured Mesorhizobium sp.
ATCCAATCTCCCCCCTTGAGGGGGAGATGTCCGGCAGGACAGAGGGGGGCGCGAAAGGGCGCCGGCACTCACGACCGGAATGTCAACCCTCCGCCACCGCCAGCTTCAGATCGAGCCCGGTCACCTTGGCGAGCCCGGCCATGCGGCCTTCGGGCCGCTCGCCCATGAGACCGGCAAGGTCGGCCGGGACGTACAGGGTGAACGCCCTGTCCCCGCGCTTTTCCCATCTCAGCCGCGGGATGACGCCCGGCATCGAGGCCGTCAGCAGGTAGACGACGCGCATGATCGCGCCGAGCAGCTTGGCGCGCTCGACGTAGCGCGGCGTCGCCATCGCCCGCATCTCCGGCGTCACGAGGTCGTCGTAGATGCCGTCGTGGCGGAACATGTTGGTCAGCGCGATCAGCGCCCGGCCGGGATGGTCGATGCCGATGAAGGAAGCGTGCGAGATGATGTTGAGCGACTGCGTGCCGCGATATTCGGGATGGGCGCGCCAGCCTATGTCGGCCAGCAGACAGGCGGCCTCGCGATAGCGCGCCTCGTCCGGCGTCTCGGCGACGCCGAGCAGCGCCAGCGTCTCGCCGGTCCAGCGGGCCAGTTCGCGCGCATGGGTGGCCGAGCGCGAGCGCAGCACCGCGAGCTCGTCGGCGGCCGAGAGCAGCGGGTCCTCCAGTTGCAGCTCGGGCGGCAGCAGCTCGTAGAGATAGCCCTCGCGCACGCCCAGCGCCGAGACGATGATTCGCGCCGGCTTCATGGCGCGCACGATCTCCTGAAGCACGACGGCGCCATAGGGCAGCAGTGCGCGGCGGCTCTTGGAGATGCGTTCGATGCCCTTGATGCGGTCCATGTCGCCGGACGCGACCTGCGACAGGAAAGCCGCCGACGAGGCTATGCCCATCTCGTAGTGGTGCATCACGTTGAGCGGGTAGCCGACCGCGTTCATGTGCAGGCGGGCGAGGTTTCGCCACGTGCCGCCGACCGCGTAGAAGGTGCGCCCCTCGCCGGCGGGCAGGAACTCGGCCCGCTTCAGCTCCCGGCGCGCCACCCTGGCGGCCTCGGCGGTGGAATTGCGGGTCATGTCCTGAAGCCGCAGCCCGCCGAGCGGCAAGGTGATGCCCTCTCCGATCCGGCGTCCCGCGACGTCGATCAGCTCCAGCGAGCCGCCGCCGAGGTCGCCGGCAATGCCGTCGGCCGGATAAAAGCCCGAGATGACGCCCAGCGCCGAATAGTACGCCTCCTCGCGCCCGGAGAGCACGCGGATCGGCGTGCCGAGCACGTCCTCGGCGCGGTGGATGAAGTCGACGCCGTTCTCGGCCTCGCGGGCGGCGGCGGTGGCGATGACATAGAGCGTCTCGGCCCCGGCCTGCTCGGAGAGCGCGCGAAAGCGGCGGAACTCGGCCATGGAGCGCTCGACGGCGCCGGGGTCGAGCCGGCCGGTGGAGACGATGCCGCGGCCGAGGCCGGCCAGCATCTTCTCGTTGAACAGCACGGTGGGCGAGCGGGCGATGCCCTCGTAGATGACGAGGCGGACCGAGTTCGAGCCGATGTCGATGACGGAGAGCGGCCGCCGGTCCTGGAGCCGCCCCTGCGAGTGCACGATCATCCGGCCCGCGCTGCCGAAGCCTTCCTGCGGCGGCCCTGGCGGGCGATCCGCTTCGGCGCGTTGTTCTTCAGGGCATCGCCGCGGCCGGACAGGCTGGGGTTCGTCATGAAATATTCCTGCGCGTTGAACGGCTCCTCGCCCTCGTCGGGCACGAGGCGCCGCGAGGTTCCGTCGGGCATTACCTCGAAGCTCTGCTGGTTGTCCATGAGATTGCCCAGCATGATCTGGTCCAGCACCTGGTCATGCACAGTCGGGTTGGTGATCGGCACCAGCGTCTCGACGCGGCGGTCGAGATTGCGCGGCATCATGTCGGCCGAGCCGATATAGACCAGCGCCTTGTCCGACGGCAGGCCCGAGCCGTTGCCGAAGCAGAAGATGCGGCTGTGCTCGAGGAAGCGGCCGACGATCGACTTGACGCGGATGTTCTCCGACAGGCCGGGCACGCCCGGGCGCAGGCAGCAGATGCCGCGCACGACGAGGTCGATCTCGACGCCGGCGGCGCTCGCCTCGTAGAGCGCGTCGATGATCTCCGGGTCGACCAGCGCGTTCATCTTCATCCAGATCTGCGCCGGGCGGCCGGCGCGGGCGTGCTCGATCTCCTCGGCGATGTGCCCGAGGATGCGCTTGCGCAGCGTGAAGGGCGACAGCGCCAGCTTCATCTCCACCGTCGGCTCGGCATAGCCGGTGATGAAATTGAACACCTTGGTGACGTCGCGCGCGAGCGCCGGATCGCAGGTGAAGAAGGACAGGTCCGTATAGATGCGCGCCGTGATGGGGTGGTAGTTGCCGGTGCCGAGATGGACGTAGGAGCGCAGCTTCTGGTCCTCGCGGCGCACCACCAGCGACATCTTGGCGTGGGTCTTCAGCTCGATGAAGCCGAACACCACCTGCACGCCGGCGCGCTCCAGGTCGCGCGCCCAGCGTATGTTGGCCTCCTCGTCGAAGCGGGCCTTGAGCTCGACCAGCGCGGTGACCGACTTGCCGGCCTCGGCCGCGTCGATCAAGGCGCGCACGATGGGGCTGTCGTTGGAGGTGCGGTAGAGCGTCTGCTTGATGGCGACGACCTCCGGGTCCATCGCCGCCTGGCGCAGGAACTGCACCACCACGTCGAAGGATTCGTAGGGGTGGTGCACCACCATGTCCTTCTCGCGGATGGCGGCGAAGCAGTCGCCGCCGCGGTCGCGGATGCGCTCGGGGAAGCGGGCGTTGTAGGGCGCGAACTTCAGGTCGTCGCGCGGCAGGGCGACGATCTCGGAAATCTGGCTGAGCGCCAGGGGACCGGCCAGCACGCTGATGCGCGAGGCGGCGACGCCGAGCTCCCCGGCGACGAAGTCGCGCAGCGGCCCGGGCATGGCGCCGTCGAACTCGATGCGGATCACCTGGCCGCGCCGGCGCCGCTTCAGCGCCGTCTCGAACAGGCGCACGAGGTCTTCGGCCTCCTCTTCCACCTCGATATCCGAATCGCGGATGAGCCGGAACGTGCCCGATCCCCTGAGCTCGTAGCCCGGGAACAGGCGGCCGATATTGAGCCCCACCACCTCCTCCAGCGCGATGAAGCGCACGCAGCCCTTGCGCTCGGGAAGCTGGATGAAGCGGCGCAGCGAGGTGGGCAGGCGCAGGAGCGCGGTCATCTCCTCGCTTGTCGCCTTGTGGCGCAGGGTCAGCGCGATGGAGAAGCCGAGATTGGGGATGAACGGGAACGGATGCGCCGGATCGATGGAAAGCGGCGTCAGCACCGGAAACACCGCCTCCTCGAAATAGGTGTCGAGCCAGCGCCGGTCCTCCTTGACCAGCGCGTCGGGGCGCACAAGCTCGATCTGCTCGCGGCCGAGCAGATCGAGCAGCTCGGAGAAGCATTCCTGCTGCTCGATCTGGAGATGGCCGACCTCGACCAGGAGCTGGTCGAGCTGCTCCTGCGGCGTGCGCCCGTCGGCGCTGCGCTCGACGATGCCCTCGCGCACCTGCCCGGCGAGCCCGGCCACGCGCACCATGAAGAACTCGTCGAGATTGGTGGCCGAGATGGCGAGGAAGCGCAGCCGCTCCAGCAGCGGATGGCTGGCGAAGCGCGACTGCTCCAGCACGCGGCGGTTGAACTGGAGCCAGGAGAACTCGCGGTTGACGAAGCGGTCGGCGGACATCTCTGCCCGTTGGTCGCCCTTTGGGTCCCCTCGGAGGGCCGGGAGAGCTGTCGAGGTGTCGGCCGCAGCCGGCGTCATGTCGTTCATGTCGAAACCCAGGGCAAGCGGCGCATGGAGCCTAGTCTATGGCTGCGTATTGCGACAGATTCATAACATGCTTGCCAAGCGGTCGGCCATGCTGCAAACCCGGCCTCGCAGCGCGGCAGGCTGGCCGCAGCAGGCAGGGAACCACCGCAATGGCCGGACACTCCATACCGCATTTCCAGAACGATGCCGGCCACGCCCGCATCGCCATCGGCGTGAAGGAATTCATGTGCGTGGGCGCGAGCGCGCCGTTCGACCATCCGCATGTGTTCCTGGACATGGGCGACGACAACGAGAAGGTCTGCCCCTACTGCTCGACGCTCTATGTGTTCGACCCGGCGCTGCATGCGGACCAGACCCTGCCCGCCGGCGCGCTCCTCGTGGAGAAGGCCGCCTGAACCGCGGAGAAGCGCGATGGAGGTCGGCCGGCCGCGGCAGGTGGTGATCGCCGGAGCCGGCATAGCCGGCCTGACGGCGGCCATCGCCTTTGCCCGGCGCGGCTATGCGGTGCGCGTGTTCGAGCAGTCGCCGGAGTTGGTCGAGGTCGGCGCGGGCATCCAGCTCTCGCCCAACGCGACCAGGCTGCTCGACCGGCTCGGCGTCACCGACTATTTCCGTGCCGCCGCGATCCGGCCCGAGCGGATCGTGCTGCACGAGGCGAAGCGGCAGCGCAAGCTGGCTGAGGTTCCGCTCGGCGAAGCGGCCGAGGCGCGGTGGGGCGCGCCCTATCTCGTCGTCCACCGCGCCGACCTCCAGAGCGCGCTGAGGACCCGCGCCGCGCGCGACCCCGACATCGAGCTCACCACCGGCGCGCGGGTGAACGACGCGGCGCTGCATGCGCGCGGGGTGACGGTCTCGATCCAGCGCGGCGGCGCCGTCTCGGAGGCGATGCCGCTGCTTCTCGTCGGGGCCGACGGCGTCTGGTCGGCGGTGCGCGCGCTCGGCAGCGGCCACCATTCGGAACGGTTCACCGGCGAGGTGGCGTGGCGCGCCACGCTCAAGCGCGACAGCCGCATGGGCGCCGCGCTGGAGGCGCTGATGCCGCCGGACCAGGTGAGCGTGTTCCTCGACCCGCGGTTCCATCTCGTCGCCTATCCCGTGCGTGGGGGCACGGCCCTCAACCTCGTCGCCATCGCCAAGGGCAAGTGGGATCCGCTGGCGAAGGGCGAGCCCGACGCGACGCCGCTGGCGACCGCCATGCGCGGCGTGCGCGGCCCGCTCGGCACCATCGCCCGCGAGGCGGGCCCGTGGACGTTCTGGCCGATCCACGAGGTGCCGCCCGGCCTTGCCTGGACGGCGCGGCAGGGCGCAGCGCTGATCGGCGACGCGGCGCATGCGATGCCGCCCTATGCGGCGCAGGGCGCGGCGATGGCGATCGAGGACGCGGTGACGCTCGCCGAGCGCGTGGCGGCCGCGCCCGACGATCTCGCCGGGGCGCTGGAAGCCTACGAGGCCGCGCGCCGGCCGCGGGTGGAGCAGGTGGCAAGGCGCGGCCGCTTCAACAAATGGATGTGGAACGCCGGCGGCTTCACCCGGCTGGGACGCAACGTCGTGCTCGGCCGCCGCCTGCCCGAAAGGCTGATTGCCGACTTCGACTGGATCTACGGTTTCGACGCCATGGCGGAGGTGGGAAAGCGCTAAAGCTTCTGGCTGCAGCAAATGGATGCTAAAGTCAGTGAAAGAGGACAGCGCCATGGCTCCCGCCACGAAAAAACTGAGCATCGAACTGCCCGCCGACCTCGCCGACATGGTCGCGGCCAAGGTCGCGATGGGCGGCTATGCCAACGAGAGCGAGGTCATCGCGGACGGCTTGAGCCACTTCCGCAAGGAAGCCGAGGGCCTTGAGCACTGGCTGCGGACGGAGGTCGTCGCGGCTTATGACGAAGTCGAGCGCGATCCGGCAAGCGTACGCACGATCGAACAGGTGAAGGATTTCCTGGCCGAGCACCGGCGAGCCCGTTCAGAACGGCGATGAAATACCGGATCGTTTTCTCGAAACACGCGCAACGCCAACTTCAGGAACTCAACGACTACATTGCCGGAATTTCCGGTGCCCGCATCGCCGATCGTTTCGTCGATTCAATCGTGGAGTATTGCGGTCGCTTCTCTTTATTTCCCAAGCGCGGCACACGGCGCCCTGGCATCGGTGCGAGGGTGCGGATCGTGGGATTTCGCAACCGGGCCACCATCGCGTTCCGCATCGACGATGACAGGGTTGTTGTTCTCGCCATCTACTACGGCGGACAGGACGTAGACGCGCTGGTCGTCAACGATGTTCCCGCCAACGACGAATAGGTCGCCTGAAACGCGCAAGGCCGCCCACAGGCGGCCTTCTCTCGGTGCCGCCTCCCCGTGCGGTGCAAGCGCACGCCTCAGTGCAGGATCTGGCTGAGGAACAGTTTCGTCCGCTCGTGCTGCGGGTTGTCGAAGAACTCGTCCGGCGTGTTCTGCTCGACGATCTGGCCCTGGTCCATGAAGATGACGCGGTTGGCCACCTGCCGTGCAAAGCCCATCTCGTGGGTCACGCACAGCATGGTCATGCCTTCCTCGGCGAGGCCGACCATGGTCTCCAGCACCTCCTTGATCATCTCGGGGTCGAGCGCGGAGGTCGGCTCGTCGAACAGCATGATGCGCGGGTTCATGCACAGCGAGCGGGCGATGGCGACGCGCTGCTGCTGGCCGCCGGAGAGCTGGCCGGGATATTTGTTCGCCTGCTCGGGGATCTTGACACGCTTGAGGAAGTGCATCGCCGTTTCCTCGGCCTGCTTCTTGGGCACCTTGCGCACCCAGATCGGCGCCAGCGTGCAGTTCTCGAGGATGGTCAGATGCGGGAAGAGGTTGAAGTGCTGGAACACCATGCCGACCTCGCGGCGCACCTCGTCGATCTTCTTGAGATCGTTGGTGAGTTCCTTGCCGTCGACGACGATCTTCCCCTTCTGATGCTCCTCCAGCCTGTTG
>CAZVTK010000209.1:0-1251 GCA_964629765.1 uncultured Mesorhizobium sp.
TCGCCACGCCGCCGGTCGACCGTATGGCGGTGCGCACCTTCATCTCGCCCTTCGATCCGCTGGTGATCCGCGAGACGCTGCTGCGCGAGCGCTACCGCGGCGGCCAGAGCTTCTACGTCGTGCCGCGCATCGCCGACCTTGCCGACATCAGGGAGTTCCTCGCCCGCGAGGTGCCCGAGCTGAAGGTCGCGACCGCCCACGGCCAGCTTGCGCCCGGCGAGCTGGACGACATCATGAACGCCTTCTACGACGGCCAGTACGACGTGCTTTTGTCGACCACCATCGTCGAATCGGGCCTCGATATTCCCACCGCCAACACGCTGATCGTGCACAGGGCCGACATGTTCGGGCTGGCGCAGCTCTACCAGCTCCGCGGGCGCGTCGGCCGCTCCAAGCTGCGCGCCTATGCGCTGTTCACCCTGCCGGCCGGCAAGACGCTGACCGGCACGGCCGAGCGGCGGCTGAAGGTGCTGCAATCGCTGGATTCGCTCGGCGCCGGTTTCCAGCTCGCCAGCCACGACCTCGACATTCGCGGCGCCGGGAACCTGCTCGGCGAGGAGCAGTCGGGCCATATCAAGGAGGTCGGCTACGAGCTCTACCAGCAGATGCTGGAGGAAGCGGTCGCCGAGGTGAGGGGCGACGACGATGCCGCGCAGGGCGGCTGGTCGCCGCAGATCACGGTGGGCACCGCCGTGATGATCCCCGAGAGCTACGTGCCGGACCTCCAGCTTCGCCTCGGCCTCTACCGCCGGCTCGGCGAGATCGATACCGTCGGCGACATCGACGGCTTCGGCGCCGAGCTGATCGACCGCTTCGGCCCGCTGCCGCAGGAGGTCGAGCACCTCCTGAAGATCGTCTACATCAAGGCGCTGTGCTTCAAGGCCAACGTCGAGAAGGTCGACGCGGGGCCGAAGGGCGTGGTCGTCCAGTTCCGCAACCGCGAGTTCCCGGAGCCGGTCGGGCTGGTGCGCTATATCGGCGAGCAGGGCTCGCTGGCAAAAATCCGGCCGGACCAGAGCGTGGTCTTCATCCGCGACTGGCCGACGCCGGAAAAGCGCCTGTCGGGCGCGGCGGTGATCGTCACGCAACTGGTGAAGCTGGTGGAGAAGAAGGCGTAGGCGGTTTGCCTTCCTCTCCCCGTTTACGGGGAGAGGATGCCGGCAGGCAGGTGAGGGGCAGCGCCCACTTTGCCAGGTTCGCGGGGGGGGGCCCCCAGCCCCGGCGCGGCCGCCCAACCACCCCCCAGGCGGG
>CAZVTK010000209.1:1261-6711 GCA_964629765.1 uncultured Mesorhizobium sp.
GTGACGCTGGGGGCCAATACGGGGTTGGGGTTTTGCCTCCCCCCCCCCGTTTCGGGGGTGTGGTTGCGGGCCGGCAGGTGAGGGGCAGCGCCCACTTTGCCAGGTTCGCGTTGCCCCTCATCCGGCCCTTCGGGCCACCTTCTCCCCGTGAACGGGGAGAAGGAAGAGGCGCCTACTCCGCCGCGTCGAGCTTTCCCGCCGCCTTCGCCTCGGCGACCTGCCGGATCGCGTCGGCCAGCGCCTGCGTCGGCTGCGCGCCCATGACCGCGTATTTGTTCTCCAGCAGGAAGCAGGGCACGCCGGTCACGCCCATGCGCTGCGCCTGCGCGATCTCCTCGCGCACCGCCTCGCGGTCGGTATCGGTAGGCAGCAGCGCCGCCACGACGGGCGCATCCATCCCCGCCTCGCGCGCGATCTCCACGAGCACCGCGTGGTCGCCGATGTTGCGTCCGTCCTCGAAATTCGCCTTGAACAGGGCGCGCACGACCTTGTCCTGCATGGCGCTGCCCTGTCCGCCGGCCCAGCGGATCAGCCGGTGCGCGTCGAGCGTGTTGGCGGCCACCGCGATCTTCTCGAAGGCGAAGTCTATGCCGGCATCAAGCGTTGACTGGATGAGCCTGTCGTGCACCTCGCGGATGCGCTCGTCGTTGCCGAACTTGTTTCGCATGTATGCCTTGCGGTCCATGCCCTCGGCAGGGATCGTCGGGTCGAGCTGATAGGGCCGCCAATGAACCTCGGCCGCGATCCGCGGCAGGCCGGCGAGCGCTGCGGCGAGCCGGCGCGAGCCGACATAGCACCACGGGCAGACCACGTCGGAGACGACGTCGATGCGGATATCGAGATTTTCGGCCATGACGGGCCTCCTTGTCCTACTTGCGGCTGCCGTCGTCCCACCAGGTTGGCATCTGCGCGCCGTAGACGGAGCTCTTGTCCGGCTGGCGGATGTTGGACCAGTGGGCGATGAGTTGCCGGGGCAAATGATAGAGCGGCACGACATAGGCGCCGGAGAGCAGCACGCGGTCGAGCGCGCGGGTGGCGGCGACAAAGGCGTCCCGCTCGCGGCTCGCCACCATCGCCGCGATCGCCGCGTCGATCGCAGGATCCGCCGCGCCGGCGAAATTGTAGGTGCCGTCCTGGTCGCGCGAGGCCGAGCCCCAGCGGAACGCCTGCTCGACGCCGGGCGACAGCGACGCCGTATAGGTCATCAGCATGGCGTCGAAATCGTAGATGCGCTGGCGCTGGAGATATTGGGCGCTGTCGACCGACCGGATCTCGGCGGCGATGCCGAGGCTGCCCAGCGTGCGCTGCCAGGCGAGCGAAACGGCCTCGCCGCTCTTGCCGTTGAGCAGTATCTCGAACGAGAGCTGCTTGCCGTCCGGCCCGGTCATGCGGTTGTCTCTGAGTTCGTAGCCGGCCGCGCGCAGCGCATCCAGCCCCTTGCGCAGGAAGGCGCGGTCGCGGCCCGAGCCGTCCGACACCGGCGGCGCCCACGAGCCGTCCATGACATCGGGGCGCACGGCGGTGGGGTAGGGCGCCAGCAGCGCCGCCTCGGCCTCGGAGGCCGCCACGCCTGAGGCGGACAGTTCCGACCCGTCGAAATAGCTCTTCGTGCGCCGGTAGCCGTCGGCGAAGAGGTTGCGGTTCGCCCATTCGAAGTCGAACAGGCCGGCTATTGCCGCGCGCACCGCCGGATCCTTGAAGACCTCCCGGCGTGTGTTCAGCACATAGCCGAACATGCCGGACGGCGTGCCGCGCCCGAATTCCGACTTCTTCACGCGCCCGTCGGCCACCGCCGGGAACGCGTAGTCGCCGGCCCAGCGCACCGGGTCGCCCTCGGCCTGAACGTCCACCAGCCCCTTCTTGAAGGCTTCGAAGATGGTGTTGGCGTCGCGAAAGTAGTTGATGCGCACCTCGTCGTAATTGTCGAAGCCGCGCTTGGTGGGCAGGTCCTTCGCCCAGTAGCCGGGGTTGCGCTTCAGCACGACCAGCTCGCCCGGCCGCACGCTGTCGACGACATAGGGGCCCGAGCCGACCAGCGGCTTGAGCGACGACTTGTCGAAGGTCGCAGCGTCCGTCGCGTGTTTCGGCAGGATCGGCAGCATGGCCAGCAGCAGCGGCGATTCGCGGTCGGCCTTGTCGTTGAAGGTGAAGCGCACGCCGCGCGTCCCGACGATCTCCATCTTGTCGATGACGCCGATCCATGAGCGATAGATGGGCCGCGCCTTCTCGCGCAAAAGCTCGTAGGTGAAGATCACGTCCTGCGGCGTCACCGGGGCGCCGTCGGAGAACCGCGCTGCCGCATTGAGCGTGAACTCGACGAAGGTCCGGTCCGCGTCCGTCTCGACGCTCTCGGCCAGCAGCGGGTAGAGCGTGAACGCCTCGTCGCGCGAGCGCATCATCAGCGTGTCGAAGACGTTGTTGCCGAACTCTGCGTCGAACAGCCCGCGCGCGCCGTCGCCGGAGACGATGAAGGGGTTCAGGCTGTCGAACGATCCCTGGACGCCGTAATTGATACGCCCGCCCTTGGGCGCCTGCGGATTGGCATAGGGAAGGTGGGCGAAGCCCGCGGGCAGCGCCGGCTCCCCATGCATGGCGATGCCGTGCGAAGGCTGGGCGGCGGCCGGCCCTCCAGTGGCCAGGATGGCGGCCAAGGCAGCGCCCAGACATGCAAAGATGAGCGAACGGGACATCTGTCCTTCCCCGCGGTCGATTCGTGGCATCTTTAGCACGTCGCGCCGCCGAACGACTGCGCCGCCCGCCTCCAGCCCCGCGCCGGACTGGATTCGGGAGCCCATGCGTTGTAACACGCGCTCGAAGTCATGCTGTTGCCGTATTTGGCCAACACCTACCGGGCGAACGCACCGCAGTGGTGCCGGCCCCCGATCTTGAGAGGAATGGGATAGGATGACAAGGCGGAAACTGACCAACAAGCGCCTGCCGGTCCTCGCCGCCGCCGCGGTGTCGGTCTTCGCGGCCGGCGCGTCGCAGGCCTTCGCACAGGCCGCACCGCAGGTTCCGGAAGGCTGGTTCAAGGCCTGTACCAAGCAGGAGGACGTCGATATCTGCAACGTGCAGAACATCATCGTCGCCGATTCCGGCCAGCTCATCACCGGCGTCTCGCTGATCGAGCTCAAGGGCAAGGTGAACCGCAAGATCTTCCAGATCACCGTGCCGTCCGGCCGCCTCGTGCCGCCCGGCATCGGCCTCCAGATCGACGGCGGCCAGTCGCGCAAGGTCGACTACATGATCTGCCTGCCCGACCGCTGCATCGCCGAGGTCGCGCTGACGGACGAAATGGTCAACTCGTTCAAGCGCGGCTCGCAGCTCACGCTGACCTCGGTGAATTTCCAGAGCCAGCCCAATCCGATCCCGCTGTCGCTGTCCGGCTTCACCGCGGCCTTCGACGGCCCCGCGCTCCAGCAGTCCGACATCGAGGAGCGCCAGCGCCAGCTCGAGGAGTTCGTGAACAAGAACAACGAGGACTTCCAGCGCAAGCTGCGCGAGGAGCAGGAAAAGGCCAAGGCGGCCGCTGCCGGCAACTGAGCCGGACGCGGCAAAGTCCCCGAAATATAAAACCCCCGGGCATCGCCCGGGGGTTTTTCGTTGTGCGTGCTGCCGCAAGCGCGCGATCAGTCCGGGGCGCGGCCGAAGGCGGGAGCGTGATAGGGCACGTAGCCGAGGCGCCTCGCCACCTTCGCAAGCCCCCCGAAGATGACCTTCTGGGCACCTTGCGGAAGCCCCGGCAGGAAGGTCGGATCGAGAAGGAAAGCATCAAGCGTCACGGCCAGTTGCAGCGGATTCTTGATGTCGCCGTTGCGTCGGACCTTGCCTTGCTGCGACAGCGCCATCAGCGTCTCGAAGAAGCGTTCGAGCCTGAAGAGCACGTCGGGCTGCGGCGGGTCGAGCTCGGCGCGCTGGCGCACATGCAGTTCGCCGTCTCCCGCGTTGGACGGATGGACGTGCAGCTCGTTGAAGGCGACATCGATCGTCGCCGGCGCCTCCACGACGAGCTTGCGCTTGCCGAGGGCGAGAGCTGCCCGCCCCGCCAGGATGTCGAACCGCTCCGCCACGCCGCCCTGCGGTCCCGCATGGTAGTGCGGCCGGCTGGGCAAGGTCTCGCCGGGCGGCACGAACCAGTCGACGGCGATCGCCCGGCCGCCATTGTCCGCCGGCACGGTCACGAAGACCACGCGCGTGCGGGTCGCGGGATTGAACAGTTCCGCTCCGGTCGCCGCCATCCTTCGCCCCCGATCGATGAACGGCGCGCATTATGACACGAAAAACCCCGGCGTCACCGCCGGGGTTCTCACCGTAGCCGGATCTGTCGGCCGTCAGACCGAATAATACATGTCGAACTCGACCGGGTGCGGCGTCATCTCGAAGCGCATCACCTCGGCCATCTTCAGTTCGATGAAGGCGTCGATCTGGTCGTCGTCGAACACGCCGCCGGCCTTCAGGAAGCCGCGGTCCTTGTCGAGGCTCATCAGCGCCTCGCGCAGCGAGCCGCAGACCGTCGGGATCTTCTTCAGCTCCTTCGGCGGCAGGTCGTACAGGTCCTTGTCCATCGGCTGGCCGGGATGGATCTTGTTCTTGATGCCGTCGAGGCCGGCCATGAGCAGCGCGGCGAAGCCGAGATAGGGGTTCGCGCCCGGGTCGGGGAAGCGGACCTCGACGCGCTTGGACTTGGGCGAGGTGCCGAAGGGAATGCGGCACGAGGCCGAGCGGTTGCGCGCCGAATAGGCCAGCAGCACCGGTGCCTCGTAGCCCGGCACCAGCCGCTTGTACGAATTCGTCAGCGGGTTGGTGAAGGCGTTGACGGCCTTGGCGTGCTTGATGACGCCGCCGATGAAGAAGAGGCAGCTTTCCGACAGGCCCGCATATTCGTTGCCGGCGAAGGTCGGCTTGCCGCCCTTCCAGATCGACAGGTGCACATGCATGCCTGAGCCGTTGTCGCCGAAGATCGGCTTGGGCATGAAGGTCGCCGTCTTGCCGTAGGCGTTGGCCACCTGGTGCACGACGTATTTGTAGATCTGCATCTTGTCGGCGTTGCGCACCAGCGTGTCGAACCTGACGCCGAGCTCGTGCTGGGCCGCCGCCACCTCGTGATGGTGTTTTTCGACGCGCACGCCCATCTCGCCGAGCACGGTCAGCATCTCGGAGCGCATGTCCTGGAGCGAATCGACCGGCGGCACCGGGAAATAGCCGCCCTTGACACGCGGGCGATGGCCCATGTTGCCCGTCTCGTAGTCGGTGTCGTCGTTGGACGGCAGTTCCGACGAATCGAGCTTGAAGCCGGTGTTGTACGGATCTGCCTTGTACTTGACGTCGTCGAAGACGAAGAACTCGGCCTCGGGGCCGACATAGATCGTGTCGCCGATGCCTTCCGCCTTCATGTAGGCCTCGGCCTTCTTGGCGGTGCCGCGCGGGTCGCGGTTGTAGGGCTCGCCGGA
>CAZVTK010000210.1:0-6702 GCA_964629765.1 uncultured Mesorhizobium sp.
CTTCATACGTCTTTGGTCGGCGCACCGCAGCCCCGGCTGTCCCCCCCCCCCCCGCGGGCTTCATGGCGATGGGCCTCCGCTCGGTCAGTTCTTGATCGCATCCTTCGGCATCGGCGGCACATCCGGTGCCCGCTCAAGAAGCCGCGTCAGGTCACCGCGCTCCGCCATGCCTGCGCGTGCCTTCAGAAAATCGGCGGCGGTCTCTACCGCACCGATCTTCTGCGCGACCGCCGAAACGATCCACTGATTGAGCGATACCCCGTCCTCCTGCGCCAGCCGCGCCGCCGTCTCCTTGAGCGACTGCGGCAGTTGCAGCGGATATTTGTAGCGTTGGGTCTGCGTCATGCGTTCAGTCTCCTGAGGATCTCTCCCGGGGTTGCGATGGTGACGCCCAGCGTGAGGGCCGGACGGAAGTCTTTGACGTTATGCGTCACGATCGCCTCGGCCTGCCCGTTCAGCGCCGCCTCCAGCACCATCTCATCTGCGATATCTGACAACATCGGCCGTGTCCGAAACGAGATGTCGACGCCCTCGGAGACAGCGGCAAGCGCGCTCATCACCGCCGCGACATCTTCCAGCTTGTGCCCCGTCACCAGCCGGGTTTCCTCCCGGCTCAGCACTGCCTCGTATTCCAGGAACAGCGCCGTCGAACAAAGCAGTGTCACAACACCTCGGTCAACCAGCCGCAACACTGCGTTGCTCGCTCCGCTGCGGCTGCGGAACGCCGCCACGATGACGTTGGTGTCGAGAACCAGTCTCATGGAAGTCAGCATATATAGACATCCCATAAGATATCAATATCTGAACCGCCACCTCCTCTCTGACTCCTCTCCGACTTGGGCTTGGGTTCTGGCCGGCGCAACCGGCGGTTATGGGCCGGCGTCGTGGCGAGAGGAGCCCCCAATCCGCCGCATGGTCCTGTTGGCGGTCCACGGCGTCTTTTAGCAGTTGCGCGAGCCAACGGACCGATCCACAAGGCGGATATAGCTGCCGCTCACGCGGAAGCTGTTCAAGCGAGCCAGCGCCATGGAGGGCATGTGGCCGCGTTGATTGGTCGGAATGGGCTGTTCGTCCCATGCCTTCTGTCTGCGCGGCGAACTGTCCTCGACTGGCAGCTTCCTCTCGACGGCGCGAACCCGAACCGTCGAAAGGAACCCGTAAATGCCCAGATCACCATCACGTCGCGGCCGTGTGGCACCGGCGGAAGGATTGTTCCCGACGCTGCGGGAGCGGTCGCAAGCGCGGCGACAGACACAGAAGCATCTGACCGTGCTTCGCGAGCCGCTGGTGTTGGATGCCGCGGCCTCCCGGGGCCGGCGTAACGATCTCCTGCCCGGGCTGAGCGTCGAGTACCTGCCTGTCGACAGCCTGAAGCCGGCCCGGCGCCGGGTGCGCAGGGTCGACGAGGTGCAGGCGGCGCGGCTCGACCGCAGCATTGCGCAGTTCGGCATCTGCGTGCCGATCCTGGTCGATCGGGAGGGGCGCATCGTCCACGGTCATGGTGTTTGGGAGGCGGCCAGGCGGGCCGGGCTCGATACGGTTCCGACGATCGAGGTCAGCCATCTGTCGCCCCGGAAGCAACGCGCTCTGACGATCGCGCTCAACCGGCTGGGCGAGACCGGCCGATGGGACGAGGAGGTCCTGGCCGAGGAGCTGGCGGAGCTGATCGAGCTCGAGGAGGATGTCATCGTCACCGGATTCGAGCCGGCCGAGATCGATGCCCTGCTGCTCGACGAGGATGCTTCCGGCGACAGCGAGGAGACGCTGCCGGAATTGCCCGCTGTACCCGTATCCCGGGCCGGCGATCTGTGGCGGCTTGGCGACCACCTGCTGCTGCATGGTGATGCCCTCGACCTTGCCAGCTATCAGCACCTCTTCGCGGAAGGCGAGATGGCGCGGATCGTGCTCACGGACGAACCCTTCAATGTCGAGGTCGTCGGCAACGTCACCAGCAATAGGCACCATCGCGAGTTTACGCATGCCAGCGGCGAGATGACCCGCGACGAGTTCCTGGCCTTCAACCGGGCATGGATGTCCCATGCGGCTGGGTACCTGCTCGACGGCGGTCTGCTCGCCAGCTTCATCGACTGGCGATCCGTCGACATCGTGCTCGCAGCCGGCCGTGATCTGGGTCTCGATCTGTTGAACATCGTGATCTGGCAGAAGACGAACGGTGGCCAGGGTTCGTTGTGGCGATCGCAGCACGAGATGCTGCCGGTCCTGAAGAAGGGAACGGCAGCGCACGTCAACAACGTCAAGTTGGGCAGGTATGGCCGATGGCGATCGAATGTCTGGACCTATCCGGGCGGATCGAGCCTCGGCTCAGAAGCGCGCGCCGCCTCGGACGATCATCCGACGGTCAAGCCGCGGGCGATGCTGGAGGACGCGCTCCTCGACATCAGCGATCGCGGAGAACTCGTGCTTGATCCGTTCCTCGGCTCCGGTTCGACGCTGCTCGCAGCCGAGACCACCGGGCGCGTGTGCCGGGCGATCGAGATCGACGGGCGCTATTGCGATGTCGCCATCCGGCGCTGGCAGGCGCTGACCGGACTTCCCGCCATCCTGACCGAAACCGACGAGATTTTTGACGAGGTTGCCGAGCGCAGGGCGCAGGGCATCGACGGCAAGGAGCGCGACGATGAACAGATATGACGATGACGCACTGCCGAGCGAGGGCGAAGGCGTCGGTTACGGCCGCCCGCCGGTCGCCCACCGGTTTCGTCCGGGCGCCTCCGGCAATCCGGCAGGGCGGCCGAAGGGCTCCCCGACCACCCAGGACCTGATCGCGCGCGAGGCCAAGCGCCTGGTCAAGCTCAAGACCGCCGAAGGTATCGTGGCCATACCGAAGTCTGAAGCCATGGTCAAAAAGCTCTTCGCCAAGGCGCTCGAGGGCGATCTTGCCGCAACCCGCCTGATCCTCCAGTTCACTGCTGCGCCCGCCGGAAAGGGCTCGGCCGACACCGGCGGCGAGGAGCCCATCGATCCGTTCACGATCGACGACGAGGCGCTGAAGCGCATGCTGGCGCGCTTTGAGGGCTTTTCCAACAAGGCCGACCCGAAATGAGCGCCGGCTCCGCTTCCGCGCCGCCTCCGTCGCCGGGCTCCGGCAGTGCCCAGCCGCCACAGCCGACTGTCGACGAGCTCGTCATGATCGCGCGTCACGACTTCTGGTGCTTCACCGAACTGATGTTCCCGGTGCTGCATCCGGGCAAGAAGCTCGACTATGCCGATTATCTCGGCCTCATGGCCTGGCTGATGATGGGGGTCGCTAAGGGCAAATACCGCCGCGTCGTCATCAATCTACCGCCGCGCCACATGAAGTCGCTGATCGTGTCGATCCTCTATCCCGCCTGGCGGCTCGGTCTCAACCCGAGCGCCAAGTTCATCACTGTTTCCTATGGCGACGATCTTGCCCATCAGCATTCCGGCATCACCCGCAACCTCATGATGTCGCCGATCTATCGGCGGATATTCCCGGGCACGGTGCTGGAGAAGAAGGCGGTCGATCATATCCGCACCACCAAGGGCGGCCAGCGCTATGCCACCGCCATCGGCAGCGACATTACCGGCTTCGGCGCCGACGAGATCATCGTGGACGATCCGATGCAGCCGGACGACGCCACCTCCGAGCACGCCAAGGAGAAGGTGACGTCCTGGGTGCAAAGCTCCGTCCTGACCCGTTTCGACGACCAGAGGATCGGCGCCCTCATCCTGGTCATGCACCGGCTCGCGCCCGACGACCTCTCTGCGACCTTGGAGCCGCAGGCCGACTTCGTGCTCAAGCTGCCGCTGATTGCGGAGAAGAAGGAGCTCTATAAGCACGACGGCCGGATCATCATGCAGCGGCAGCCGGGCGAGGTGCTCAATCCGGCGCGCATGGACCTTTCCGACGCCGAGCAGTTGAACGCCAGCCTGCCCCGCCATGTCTGGGACGGGCAGTATCAGCAGCGGCCCTCGCCTGGCGGCTCCGGCATGCTGTCGATCGACCGGTTCCAGCGCTACGACCCCGACAAGCCGCCGAAGTTCGAGCTTCTCATTCATTCCTGGGACGTCGGCGCCACCATCGGCGGCAACGCCAGCGTCTGCACCAAATGGGGTCTGGTGCGCGAGGGCAAGGGTGAGGGCGAAGGCCTGGACGTGCTCTACCTCACCCAGGTCATCTCGCTGAAGCTCGAACTGCCGGAGGTGCGCGCTGCGATCAAGGCCGAGCACAATCGCGACAAGCCCGCCCTCATCGTCATCGACGAGCGCGGCGCAGGCATGGGCCTTTATCAGGAGCTCAGGCGTGAGGGATACCGCAACATCGGCGCCTCCACGTCCACGGACGAGCCGATCGAGCGCGACGGCACCGCCACGCTCAGGCCCAGCGCCTCCAAGATCGAGCGCTTCGGCAGGGCTGTGCTCGCCATCGACGACGGCCGCGTCGTCATTCCGACCAAGGCTGCCTGGCTCGAGCGCTTCCTCTACGAGCTAGCGGCCTTCCCCAACATTCCCGACAAGGACCAGGTCGACTCCATGGCCCAGGTCGTCGCCAATCTCGACGCCGTCATCCGAAAGGCGCGCTACAACGCACTGGCGTAGGCCGCCGTCCGGACGAGGTCGAAGGCGCCGTGTCGCTCACCTCCCCCGCCTCGCCTCAGCGCCGGCCAACCAGAACTTCCATCCCGGAGCGCAGGATCAAGCAGGCCCGGTTCCCCGCGACCAAGAGCCTCGATACCTTCGATTTCACCGCTATCCCCTCACTCAACAAAATGCTGGTGCTGGAACTGGCCCGCTGCGAGTTCATCCTGCGCCGCGAGAACGTCATCGCGCTCGGCAACTCGGGAACCGGCAAGACCCATGTCGCGCTCGCCCTTGGCCTGGCCGCCTGCCAGAAGGGCTTCCCCGTCGCCTTCACCACCACGGCAGCTCTCGTGCATCAGCTCATGGAGGCGTGCGACGAGAGACGGCTGCTGAAGCTGCAGCGCGAACTCCAGGCCGTGAAGCTGCTCATCGTCGATGAGCTCGGATACGTGCCGCTGTCACCCACCGGTGCCGAGCTCCTGTTCGAGGTCTTCTCACAGCGCTACGAGCGCGGCTCCACTATCGTCACCTCGAACCTGCCCTTTGAGGACTGGACATCCGTCCTCGGCTCCGAGCGCCTCACTGGCGCGCTGCTCGACCGCCTCACCCACCATGTCCATATCCTGACCATGAACGGCGACAGCTACAGGCTGAAACAGTCCGCTGGTCGCAGGGCGGCTGCAGCGTCCGAAAGGGCGGAGCAAAACCAGGCCACGGCCTGAGCGTCATTCTTCAAGGCTAAAAGGCCGCTCGCTCGCTACAGCGCAATATGAAAGCGCGTTCGCGAGCGGCCAGCGCCAAGTCCTCAATGGCCTGCTTTTACTCCGCCCCGCTGGCCCAGATTCCCACCGCCGTTGACAGTGATTGACGCATTCCATCCGATTGTCTAAATATGTTTGTGATTACTCACTAACTAACGGAACGCCCCGTGCGAAAAACAGCGGAGCTTCGCAAGGCCGAGATCGTAGCCACCGTGCTCTACCTAGCCGACCGAATCGGGCCGGACCGGGTAACGACGGGGGCTGTCGCGTCGCAGATCGGCGTCACGCAGGCCGCGCTGTTCCGGCACTTCCCGACCAAGGCCGTACTGTGGCAGGCCACTGCGGAGCATGTGGCCGAGGGGCTGGCAACGGCGTGGAAGAGGGCATTGCGCCTCGAAGGCACCCCGATCGTCAGGTTGAAGACACTGATTTCCGCACAGTTCGCGCAGATCGCTGCCACCCCCGCACTTCCCATGCTGCTGTTCTCGCGCGAGCTGAATGTCACCAATGCCGAGCTGCGCGCCACGTTCAACAGCACGCTCAAGGCTTTTCACCGCCTGCTCGCGCGCGAGATCAGTGCGGGACAAGAAGCAAGGGAGCTGCGGGGTGACGTCATGCCGGACGATGTGGCGGTGCTTCTGACGTCGCTCGTGCAGGGTGTGGCAATCCGCTGGGCGCTCGGTGCGCGCGATTTCGACCTGCGCGAAGAGGGGTTGCGG
Organism: uncultured Mesorhizobium sp.; assembly: GCA_964629765.1. GTDB lineage: Bacteria > Pseudomonadota > Alphaproteobacteria > Rhizobiales > Rhizobiaceae > RCIO01. The sequence continues at coordinate 6,044 of CAZVTK010000210.1, forward strand.
CTGTTCGACGTGCAATGCCGCCTTCTGGCTGCAATAGGAGAATAGGTGATGCGGCGCATCTGGCTTTCGGGCATTCTTCTGGTCCTGGTTTTAGGAGCAGGCTTTCTATTCTTCACCGAACGGCCGCTGGCGGTGACGGTCGTCCAACCTGAACGCGATGTCGCCCTTCGTATCTACGGACTCGGCACCGTCGAGGCGCGGATTCTCAGCCGTGTCGGCTTCGAGGTCGGTGCAGCCCTGATCTCTCTTACCGCCGATGCCGGGGATAGCGTGATCCGGGGACAGGAGCTAGCCATCCTTCACTCTGCCGAGCAGGAGGCGCGGGTGGCGCGCGCCCACGCGGCAGTGGCGGCCAATATGGCCAATCTCTCCAAGGCCGATGCCGCAGTCGTACGCGCCCGCGCGGTGCTCGCGGAGCGCGAGACGGCGAATCGTCGTCAGCAGGGGCTGGTGCAGCGCGACGTCGCCTCGGCCCAGCGTGCCGAGGAGGCCCAACGAGATGAGGACGTGGCGCGAGCCGATCTGGCGGTAGCGGAAGCCGATCTGGCTGTGATCCGGGCGCAGGGCCTGGACACGGCAGCGGCTCTGCGACAGGAGGAAGCCCTTCTCGCCCATCACCGGCTGGTCGCGCCCTACGATGCGCTGGTCGTCGCCCGCCA
>CAZVTK010000211.1:0-6546 GCA_964629765.1 uncultured Mesorhizobium sp.
GCCGGTCAAGCGCATCGGCCGCGACCGCTTCGTGCGCAACGTGCTGGTGGCGGCCGGCAATTCGGGCGACGCCGCTCTGCTGCCGCAGGTCGGGCGGCTCGCCGCGGATACCTCGCCGCTGGTGCGCGGGGCGGCGGTGTGGGCGCTGGCGCGGCTGCTGCCGGCCCCCGACTTCGCCGCAGCCGCGAACGCGGCCAAGGACGACGATGCCGGCGTGCGGGCCGAGTGGCGCGACGCGCTGGCCGAGCTTGCGGCCTCATGATGGAGACAGGCTGATCATGCGCATATTCCTGCTCGGGGCCGGTTATTCGGCTCGGACCTATGCGCGGCTCATCGGCGGCGAGGCCGAGGCGGTCGCGGGAACCACGCGCTCAGTCGACAAGGCGGATGTGCTGCGCGCAGCCGGCATCGCGCCGGTGATCTTCGACGGCACGGCGATTTCCGGTAAAATGGCGCAGGCGCTGCGCGAGGCCACGCATCTTGTCATATCGGCGGCGCCCGACCATGGCCCGGCCCCGGCGGGCTCGCGCGACCCGCTGCTGCGCCTGCTTCCCAGTGGCCTGCGCGCGGCGATGCCGGCGTTGCGCTGGGCAGGATATCTCTCCACCGTCGGCGTCTACGGCGACCACGACGGCGCGTGGGTGGACGAGGATAGCGAGCTGCGGGCGCAATCGCCGCGGGCGCGGGCGCGGGTCGAGGCCGAGCGCGGCTGGATGGCGGCAGGCGCGACGGCGGGCGTGCCGGTGGCCGTGCTGCGGCTTTCGGGCATTTACGGGCCGGGGCGCAACGCGCTCGCCAACCTCGCGGCCGGCACCGCGCGGCGCACGGTCAAGCCGGGGCAGGTGTTCAACCGGATCCATGTCGACGACATCGCCGGCGCGCTGGCCTTCCTCGGCGCGCGCGGCATCGGCGGCGTCTTCAACGTCACCGACGACGAGCCCGGCCCGCCGCAGGACGTGGTCGCCCATGCCGCCGCGCTGATGGGCGTCGAGCCGCCGCCGGAAATACCTTGGAACGAGGTCGAGATGACGCCGATGGCGCGCTCCTTCTGGCGCGACAACAAGCGCGTCTCCAATGCCAGGCTGAAGGCGGCAGGCTACCGTCTCGTCCATCCGCACCACCGCCATGCTCTCGACGCGATGTGGCGCGATGGGACGTGGAGAGGTGACCGCGGCGAAGCCTGAACGGTTCCAATTCGTGACCGCCATGTTAACCTTCCGCTAACCGTGCGGCGGCACGGTCGGCTGCATTCGGCTTTGACGAGGGCCCGATGAGAAGCATGTTCGCACGGATCGCGGGCGCGGCGCTCGCCGTCGCGCTCGGCGCGGCGCTGCTGGCGGAAGGCGCGGCCATCGCCGCCGAGCCGCTGGCCAAGACGCTGTTCGGCGAGGCGAGGCTGCCGGCCGCGGCGGCGGCGAAATCCTTCGGCTTCTATTCCAAGGGTTGCTTCGCCGGCGGCGTCGCCATCGCGGTCGACGGGCCCAACTGGCAGGCCATGCGCCTGTCGCGCAACCGGCGCTGGGGCCATCCGGCGATGATCGCCACGCTGGAGAAGCTGTCGCGCGAGGCGGCGGGCGACGGCTGGCCGGGCCTTTTGATCGGCGACATCTCGCAGCCGCGCGGCGGGCCGATGCTTTCCGGCCACGCCTCGCACCAGATCGGCCTCGACGCCGACATCTGGTTCACGCCCATGCCCGACCACCGGCTCTCGGAGCGGGAGCGCGAGAAGCTCGGCGCGCAATCCATGCTGAAGGGCGATTCGCTCCATGTGGACGACCGTAAATGGACCCCTGCCCACGCCGCCGTGCTGAAGCGCGCGGCGAGCTATCGCGAGGTCGAGCGCATCCTCGTCCACCCCGGCATCAAGAAGAAGCTGTGCGACACGGTGACGGGCGACCGCTCGTGGCTGCGCAAGGTGCGGCCCTTCTGGGGTCACGACGCGCATTTCCACGTGCGCATCGGCTGCCAGCCCGGCTCCGTCGGCTGCAAGGCGCAGGACGCCGTGCCGCAGGGCGACGGTTGCGACAAGTCGCTGGCATGGTGGTTCACCGAGGAGCCGTGGCGCCCCGCCACCGGCCCGGCGCAGCCGCGCGCCCGCGACATCATGACGATGGCGAGCCTGCCGAAGGAATGCCGCGCGGTGCTCGACGCCCCGGCGCCCGCATCGGAGGCGGCGGTCACGGTCACCGGCCGCGGCGTGGTCCCGGCCGCCCCGCCGGTGGCCGCGGCGATTGCCGGCGCGGCGGAACGCAGCGTCGCCGACGTGATCCGGGATGCCGCGACCGTGACGCTGCCCGAGCGCGGCGCCCCGATCCCGACGCCGCGGCCGGACCGCTAGCCTCCTGCTCTTCCTTCGCCCGAGAAAGTCGTCATGAAGATCGCGGTCCCGCTCGTCGCCTCGCTCCTCCTCTCGGCGCCCGCGCTGGCGCAGGAGGATCTCGTTCCGATGGACCTGTCGGCGGTCGATCCGGCCATGGTCGACGACATGTTCGGTCCCTGGCTGATCGCCGACGAAAGCGGCCAGAAGACCTGCAAGGTGGAATTGCAGCGCGAGGAGACGATCGGCGGCATGGCCATCAGCGTCGATCCCGCCTGCGCCGCGGTGTTTCCGGTCATGGACGAGATCGCCGCCTGGCGGCTGATGGAGGGCTGGACCATCGTGCTCGCCGACGCCACGCGCCGCACGCGCCTCGTGTTCTTCACGCCCGACGAGCGCTATATCGCCCGCGACGAGGTGGACGGCATCCATACGATCGGCCCGGTCGGGCGATAGGGGCAGCACCGGCTTTCCCGGGGGCCTTCCAACAAAGGCGCTGCGGCGCTATAGGCTTCTCGACCGATTTATTTCGGGCTCCGGAACAAGTCGGGCGGGGAGGTTTTCATGGCGCCGCGGCTGAGGCTCGCGCTGATCGCGCATGACGAGAAGAAGGACGACATGGTCGCGTTCGCGCGCGCCCACGAGACCTATCTCGCCGGCTGCGACATCGTCGCCACCGGCACGACCGGCGGCCGGGTCGCGCAGGCGTGCCCGTCGCTCACCGTGCGGCGCCTGAAAAGCGGGCCGCTCGGCGGCGACCAGCAGATCGGCGCGCTGATCGCCGAGGGCGCGGTCGACGCCCTGGTCTTCCTGGTGGATCCGCTCACGCCCCTGCCGCACGACGTCGACGTCAAGGCGCTGATGCGGCTCGCCATCGTCTATGATATCCCGATGGCGCTCAACCGCGCGAGCGCCGAGATCCTGATCGGCACGCGGGAAGCGGCGTGAGCACGGCGGAGAGGACGGGCGTGGCGGGGGTGGACGACGGCGCCGGCGCAGCCCCCTTCCCGATCCTGATCGGCGATATCGGCGGCACCAATGCGCGCTTCTCGATCCTTGCCGATCCGGTCTCCGCGCCGGTGGAATTCGACAATGTCCGCACCGCCGACCACGCCAACATCGACGACGCTATTCGCGCCGGCATTTTCGCGCGCACCGCGCTTCGGCCTCGTTCCACGGTCCTCGCGGTGGCTGCGCCGGTCGAGGGCGACGCGGTCGAGCTGACCAACTGCCCGTGGGTGGTGCGCCCGCGCGACCTGCACGGCCGCCTGGGCATCGGCGACGTGACGCTGCTCAACGATTTCGAGGCGCAGGCGCTCGCCACCGTGGCGCTCGGCCCGGAGCATCTGGAGCGCATCGGCGGCGGCGATCCCGAGCCGACGGGCAGCCGCGTGATCCTCGGTCCCGGCACCGGGCTGGGCGTCGCCGGCATGGTGCATGCGCGTGGCATCTGGATCCCGGTGCCCGGCGAGGGCGGCCATGTCGATCTCGGGCCGCGCTCGGCGCGCGACCTTGAGGTATGGCCGCATCTGGAGCCGATCGAGGGGCGCATCTCGGGCGAGCAGGTGCTGTGCGGGCGCGGGCTGGTCAATGTCGCGGCCGCCGTGGCGCTGTCGCGCGGGCAGGCGCCGCGCTTCGGCAACCCCGCCGACGTGACCGCCGCCGCGCTCGGCGGCACCGACGACATCGCGGTCGAGGCGCTCGACATCTTCGTGACCTGCCTCGGCCGGCTGGCCGGCGACCTCGCGCTGGTGTTCATGGCGCATGGCGGCGTGTTCCTGTCGGGCGGCATCGCCCAGAAGATCGTGCCGGCGCTGAAGGCGGGCGCCTTCCGCGCCGCCTTCGAGGACAAGGCGCCGCACGGCGCGCTGCTGCGGCAGATGCCGGTATCGGTGCTGACCCATCCGCGCGCGGCGCTGTCCGGCCTTGCGGCCTATGCGCGCGAGCCGCGCCGCTTCGGCGTGGAAACGACGGGCCGGCGCTGGATTTTCTGAGCGCGGACGGCGCGCGCGCTTGCCAAGGCGCGGCGCGGGCGGCATAGCCGGTCTGCGGAAAGCAAGCAATTTGGCTATGACACCGGCGGCCCGCGGCCGGTTTTGCCGCAAGGCGCGGGCTCGCAGTCAAGCAATTCGGTAATTTCGCAGCGGAGCGGGTTTATCATGTCCGACATGGCGCTGGTGGTGGTGGGAGCGGGCGGCCGCATGGGGCAGGCCCTCATCCGGGCGATCGCCGAGACGCCGGGCGTGCGCCTGTCGGGCGCGGTGGAGCGAGAGGGCTCGCCGCTGCTCGGCCGCGACGCCGGCGAGCTTGCCGGTACGGGCGCCGGCGGCGTTGCCATCAGCGACGATCCGTTGCCTGTGTTTGCGCGGGCTGGCGGGGTGCTGGACTTCACGACGCCGGCGGCGAGCGCGCTGCATGCCGGCTATGCGGCGCAGGCGCGCATCGTCCATGTCATCGGCACGACGGGCATCGGCGCGGAAGACGAGGCGAAGATCGCGGCGGCCGCGCGCCATGCGCCGATCGTCAAGTCCGGCAATATGAGCCTTGGCGTCAACCTGCTCGCCGCGCTGGTGGAGCAGGCGGCGCGGGCCCTGCCGGCCGACGCCTTCGACATCGAGATCCTGGAAATGCATCACCGCCACAAGGTCGATGCGCCGTCCGGCACCGCCCTGCTGCTGGGCGAAGCCGCGGCGGCGGGCCGCGGCATCGACCTTGCCGAGGCGTCCGTGCGCGTGCGCGACGGCCATACCGGCCCGCGCCCGGACGGCGCGATCGGCTTCGCCACGCTGCGCGGCGGCTCGGTGGTCGGCGACCATCAGGTCATCCTCGCCGGGCCGGGCGAGCGGATCGTGCTTTCGCACTTCGCCGGGGACCGGGCGATCTTCGCCCGCGGCGCGGTGCGCGCGGCGCTGTGGGCGCGCGAGAAGAAGCCCGGCCTCTATTCCATGCGCGACGTGCTGGGGCTAGGCTGATGGGCGGCCGCTGGATCGGCGTCGCGGCAGCCCGGCACGTCCGGCGCGGCGTCGAGGACGGCTTCGCCATGTTCGCCCATGGACGCCACGGCGCCGCCGAAAGGGTGCAGCCGGGCGACCGCGTGGCCTACTACTCGCCGCGCGAGGGCATCAGGGACGGCGCCGAGGTGCGCGCCTTCACGGCGATCGGAACCGTGGCGGACGCGCCGGTGGGCGAACGCGAGATGCTGCCGGGCGTGACGGGGGCGTATCGCCGGGTCGAATGGGACGGGCATGCGCGGCCGGCCGATATCTACCCGCTGCTCGACCGCTTTTCCTTCGTGAAGGACCGCGCCCACTGGGGCATGTATTTCAGGACATCGCTGTTCGGCGTGTCCGCGCAGGACTTCGCCCTCATAGCCGACGCCATGGGCGTCGATCCCGACTGACCGAAAGACCCGACTGACCGAAGACAGGAGCCACCATGTCCGGAACCCTCGTGCTCGTGCGCCACGGCCAGAGCGAATGGAACCTGAAGAACCTGTTCACCGGCTGGCGCGACGTCGAGCTGACCGAGCAGGGCCACAGGGAGGCCAAAACCGCCGGCGAGAAGCTGAAGGCCCGCGGCCTCGCCTTCGACATCGCCTTCACCTCGGCGCTGAAGCGGGCGCAGGTGACCGGCCAGCACATACTTGACGGCGTCGGCCAGCCGAAGCTCGAGACGATCCGCGACCTCGCGCTCAACGAGCGCGACTATGGCGACCTGTCCGGCCTCAACAAGGACGACGCCCGCGCCAGATGGGGCGAGGAGCAGGTGCATATCTGGCGCCGCAGCTACGACGTGCCGCCGCCCGGCGGCGAGAGCCTGCGCGACACCGGCGCGCGCGTGTGGCCCTATTACATCCACGTCATCCAGCCGCAGGTGCTGCGCGGCAACACCGTGCTGGTGACGGCGCACGGCAACTCGCTGCGCGCCCTCATCATGGCGCTGGAGGGGCTCACCGGCGAGGAGATCGTCAAGGTCGAGATCGGCACCGGCGTCCCCTATGTCTACCGCCTCAACGCAGATTCAACCCCCGCCTCAAAAGACGTGCTGGAAGGCTGAGCGCGGGCGGCGCGAAAGGCGCTCCGCAAATCCTGCGATAGTGCGTTGACACGGCGCGGCCGCCCGCATACATGGGCGGCGCACCTTGCCCAGGTGGCGGAATTGGTAGACGCGCACGGTTCAGGTCCGTGTGCCGCGAGGCGTGAAGGTTCGAGTCCTTTCCTGGGCACCAT
>CAZVTK010000212.1:0-6519 GCA_964629765.1 uncultured Mesorhizobium sp.
AAATCCACAAAACCGGAATCCCAACCGATTCAATCAAGCCGTGAACCGCTCTAGCCGTCGCTGCCCGGAACTATCTCGCCTTTCCCGCCGGTCGTCCCCCCTTCTCCTTCTGCGGGTAGATGGTTTCGCCGCGAGCCAGCATGGCGGCGAACTCGGCAACCTTCCTGCGGCGCGTCGCCTCGGTCTTCACGTTATGGAGGCGGAAGGCGAAGGCAAAGCGGTTCTGTGCGCTCAGCGTCGGCAGCATCGCCCGCGCTGCCGGATCGGCCTCGATGGCCGCCATCAGGTCGGGCGGGATCCGCATCCCGGCGGACGTTCCATAGGCGCGGTCCCAGCGGCCGTCGGTCTTGGCGGCCTCGACCTCGCGCAACCCGTGCTCGGTCATGCGGCCTTCCGCGATCAGCCGCGCGACATTGTCGACATTGACCTTGCTCCAGATACTTTTCGGCCGGCGTGGCACGTAGCGCTGGAGAAAGCTGTTTTCATCAAAACTCTTCTTGATGGCGTCGATCCAGCCCCAGCACAGGACGACGTCGATGGCCTGCTTCGCGTCGATCGACTTCAGGCTTGACCCCTTCTTGTGGATCTTGATCCACAATTCGTCGGCCTTGTCATGGTTGGCGGACAGCCACGCATAAAACGCGTCGGCATCCTCGAACTCGCGCACCTTGGCCGGGTCGACATGGACGGGCGCCATTGGCATCTCCGCTGCTAGGGCAGCAAGTCTATCGCGTTTTGCCGGCGTCGCCACGGCGGCCGCGCCGGCTGCTGACACGCGGCATGTTGCCTGCGGCCTTCGCCGCGACTATGACGCATTCCTGCGGGACATGAGCGTCCCGCCGCCAGCCACGCCGGAACCGACAGGGAGCGCTCCGGCCAGCCCGCTTCAAACCTGTTTGCGAAGCCATTCGCAGCGAAGCGAGCCGAGATGAAGATCCCCTCCATACCGATTGCCGTCCTTCTTGCCGGCATTGTCGCGGCAACGCCCGCGCTGGCGCAGATCGACCCCGAGACCTTGCCGCACGATCTGTCCCCATGGGGCATGTACATGCAGGCGGACCGGGTGGTGAAAGGCGTCATGATCGCCCTCATGCTCGCCTCGGTCGCGACATGGGCGGTGCTGATCGCCAAGTCGATGGAATTGCGCACCGCGTCCAAAGTGCAGCGCGGCGTGCTGGCCGCCGTCGACGGCGCGCGCACGCTCGCCGATGCGCCAGACACGCCGCACAAGGAAGTCGCGCCGGCGCTGGTCGAGGCGGCGCGGGCCGAGCTCCATCTGTCGGCCGGCGCGCTGGCGGACGGGGAGGGACTGAAGGAGCGCGTCGCCTCCCGGCTCGACCGGCTGGAGGCGTCGGCCGCCCGGCGCATGACGCGCGGCACCGGCATTCTCGCGACCATCGGCTCCATCGGCCCCTTCGTCGGCCTGTTCGGCACGGTGTGGGGCATCATGAATTCCTTCATCGGCATCGCGGAGGCCGAGACCACCAACCTCGCCGTCGTCGCGCCCGGCATCGCGGAGGCGCTGCTCGCCACCGCGCTCGGGCTCGTCGCCGCCATTCCGGCGGTCATCATCTACAATCATTTCACGCGGCGCATCGCGGCGTGGAAGGGGCTGGTCGGCGATACCTCCGCCGCGGTGCTGCGGCTCGTCTCGCGCGACCTGTCGCGGGGCATGGCGCGCGACGGGCTGAAGGCGGCGGAGTAGGGCCATGGCGGCGAAGATCGGCGAGAGCGACGAGCTTTCCGAGACCCACGAGATCAACGTCACGCCGTTCATCGACGTGATCCTGGTGCTGCTCATCATCTTCATGGTGGCCGCGCCGCTGGCGACCGTCGACGTCAAGGTCGACCTGCCGACCTCCAACGCCCGACCGGACAAGAAGCCCGACAAGCCGATCTACTTCACCATCAAGGCCGACCGGACGCTGCATGTCGACTTCGCGCCGGTGGAGCGCGAGGGGATGGCGGCCGCGCTCGACGCGGTCTCCGGCGGCAACAAGGAGGCGCGCATCTTCATCCGCGCCGACAAGACCGTGCCCTATGAGACGCTGATGCAGGCGATGAACGACCTGCGCGCGGCGGGCTATACCGGTTTCGCGCTGGTCGGGCTCGAAGGCGGCGGCTGAGCACCCCGGCATCCTGCGGTGCATTGCGGCCCGGGCGGGCATCGGCTAGGAGGGCGCGCATTCCCCGACGCCATTCTGCATCACCCGAAGGAGCCCGCCATGACCGCCATCGTCGACATCGTCGGCCGCGAGATTCTCGACAGTCGCGGCAATCCCACCGTCGAGGTGGACGTGACGCTGGAGGACGGCTCCAAGGGCAGGGCGGCGGTGCCGTCGGGCGCCTCGACCGGCGCGCATGAGGCGATGGAGCTGCGTGACGGCGGCAAGCGCTATCTCGGCAAGGGCGTCGCCCAGGCGGTCGACGCGGTGAACGGCGAGCTGTTCGAGGCGGTCGGCGGCATGGAGGCCGAGCACCAGCTCGCCATCGACCGCGCCATGATCGAGCTCGACGGCACGCCCAACAAGAAGCGGCTCGGCGCCAACGCCATCCTCGGCGTGTCGCTGGCCGTCGCCAAGGCGGCCTCGCGCGCCGCCGGCCTGCCGCTCTACCGCTATGTCGGCGGGGCCGGGGCGCATGTGCTCCCCGTTCCGATGATGAACATCATCAATGGTGGCGTCCATGCCGACAACCCAATCGACTTCCAGGAATTCATGATCATGCCGGTCGGCGCCGAGTCCTTCCGGGAAGGGCTGCGCTGGGGCGCGGAAATCTTCCACACGCTGAAGAAGCGCCTCAAGGATGCCGGCCACAACACCAATGTGGGCGACGAGGGCGGCTTCGCACCGAACCTGAAGAGCGCGCAGGCGGGCCTCGACTTTGTCATGGCCTCCATCGAGGAGGCCGGCTACCGGCCCGGCGAGGACGTGGCGCTCGCGCTCGACTGCGCCTCGACCGAGTTCTTCAAGGACGGCGCTTATGTCTACGAGGGCGAGAGGAAGACGCGCGACCCGAAGGCGCAGGCCAAATACCTCGCAAAGCTCTGCGCCGACTACCCGATCATCTCCATCGAGGACGGCATGGCGGAGGACGACTGGGACGGCTGGAAGACGCTGACCGACCTGGTCGGCAGGACGGTGCAGCTCGTCGGCGACGACCTGTTCGTCACCAATTCGGCGCGCCTGCGCGACGGCATCCGCATGGGCGTCGCCAATTCGATCCTCGTCAAGGTCAACCAGATCGGCACGCTGTCGGAGACCATCGACGCGGTCGAGACCGCCCACCGCGCCGGCTACACCTCGGTGATGTCGCACCGCTCCGGCGAGACGGAGGACGCCACCATCGCCGACCTCGCGGTGGCGATGAATTGCGGACAGATCAAGACCGGCTCGCTCGCCCGCTCCGACCGGCTCGCCAAGTACAACCAGCTCCTGCGCATCGAGGAGGAGCTGGGCAAGCAGGCATTTTATGCCGGCCGCTCGATCCTGAAGGGGTGACCCGCGCGGGCATTCATTGGGTCGATGACGTTGCGAAGGCGGGGGTAACCCCGCCTTAAGCATATTCGGGCACAAGCAGAGCGTGTAGTTTCGAGTATCGCCGCCCGCCCATGTGGACCCGCCAGCGCAAGAGCCGTCGCCACGGCGCACTGATCGTGCCGGCGATCGCGGTCGCGTTCCTCTCCTATTTCGGCTATCATGCCTTCCACGGCGATTACGGCATCCATGCCGCCAAGCGCCTCGCGGAAATTACGGTCCAGCGCGAGGCCGAGCTGGCGGCGCTGCGCGCCGAGCGGGCAAGATTCGAGCACCGGGCGGCGCTGCTCGCCAACGGCTCTATCGAGCGCGACATGCTGGAGGAGCATGTGCGGCGCGCGCTGAACATGGCGCGCGAGGACGAAATCGTCATCTACCGCGCCGCCAAACGTTAATCCAAATCCGGTTAATCACTGCTTTTCCCAGCGAAACGAGCAGGTTGCGCGCATGGGAGGAATGCGAGATTGCCGTGGCGGCAGGCTCGCGGGCGTGGTAGCGTCGATACAAGCATGAAGGGAGGGCCATGCGGTCACTCCCTCGTCCGACAAGAGACGTCATCAGGGAGACGCGTATGGCCGCAGCCGCCCGCAAGCCGGCAGCCAGCAAGACGGCATCGAAAAAGAGCGAGGCGCGGCCGAGCGCCGGTGTCAAGCGCGAGGGCAAGGCGCGCGAAAGCAAGACCGCGCCCGTGCTGAAGGCGCCGGCGCCGTCCGACTTCAGCAAGCAGCAGGAGATGGCGGCCTATCGCGACATGCTGCTCATCCGCCGCTTCGAGGAGAAGGCCGGCCAGCTCTACGGCATGGGCTTCATCGGCGGCTTCTGCCACCTCTATATCGGCCAGGAAGCCGTGGTGACCGGCATGAAGATGGCCATCCGCGAGGGCGACCAGATGATCACCGCCTATCGCGACCATGGCCACATGCTGGCGATGGAGATGAGCCCGCGCGGCGTGATGGCCGAGCTGACCGGCCGGCGCGGGGGTTACTCCCGCGGCAAGGGCGGGTCGATGCACATGTTCTCCAAGGAGAAGAAGTTCTACGGCGGCCACGGCATCGTCGGCGCGCAGGTGTCGCTGGGGACGGGGCTCGCCTTCGCCAACAAATATCGCGGCGACGGCGCCGTCTCGCTGACCTTCTTCGGCGACGGCGCGGCCAACCAGGGCCAGGTCTACGAGAGCTTCAACATGGCCTCGCTGTGGAAGCTGCCGGTGATCTACGTCATCGAGAACAACCGCTACGCCATGGGCACGGCGGTTTCGCGCTCCTCGGCCGAGACCGATTTTTCCCATCGCGGCATTTCGTTCCGCATCCCCGGCATGCAGGTCGACGGCATGGACGTGCGCGCGGTGAAGTCCGCGACGGATCAGGCCGTGGCGTGGTGCCGCGAGGGCAACGGGCCGATGATCCTCGAAATGCTCACCTACCGCTACCGCGGCCACTCCATGTCCGACCCGGCGAAATACCGCTCCAAGGACGAGGTGCAGAAGATGCGCTCCGAGCACGACCCGATCGAGCAGGTGCGCGCGCGGCTGCTCGACAGGAAGTGGGCGAGCGAGGACGAGCTCAAGGCGATCGACAAGGACGTGCGCGACATCGTCGCCGAGGCCGCCGAATTCGCCCAGAACGATCCCGAGCCCGACGCGTCGGAGCTGTGGACCGACATCTATGTGGAAAGCTGAGCGGCGGGGGAGGGCGGCCGGCGTTGAGCGCGCTCCTGACCATCGTCTTCCTCGCCGCGGCGGCCGTCTGGGCCTTCGCGGTCTGGCAGGCGGTCCGGGTCGTGCAGGCGGTCAGGCCGGGCCAGCGCGCCAGCCTGTTCTTTCCCGGCTGGCCGTGGAACGTCGACAAGGCGGTGGCGCGCTACGGCCCGCAGGTGGGCGCGCCGCTGCGCGCCTTCCAGCGCACCTTCTTCCTGTTCTTTGGACTGATCATACTGGTGGCCGCCGCGGTGATGGTCTTCGCCGCAGGGCAGGGCCGCTGACCTCATTCGGAGCGTAGACATGCCCGTGGAAATCCTGATGCCCGCCCTCTCGCCGACCATGGAGGAAGGCAACCTTGCCAAATGGCTGAAGAAGGAAGGCGACAAGGTGTCGGCCGGCGACGTGATCGCCGAGATCGAGACCGACAAGGCGACGATGGAGGTCGAGGCGGTCGACGAGGGCACGCTCGGCAAGATCCTGGTGGAGGCCGGCGCGCAGGGCGTGAAGGTCAACACGCCGATCGCCGTGCTGGTGCAGGAGGGCGAAAGCCTCGACGCGGCCAGGTCGGCGGGCAGCAAGGGCAGCGGCGAGGCGCTTCCCCGGAACGAGGCGAAGCTTGAGGAGAATGCCGAGCCGGTTGCGCTCGGACAGGCGAATCCCGCCAGGGTGCCGTCCATTCCCGCCGCGCCGAGGGCCGCCGTCGCCGCCGACCCGGACATTCCCGCCGGCACCGAGATGGTGTCCACCACCGTGCGCGAGGCGCTGCGCGACGCCATGGCCGAGGAGATGCGCCGCGACGATGCCGTCTTCGTCATGGGCGAGGAGGTGGCCGAATATCAGGGCGCCTACAAAATCACGCAGGGCCTGCTCCAGGAATTCGGGCCGCGCCGCGTGGTCGACACGCCGATCACCGAGCATGGCTTCGCCGGCGTCGGCGTCGGCGCGGCGATGTCGGGCCTGAAACCCATCGTCGAGTTCATGACCTTCAACTTCGCCATGCAGGCGATCGACCAGATCGTCAATTCGGCGGCCAAGACGCTGTACATGTCCGGCGGCCAGATGGGCGCGCCGATCGTCTTCCGCGGCCCCAACGGCGCCGCCGCCCGCGTCGCCGCCCAGCACTCGCAATGCTATGCCGCTTGGTACGGCCATGTCCCCGGCCTCAAGGTGGTGATGCCCTACACGGCCGCCGACGCCAAGGGCCTGCTCAAGGCCGCCATCCGCGACCCGAACCCGGTGATCTTCCTCGAAAACGAGATTCTCTACGGCCAGAGCTTCGACGTG
>CAZVTK010000213.1:0-6490 GCA_964629765.1 uncultured Mesorhizobium sp.
CTCGTTGGACAGGATCGCCTTGACGCTGGCGTCCTGGCTCTCGAAGACGCGGGCCGGGCCGGAGAATTTCAGGATCGATTCATCGACGCCGGCCGTCTTCACGATGCAACCATCGAGCGCGATATTGCCCTTGAGCACCGCCAGGCCGCCATCCTTGGAGAAAGGATTTTCGGCCGAGCGGATGACCCCGTTCTGGCGGTCGAGATCGAGTTCGGTCCAGCGATTGGACTGGGAGAAGGCTTGGGTGGTGCGCACGCCGCCGGGCGCTGCCATGAAGAACTGGCGGACGCTGTCCGAATTGGTGCGGGAAATGTCCCATTTGTCGAGCGCGTCGCCCATCGTGGCCGCATGGATGGTGGGTTCGTTGCGGTTGATAAGGTTGGCGCGGTCGAGCTGGCCGAGAATGGCCATGATGCCGCCGGCGCGGTGCACGTCTTCCATGTGGACGTCGTTCTTGGCCGGGGCGACCTTGGAGAGAACCGGGACGCGGCGGCTGAGGGCGTCGATATCGTCCATGGTAAAGTCGACACCGCCTTCGTGGGCGGCCGCCAGGATATGCAGCACGGTATTGGTCGAACCGCCCATGGCAATGTCGAGCGCCATGGCGTTCTCGAAGGCGGCCTTGGTCGCAATCGAGCGCGGCAGCACGGTTTCGTCGTCCTGCTCATAATAGCGGCGAGCAAGATCGACGATCAGGTGACCGGCTTCCTGGAACAGGCGCTTGCGATCCGAATGGGTGGCGAGCGTCGAGCCATTGCCGGGCAGCGACAGGCCGAGCGCCTCGGTGAGGCAGTTCATCGAATTGGCGGTGAACATGCCCGAACAGGAGCCGCAAGTCGGGCAGGCGGCTTCTTCGACGGCCTGCACTTCCTCGTCGGTATAATGTTCGTCGGCAGCCATCACCATGGCGTCAACCAGGTCGAGCGCCTGGAGCTTCCCCTTGAGGATCGCCTTGCCCGCTTCCATCGGTCCGCCCGAGACGAACACGACCGGAATATTGAGCCGCATCGCGGCCATCAGCATGCCCGGCGTGATCTTGTCGCAATTGGAGATGCAGACCATGGCGTCGGCGCAGTGCGCGTTCACCATGTACTCGACGGAATCGGCGATCAGCTCGCGCGACGGCATCGCGATGGTGTTGAACTCCTTGGCGACGCCGCCCGCCGCCTCGATCTCGCGCGCCACGAGCTGGCCGAGATCCTTGAGGTGGACGTGGCCCGGCACGAACTGCGTGAACGAGTTCACCACCGCGACGATCGGCTTGCCGAAATCGCCGTCCTTCATGCCGGTGGCGCGCCACAGGCCGCGTGCGCCGGCCATGTTGCGGCCGTGGGTGGTGGTGCGGGAGCGGAGTGCGGGCATGGCGGTTTCCTCGGATACGCGGCCGTTCGTCTCCCCTTCGGGGGCGGCCTTCTCTTCGCCTTCGTCGTTAATACGAAAGCGCGCGGCCGGCAACCAAAAAGCCGTACCGTACGGTACGGTACGGCGGCGTGGCGGCGGCATTTCTGCCTTCGGGGACAACGGCCCCCTCACCCGGCCGCTTCGCGGCCACCCTCTCCCCGGCGGGGAGAGGAGGTTCGCCAACGTTGCGGCCAGCCTTCAGCAAGCGGAAGCGCCTGACGTTTCCTCTCCCCGGCGGGGAGAGGGTGGCCGAGCGAAGTGGATGCGAAGCACGGTGAGGGGGGGAACCGGCGTCGATCTGCGTCGGTACGCCGCCGCCCCTGTCACCCCGCCCGCGCCGCTTCGTACCCTGCCGCCAGCGCCGCCGCCTCGCCCGCCGATGCCGCCACCATGGGCGGCCGCACCGCGCCGAGCGCGGGATCGGCGTGGATGTGGGCCAGCACCGCCTTTACGCCCGCCACCAGCGGCTTGCCGTCGAACAGGGCGCGGATGGCGTTGGCCCTGGCCTGCGCGCCCGCGTCGCCCTTGTGGAAGGCGGCAGCGCACAGGTCGGCGTTCAGATTGGCCGTCGCCGAGATGCAGCCGGCAAACGCCCCGCCGCGGGCCTCGGTCAGCGTCGCCTCGCTCGACGGGAAGACGGCGAGCGCGGGATCGAGCGCCGCGATCTGCCGCGCATAGGCCAAGTCGCCCGAGGAATCCTTGAGCCCGGCGATGCGGCCCGGCAATGCGGCGATCAACGCCGCCACCAGCGACGGCGTGTAGGCGATGCCGGTCATGGCGGGGAAATTGTAGAGATAGAGCGGCAGGCGCGCGCCTTCCGTCGCCCCGGCCAGGGCCTCGAACACGGCGACGATGCCGGCCTCCGGCGCCTGGATGCCCTTGTAGTAGAAGGGTGGCAGCACCAGCGCGCCGGCAAAGCCCAGCCCTGCCGCCTCGCGGGTGAGCGCCACGGCGTCCGGCAGCGCGGCCGCGCCCGTCCCCACCATCATCCGCCCGAGGTCGAGCCCCGACGCCGCGACCGCGCGCATGACGCCGACGCGCTCCTCCACGCTGAACGAGGTCGCCTCGCCGGTGGTGCCCAGCACGTTCAGCCCGTCGCAGCCATTGTCGAGCAGATACCGGGCGAGCCTTACGAAGCGCGCATGGTCCGGCCGCCCGCCGGCATCGAGGGGCGTGGCGATGGCGGCGATCACGCCGCTTAAGGGTCCAGTGCTCATCGGTAGGCTCCTGCAAGACTGAGTTCGAAGGGCACGCCCTCATAGGCTTCCGCCCCGCGCCCGATGGCCCGGATCGCGTCGACCATCCGGCCCCGGCGGCCGAGCATGTCGTCGGCGAGCGCGATCAGCCGGCCGTTCGGCGTGGCCGTCGGCGACAGCCGGCGCAGCGTCGCCGCCAGCTCGGCCTCGTCGCGCTCCGGCTCCAGCGCAGCAGTGACGATGTAGGCGGCCGCGGTCGAGCGGCTGATGCCGGCGAAGCAATGGATCACCTTGGGCCTGCGCCGGTCCCACGCACGCGCGAAGCCGAGCAGCCGCTCGACATGCTCCGCGCCGGGCGGAACCATGTCGGGCGCCGCCTCCACGACGTCGTTCATCCACAGCGTCAGATGGCGGTCCTGCGCAATGGAGGCCGGCCGCGCGAGCTTGGTTCCGTCGGCGAGCAACGAGACGACGCTGCCGGCGCCGGTGCGGGCGACGGTTTCTTCGAGCCGGGCGAGGGAGCAGACATGGATCATGCGCCGAGTTTCCTCATTCCCGGCCCCGCGTCCAGCGCGAAAGCGCCGCCTCCAGCCGCGCCCACGCGCTTTCGTCGCCGGGAATGCCGAAACGCAGCGCATCCGGCATGGCCTCGAAGCGGCGCACATGGATGCCGGCTTCGCCCAGCGCGCGGTGCAGCGATGCCGCGCGGGCATCGCGCACGAAGCGGAAAAGATGCGTGCCGCCCGAGGGGCTTAGGCCGGTTTTGCGAATCAGATCGTCAAGCCGTTGACTCTCCGTCTGAAGCCGCTCGCGCATGGCCTCCCGCCACGCATGATCGGCCAACGCCCCGGATCCGATGGCGAGCGCCGGGCCGGAAACCGCCCATGGCCCCAGGAGGTCGTTCAGCCGCCGGGCAAAGCGCGCGGACGCCACCGCGAAGCCGAGCCGCACCCCGGCGAGCCCGTAGAACTTGCCGAAGGAGCGCAGCACGACGACGGGCAGTCGCTCGACCTCGCCGCAGAGGCTGTGCCCCATCGGCCCCACCTCCATGAATGCCTCGTCGACAATCAGCATCCCGCCTTTCGCGGCCATGGCCGAGGCCAGATCGATGAGCGTGTCGCGCGTGACGACGCGGCCGTCGGGATTGTTCGGATTGACGACGACGGCGACCGCGCCCTCGCGCAGCCGCCCGATATCGCCGGTCTCGACCACCGCGCGCCCGGCAAGGCGGGCGGACCGCGCATGCTCGGCATAGGTCGGCGACAGCACGGCGGCCGGACCCGTCGGCGCCAGCGCCATCAGCATCGGCAGCAGGATCTGCGTGCCCGGCGCGGCAGCGACATTGTCGGCCGACGGCGCGCCATAGGCGGTGGCCGCCGCCTGCCGCAGCCTGCGCTCGTGCGAGGGCTCCGGCAGGCGGGCCAGCGCGGTGGCGGGCAGCGGCGAATGGGGATAGGAGTGCGGATTGATGCCGGTCGACAGGTCGATCCACGGCCGCGACGCTTGCGGAAACGACAGGCTTGCCGCATCGAGGCTGCCGCCGTGGTCGCGCACGGCGTCCGGACGGGTTGGGAGACTATCCTCTGACATGGCCATGTTCGTCGCCTTCGCCGCCTTGCTGATCGAGCGGATCTGGGGCTATCCGGACGCGCTCTACCGCGCCGTCGGCCATCCCGTCACCTGGATCGGCGCGCTGATCGGCATGCTCGACCGCAAGTGGAACCTCGCGGCGGATGCCCCGGCGCGGCGGCGCGCCTCCGGCGTCACGGCGCTGGTGGTCATCGTGGCGCTGCCGGCGCTGATCGCCGCGATCGCCACCGGAATGCTCTCCGGCTCCATCGCCGGCATCGCGATCCTTGCTTTGCTCGCCTCCAGCCTGCTGGCGCAGCGCAGCCTCGAAACCCATGTCGCAGCCGTGGTCGTAGCCCTCGAAGACGAAGGGCTGGAGGCAGGCCGCGCCGCCGTGTCGATGATCGTCGGCCGCGACCCGCAGGCGCTGGACGAGGCCGGCGTGGCGCGCGCCGCCATCGAGAGCCTCGCCGAGAATTTTTCGGACGGCATCGTCGCCCCGGCCTTCTGGACCGGCCTGCTCGGGCTGGCGGGCGGCGCCGCCTACAAGGCGGTCAACACGGCCGATTCCATGATCGGCCACCGCACCGAGCGCCATGTCGATTTCGGCCGCGCCGCCGCGCGGCTCGACGATCTGGTCAACATCCCTGCCTCGCGCCTCTCCGCGCTGCTCCTGTGGGGCGCGGCGTGGTTCGTGCCGGGCGCCTCGCCCGACGGCGCGCGCGAAGCGGTCCGCCGCGATGCGCGAAAACACCGCTCGCCCAATGCCGGCTGGCCCGAGGCCGCCATGGCCGGCGCGCTGGGCCTCGCGCTCGCCGGCCCCCGCGCCTATGGCGGCGTGACGGTGGACGACGCGATCATGGGCGAAGGCGGCCGGCGCGACGCCACCGCCGCCGACATCCGCCGCGCGCTGGCGCTCTACCGCGCCGCTGACACGCTCCTGATCGCGCTGTTCGGCGCGCTGGCGATCATGCTGTGGCGATTCTGGTAAGCGCATCGATGTCGAGATGGCGTTCAAGATGCGCGGCCAGCGCGTCGAGCGCGGCATCGACGCCCGCCTCGTAGCCGATCCCGCCTGCTTGCCCGCCCAGCCGCGCGGCCCACGCCGCGCGCTGCCGGTCGTCGGCAAACAGGCCGTGGACATAGGTCCCTGCAACGCGGCCGTTTGCCGAAGTCGCTCCATCGGGTGTCCCGTCCGCCAGCGTCGCGAAGGGCCGGACACGATCGGGCCCGTCCGTCGCGCCGACATGCATCTCGTAGCCCGCAAAGGCAACGCCGTCGGCGGTAACGCCATTGACCGCGACCAGCCGCTTGTCGCCGGAAAGCCGCGTCGAGACATTGAGCAGGCCGAGCCCTGGCACCGCACCCGCCGGCCCCTCGACGCCGTCGGGATCGGCGATGCTCGCGCCCAGCATCTGGTAGCCGCCGCACAGGCCGAGCACACGCCCGCCGCGGCGCACATGGGCGGCGATGTCCGTGTCGAACCCGGCGGCGCGCAGGGCGGCAAGGTCGGCGATCGTCGCCTTCGAGCCGGCGAGCAGCACGAGGTCGGCGTCGCCCGGCAGCGCCTGCCCCGGCCGCACGCGCACGACCTCCACGTCCGGCTCGGCGTCGAGCGGGTCGAGATCGTCGAAATTGGAGATGTGCGGCAGCACCGGCACCGCGACCTTCACCCTCGCGCCAGCCTTCGCCACGCGAGGCGCTGCCAGCGCCAGCGCATCCTCCGCCGGCAGTTTCTGCGCATCGGAAAAATGCGGCACCAGCCCGATCGGCGCCCAGCCGGTCCGCTCCGCCACCAGCCTCATGCCGTCCGCAAACAATGCCGGGTCGCCGCGAAAGCGGTTGACGATGAAGCCGCGGATCATCGCCGCATCGGCCGGGTCGATCACGGCTCTCGTGCCGACCAGGCTGGCGATCACGCCGCCGCGGTCGATGTCGCCGATCAGCACGACCGGAACGTTCGCTGCGCGTGCAAAACCCATGTTGGCGATGTCGCCCGCGCGCAGATTGACCTCCGAGGCGCTGCCCGCCCCCTCGACCAGCACGATGTCGGCCCCGGCCTTCAGGCGGGCGAAACTGTCGAGGACGCGCGGCATCAGGCCCAGCTTGATCGTCTGGTATTCGGCGGCCTTCGCCGTACCTTCCACCTTGCCCTGCACGACGAGCTGGGCGCCGACATCGCTCTGCGGTTTCAGCAGCACGGGGTTCATGTGGACGGAGGGCGGCACCCGCGCCGCGCGCGCCTGAAGCGCCTGCGCCCGGCCGATCTCGCCGCCGTCGGCGGTCACGGCGGCATTGTTCGACATGTTCTGCGGCTTGAACGG
>CAZVTK010000214.1:0-6457 GCA_964629765.1 uncultured Mesorhizobium sp.
CCAATCTCCCCCCTTGAGGGGGAGATGGCCGGCAGGCCAGAGGGGGGTGCGAAGGAACGTCAACCTCACCGACCCGTCGCTAAGCCGCCTTCACCTTCGCCTTGCGCGGCAGGTGCGCCACGACGTTCTCGATCATGCGCATGCCGGCGTCCTGGCCGAGCGTCATGATCGATTCGGGGTGGAACTGCACCGCCGCCACCGGCTCCTTGCGATGCTCGAACGCCATGATCACCCCGTCCTCGGTCTCCGCCGTCACGATGAAATCCTCCGGCAGCCGCACCGGATCGGCGAAGATCGAGTGGTAGCGGCCGACGGTGACCTCCTTCGGCAGGCCGGAGAAGATCACGCCCGGCTTCGAGACGCGGATGCGCGAGGGCTTGCCGTGCATGGGCTCGTGGAGCTGGCGCAATTCACCGCCATAGGCTTCCGCCAGCGCCTGAAGGCCGAGGCACACGCCGAAGATCGGCAGGTCGCGTTTGCGCGCCTTGTCGATGGTGGCCTTGGTGTCGAAATCCTTCGGGCTGCCCGGCCCCGGCGACAGCACCACCAGGTCGGGGTTGACACGGTCGAACACCTCTTCCGGCACCGGCGTGCGCACCGTCGCGACCTTGGCGCCGGTCTGGCGAAAATAATTGGCGAGCGTGTGCACGAAGGAATCCTCGTGGTCGACCAGCAGGATCGACAGGCCCTCGCCCACCCGCGCCGTCGCGCGTTCGGCCCCGCCGGCATTCTTCGCCGCCGCCTCGCGGATGGCCGACAGCATGGCCGACGCCTTCAGCTCGGTCTCCGCCTCCTCCTCGGCCGGATCGGAATCGTAGAGCAGCGTCGCGCCGGCGCGCACCTCGGCGATGCCGTCCTTGATGCGGATGGTGCGCAGCGTCAGCCCGGTGTTCAGGTCGCCGTTGAAATGCACCATGCCGATGGCCCCGCCATACCACGCCCGCGCACTCTTCTCGTGGTTCTCGATGAAGCGCATCGCCCACAGCTTCGGCGCACCGGTGACCGTCACTGCCCAGGCATGGGAAAGGAACGCGTCGAAGGCGTCCATGCCCTCGCGCAGCCGGCCCTCTATATGGTCGACCGTGTGGATCAGGCGCGAATACATCTCGATCTGCCGCCGGCCGATGACGCGCACCGAGCCCGGCTCGCACACGCGGCTCTTGTCGTTGCGGTCGACGTCCGAGCACATGGTGAGCTCGCTCTCGTCCTTCTTGGAGTTGAGCAGCTTGAGGATCTGCTCCGAGTCCGAGATCGCGTCGTCGCCGCGCCTGATCGTGCCCGAGATCGGGCAGGTCTCGACCCGCCGGCCGGACACGCGCACGAACATCTCGGGCGACGCGCCGATCAGGTACTCGCCCTCGCCGAGATTGATGAAGAAGGAATAGGGCGACGGGTTGATGCGCTTGAGCCGGCGGGTGATGTCCGAGGGCTTGGAGTCCACCCGCTCGAAGAACATCTGGCCGGGCACCACCTCGAACAGGTCGCCCTTGCGAAAGCTCTCCTTGGCCTTGTCCACCAGCGCCGCATATTCGCCCGGCTCGTGGTCGCCGCGCGGCGGGATGCGGTCTGAGTGGCGGAACGGCGCCGGCGCCGTCTCGCGCGGCAGGCCCGCCGTGTCGAAACCCGACCCGGCATAGTCGTAGCGGTCGAGCCACGCCTTGGCCGAATAATGGTCGACCACGAGGATCTCGTCCGGCAGATAGAGCACAAGGTCGCGCTGGCTTTCCGCCCGCTCGAGCTTCTGCTCGACATGGTCGAACTGGAAGGCGAGGTCGTAGCCGAAGGCGCCGTAGAGGCCGAGATTGCCGTCCTCGCCGGTGCGGAACAGGTCGACCAGCGCGCGCAGCACGGTGAACACGGTCGGCACGCGCGAGCGCTCCTCCTCGGAGAACACGCGGCCCGGCTGCGCCACCTGAAGCTTGATCAGCCGCTCGCCCGCCTCCGTCACCGTCACGGCGGCGAGCCCGTTGAGCACGGCCTTGATCGGCTTCAGCAGCATCTCGCCGCGCCGGTTGAGCGCCTCGACGCGCACCGCCCGGCCGCGCGCCGTCACCGCCACCGGCGGGTCGATCATGGCCGTGTCCCAGCGCGTGTAGCGGCCGGGATATTCGTAGTTGGACGAGAACACGCAGCCGCGCCGGGAGTCGAGCGCGTCGATATAGGTCTCGATCGCGCCCTCATAGGTGGTGCCGTGCCGGCGGCGCGTGATCGCCACCCCGCCGCGGGTCAGGAAGCGCTCCGCGCCGTCCTCAAGCTGCTCGATGCTCATCCAGTGCTCCCATCCGTTGCCGGGCCTCGTCGGTCTCCGGACGGCGAAAAGCAAAATGGCCGCCCGGACATCTCCTTGCGGCCACCTCGTTTTCACACACGCACGCGCGTATCGACGGCCGCTGCTAGCGGGCCCACCACCAAAGGGTCTTGATCGACTGCGTGCGCATGGCGGACTCCATAGCGGCGATGCCCGCGCCTTGCAACCGGATTTCGGGCAACCGGATTTCGCGCGGGCGTCAGGCCGCGGCGGCGTGCCGGCCGCTGGTCACCACGGTCCACAGGAAGATCAGCATCGAGCCGAGCACGAGGAACGAGCCGATGATGACCGGGATCTCGGTCTTGCCCTGGATCGCCAGCGCGATGCCGGGCACCATGAACCAGACGCCGAGCGTGGCGATGATGAAGTGCAGCACCGCGAGCTGCCTGCCCGCAGCCGCCGGCACGAAGTGGTAGAACACGCCGAACAGCGCCATGGTCACCCAGCCGACGAGGTTCAAATGGGCGTGGGCGCCGGCCAGCGTGTGGTCGCCGCTGGCGGACATCCAGATGCCGAAGATCATGCCGCACGTGACATAGATCACGCCGGACGCGAAGAACCACAGAGCCACACCGCGCATGCCATCCTCCTGGGCTGGGTCGGCCGGCAAGCATCCCCGCTCCGGCCTTCCTGGGCCCTGACGTAGCGTCAGCCTGTTTCAGGCCGATGTCGCCTTCTCGCGGTTGCGCAGCCGCCGCAGCAGGGCGACGACGAGCCACGAGCTCGATGCCCATGCCGCGCCCAGCGCCCAGCCGGCCATGACGTCGGTCGGCCAGTGCACGCCGAGATAGACGCGGCTGACCCCGACCACGAGGCACAGCAGCGCCGCCACGGCCATGACGTAGACGCGCAGCGCGTGCCCGTCGACCAGCCGCACGATCATCGCCGCCAGCGTCAGGTAGACGATGGTCGCCATGGTGGCGTGGCCGCTCGGGAAGCTGGCGGTCTGGATGGCGGTGAGGTGCTCGACGAGATCCGGCCGCGGTCGGTCGTATACGAGCTTGAGCCACTGGCTGAACGCCGTGCCGCCGCCGATCGACAACACGGTGAACAGCGCCGGCCCCGGCCGGCCGGCCGCCAGCATGAAGCCCGCGACCACGCTCACCAGAGTCACCAGCACCGCCGTCCCGCCCAGCGTGGTCAGGTCGGCGAGCGCGATTTCCAGCCAGCGCGGGCCGACGGGGTCTGCGAGGTCGGCGGGATTGCGGAACCACAGGAGCAGCGCGCGGTCGAAGGCATCCACCTTGCCTTCGTCGACCTCGCCGGCGATCTCGATGAAGGCCCAGGTCGCGGCAGCGAGAATGGCGACCATCGCCACCGGCAGCGGCGACAGGGAGAGATCGCGCAGGCCGCGAACCAGCGAGGTGAGGCGGGTGACCATGGGCCGGCAGCTATCCCCCGACCGGCGCGCATGTCCAGACCCGGTTTCACCCCGACACCGTTCATGGGACGCGGCGCCGCCGGGACGGCGATGCTTGACTTCCGCCACCGCATCACCCAACTCTACGGGATGAACAGCCTGATCGCTTCGGCGAAACCCTTTCGGATCTGTCCCATCGCGGGTTCCTGACCCCCGATCCGGCGCGCGCCCCGGATCGCGGGGCGGCCTTCATACTGACCATACCCGGCTCCGTGCGGAGCGGGCGGCGCGCTGAACCCCACCAGCAAGCGACTATAGGCGGCGCCCGCGCGGGCGCGCGCCCGGAGCACAACATGAGCAGGACCTCATCCCGCAAGCCCGCCATCGTGCTGGGCGAAACCGACCACGCCAGGCTCGAGGGCCTCGCGACGACCATCGAGGCGCGCAACCCGGCGGTGGCCGCCGCCATCCTCGCCGAGCTCGATCGCGCCCGCGTCGTCGCCGACCGCGCCCTGCCCGCGGGAACCGTCTGCATGGGCGCGACGGTGACCTTCAGCGTCGACGGCGCCGAGCCGCGCACGGTGACGCTCGTCTATCCCGGCGAAGCCGACATCGAGGCCGGCAGGATCTCGGTCGCGACCCCGGTGGGCGCGGCGCTGATCGGCCTTTCGGCCGGCCAGTCCATGCCTTGGATCGGCACGGACGGGAAGGCGCGAAAGCTCGACGTCGTCGCCGTCGGGCGCCAGCACGCCCCCGCCCCCAACCCCGCGTGACACGCATGATGCCGTCCCCGGACCGTACAGGCGCACGCCCCTAGCCCCTGCCGCACGGCGTCACCGGCGCGTCGCGGCAGGGGAGAGCGCGATGCATCTCTTGTGCTCACACGGGGACGGACATGACGGAACGGTTTCACTTCACCTTCAAGGACCACGGCGCCCTCGAAGACATGCGGCGAAGGCTGCGGCCCGACGAGACGGCGCTGGCGGCCTTGCTGGAGCGCAAGCTCGCCAATGCCGTGCTCTCGCAGATGGAGCACGTCCGCGAGGATGCGGTCACGCTGAACAGCCGCGTCCGCTTCCGCGTCGACGGCGGCGAGCCGCAGACCCGCATCGTCACCCGCGGCGCCGGCGGCCATCTCGGCGCGGTGCTGCCGCTCGCCAACCGCCGCGGCCTTGCCCTTCTCGGCCTCGTGCAGGGACAATCGATCGCCTATGAAGGCATGGGCGGCGCGACCGAGACGATCGACCTGATCGCGGTGCTGCACCAGCCCGAGCGCGCGCGCCGTACCATGGAGGAACAGGAGCGCGACCGGCGGGTGCTGCGGCTGGTCCACAGCGCCGAGCCCCGCATCCGCCCCGCGCCGACGGCTGCTCCGTGGGGCGGCGACGATCCGGGTCCCTCGGCGGCCTGAGCAGAGCCGGTTCGGACTGCGTCCGTGCTTGGAGTCCGTTTGGAAACGGGTCAGGGCGTGGCGGAATCGAAGATGGGCGCGCAGCGACCAAAATGGTGGTTTGCGAGCACCGGAGCGGAGCGTACATCAGGTACGTGAGCACCGGAGCGCAGCAAAACGCCATTTGCAGACCGCCCTCACCCAGTTTCTAAACGGACTCTTAGAACAGCCCTTCGATGAAGCCGTCGTCGTTGAGGAAGATCTTCTCCGACGAGGGGTTTTTCGGCAGGCCCGGCATGGTCATGATCTCGCCGCAGATCGCCACGACGAAGCCCGCGCCGGCCGACAGCCGCACCTCGCGCACCGGCACCACATGGTCGACCGGCGCGCCGCGCAGGTTCGGATCGGTCGAGAACGAATACTGCGTCTTGGCCATGCAGACCGGCAGGTTGCCGTAGCCCGCCTGCTCCCACTGGTGGAGCTGGTCGCGCACGGACTTGTCGGCGATCGCCTCCGAGCCGCGATAGATGCGCTTGACGATGGTGTTGATCTTCTCGAACAGCGGCATCTCGTCCGGGTAGAGCGGCGAGAACTGCGACTGCCCGCCCTCGGCGAGCTCGACCACCTTGCGCGCCAGATCCTCGATGCCGGCCGAGCCGTGCGCCCAGTGCTTGCACAGGATCGCCTCGGCGCCCTGCCCCTTCACATAGTCCCTGACCGCCTGGAGCTCGGCCTCGGTATCGGCGGTGAAATGGTTGATCGCCACGACGGCCGGCACGCCGAACTGCTTCACGTTCTCGATATGGCGGCCGAGATTGGCGCAGCCCTTCTTCACCGCCTCGACATTCTCCTTGCCGAGGTCTTCCTTCTTCACGCCACCGTTCATCTTGAGCGCGCGCACGGTGGCGACGATGACCGCCGCCGCCGGCTTCAGCCCCGCCTTGCGGCACTTGATGTCGAAGAACTTTTCCGC
Source organism: uncultured Mesorhizobium sp. (assembly GCA_964629765.1). GTDB lineage: Bacteria > Pseudomonadota > Alphaproteobacteria > Rhizobiales > Rhizobiaceae > RCIO01. Next base: position 6,032 of record CAZVTK010000214.1, read on the forward strand.
GCCGAGGTCCGCGCCGAAGCCGGCCTCGGTCACCACATAGTCGGCGAGCTTCAGCGCCGTCGTCGTCGCCACCACGCTGTTGCAGCCATGCGCGATGTTGGCGAACGGGCCGCCATGCACGAAGGCCGGGTTGTTCTCCAGCGTCTGCACGAGGTTCGGCTGCATGGCGTCCTTGAGCAGCACGGCCATGGCGCCGTCGGCCTTGAGGTCGCGGGCGTAGACCGGGCTCTTGTCGCGGCGATAGGCCACGATGATGTCGCCCAGCCGCCTCTTCAGGTCCTCGAGGTCTGTGGACAGGCACAGGATCGCCATCACCTCCGAGGCCACCGTGATGTCGAAGCCGGCTTCGCGCGGATAGCCGTTGGCGACACCCCCCAGCGACACGACGTTCTCGCGCAGCGCCCGGTCGTTCATGTCCATCACGCG
>CAZVTK010000215.1:0-6382 GCA_964629765.1 uncultured Mesorhizobium sp.
AAGTGGCCTACTTTTGCGCCGCCCAATGGCCGACTTTTGCGCCGCCGTTGACAACGCACCATTTGCTGAAACTGCAATCGGCAACGTCTATGAACCAGCGCCTGCTGCCGCCATCATTCATCGGTGGCCGAGCAAAATAGCATTACGAATATCGGGACTACCCTCGGCCGCCATGACGGCCGGCTCTTCGGTATCCGCCAAGCCGACCGCCAAATGCACCTCTTTGCCATCGGCCAGACCGGCACCGGCAAGTCGTCCTTGCTGGCCTCGCTGATCCGCCAAGACATCGTGGCCGAACGCGGCTTCTGCCTCATCGACCCGCATGGCGACTTAGCCGCGTCAGTAGAGGCTAGGAGCGATACCGTGCGCTATTGGAACGCTGGCGATCCCGCCTGCCCATTTGGACACAACCCGCTAGCGCACGTCGCACCAGCATACCGGCCGCTGGTCGCCTCCGGCCTGATTGCGACCCTTCGACATCAGTGGCCCGATGCCTGGGGTGCCCGAATGGAACATCTACTCCGCTTCGCGCTCCTAGCCCTGCTTGATCGCGAGGATGCCACCTTCGCGGACATCTTGCCATTGTTTCTCGACAAGGATTTCAGGGACGAGGTGATCGCTACCATCGCCGACGAGCAGGTGCGGCAGTTCTGGACGGTGGAATATCCAAAGCTACGCTATCAGTCCTCCGGCGATGGCGTTTCGTCTATCGCCAACAAGCTCGGCGCGTTCCTGGCCCATCCTGTTGTCCGCAAAGCGGTGTGCGCGCCGGAACAGCCGATCCGCTTTCGCCATCTCATGGACGATGGCGGGATGCTGGTGGTCAATCTCGCCAAGGGAAGGCTCGGCGCCGATGTCTCCAACCTGCTCGGCGGCCTCATCGTCAACGGCATCGCGAACGCCGCCTATAGCCGCCAAGACCAGCCGGAGGCCGAGCGCCGGCCCTTCTTCCTTTACGTGGACGAATTTCACTCGTTCACTACCTCGGCGTTCGCCGAGGCGCTGTCAGACCTGCGCAAGTTCAGCATCGCGTTGACGCTCACGACGCAGCACTTCGCGCGAGTGGACGACGCCACACGGGAAGCAATTCTCGGAAACGCAGGAACACTCATTTCATTCCGCGTTGGCGCCACCGACGCCGCCCTTCTGGCCCGCCAGTTCGGCAGCGACATACCTCTGCCGCGCGATCTGGTCGGCCTTGCCAACTACGAGATGTTCGTGAAGCTGATGATGGATGGCATTCAGACTAAGCCGTTTTCGGCGCGGACCGTGCTGCCGCCAGACCGATCCGACCCGAACGTGGCGAGTGTTGACAGTCGTGCTGGTGGATGAACAATGAAAACTCGCCTATTTGATGCCGAATAGGCCCTCCGAATGCATCGAAAAGTAGACAGTTATGTTTAGAGTATGCTAATATAAAGACGCTCCTAAGAGTGTTGCAGGAGTTACTCCTAGTCTTGGCTGCACCAGCAATGGTGCATTTTTTAAATGGAACGGCGGAGCACCCTCCAATAAAGGCCCACCGCCGTCGCTCCCTTCCCGCATTGTCGGCTCCTCTCGGTCGCTCCTTCGATAAGGTGGCTAGCAACCCTTCGATGCGTCTCCCGCGTTTTTTATTCGGCTTCTGGATACCGAACGCGCTATTAAACTAACTTCATCCTGCCTCTTTTTTCTTTTACTGATTATGACCTTAATCAGCCTGCCTTTTGAAGACACCTTCCGTAAGACGAACGCGAAGTTAGGGAACTGATAAGAGCAACGTGTTCGCTCACAGCCAAGCGCCTTACCAACTTAGTCGAGAAATTGATCGACTATTGAATTTGACCGATTCCCGCCCGGCAACATTACTGCGCGACGCTTGCCGGTTGAGCCGCAGCATCATCAATAAAACCTCTGTATCTCCGCAGCCATTCGACGATTTCAAACGGGTCATACCGATAGCACGCGTCGTTTTCACCTCCGCTAAACTCGACAAGTGCTAAGAATCCGCCTTGACTGCTGACATACACCACATTTTTGTTATGGTTCGCTAGAATGAAATCTATCGCGGAAGCAATATTTTCAAAAGATATTTCCTCTCCACCAGTTTCTGAGAAATGGACCCCGGAAATCTGCTTTTCTACCAATTTCATAGGAATATTTAGTATTATCTACAAATAGCCAAACAAGCGCCATATACCGCCATCGCCTGGGAATAGCAGACCGCGGCGATATGTTTATTTGTCCTACCGATGCTTCTACACTGAGCCGTCCTAGTCGCGTAAAACGTCTGACATCTTTGCCGGCAACCCGCATCACGGGAGCGACGCTGCGCCATAGTAACATAGTCCTCTGTCACGTTCTCGCTCATTTGGAACGAGTTGCGAAAATTTAACTCGCATGGACTTTCATTACGCGCGTTATCAGTCGCCAGGGTGGTATCGACGAAGACCGCGCTGATACTGACGAGCAAAGCGATAACTGTGTTCATCCAGTTCACCCTCCCTCAACCCAACAAGCTCTAATGTATCAGTGTTAGCTTATCGCGTCTATGTCGGCTAACTGCATTAGTCCGACCTTGACACCGACCCGCGCCAAACGCGGCGGGTGATGACGATCATGCTCGGGGAGGAGTATTGACGGCGCGCGCCGTCCTTTCAGCACCCACCTTGCGGGTGCTGTTTTTCTTCCGAGCGGGTGCCGCAATACCGGCTTTGAACCCGTCCAAGAGATCGGCCCAATCCTGCATCAACTTCACCCGCTGCTCCCAATAGGAGGAGCGGTTGTATGTTCGCCGGATGGCATTCTTATCCTGATGGGCCAGCACCGCCTCGATAACGTCCGGCTCATAGCCGCGCTGGTTCAGGATGGTGCTAGCGGTCACGCGGAAGCCGTGCGCGGTGACTTCCTCCTTGCCATAGCCCATGCGGCGGAGCGCGGCATTGAACGCGGCCTCTGAAAGCGGCCGGCGGGGCGAGCGGATGGAAGGAAACACCAGTTCCGTGTTCTCAGAGAGCAGCCAGATGTCTTCCAAGACCGCGAGCGCCTGCCTTGAGAGCGGCACGTCGTGAGGCGCCCGCATCTTCATGCGCTCGGCCGGTATCCGCCATACCGCCTTGTCGCGATCGAATTCCGACCGCGCCGCCCTGCGCACCTCACCTGGACGGACACAGGTTAGCGTGAGGAACTTGAGAGCGGCCGTGATCGTCGGCCAGCCGTCATACTGATCGATGGAGGCCAAGAGCGCGCCGAACGCCTTTTCATCGGTGATGGCGGCCCGACCGACCACTTTAGGCGCCAGAAGGGCGCCGTGGAGCGCATAGGTGGGATCGGTATCGGCCCGGAGCGTCACGATGGCATGCCGGAACACGGTGCCGATCGTGCCGCGCAGCCTTCGGGCTGTCTCCCGCCGGCCGCTCTTTTCGATCTTTTGCAAGAGTTGGAGGATTTCGGACGGCGTGATCTCTTTGATGGGTCGGTCTTCCAAGGGCTTGCCGAGGTCTTGGAGGAGCCACTTGGTCTTCGAAAGCGTGGAGGCGGCGGCATCCTGCGCCTCCAGTTTCTCGATGTATTCCTCAGCGATCAGGCCAAAGGTGGTGCGAGCGGCTGTCACGGCCGCGATCTTGTCGAGGCGCTTTTGCGTGTTCGGGTTGGTGCCATTGGCAATCAGCCGCTTGGCGTCGTCGCGCTTGCGGCGGGCGTCGGCCAACGCCACCGCCGGATACTTCCCCAAGGAGAGAATATTTTCCTTGTCGAGAAAGCGATAGCGCAGTTGCCAGAGTTTTGAGCCGTTCGGCTGGACGAGGAGATAGAGGCTGTCGCCATCGGCGAGGCGATACGCCTTGTCGCGTGGCTTGGCGCTTTTGAGCGCGAAATCGGAGAGAGCCATGGGTAACGCTCCGGGGTGGGATTGGGTAACGCCCAAACCGTTACCCACAAATCGTCGCGTTGCAAGGGTCAGTGGTGAGGCGCCATGAGCAGCCGACACAGGCTAACTCATTGAAAAACAACGATCTAGGTGATGGTATGTTCAGCGGGGAGAAGGGGAAATGGTGCCCAGGGGTGGAATCGAACCACCGACACTACGATTTTCAGTCGTATGCTCTACCAACTGAGCTACCTGGGCATGCCTTGCGCGCCGGCGGCACGAAGGCGGGGTTGGCGCCCGCCGAAAGCGCGCGGGTTATAGCACGACTTCGCCAGCTGTCCAGCCGCGCAAGCCGCTTTTCGGCAGGTTGCGCGCGACATTGTCCCGCCGCCCGAAATCCCTTGCGGAATCAGCAGGTAGCAGCGGCGTGCCGGGCACGCTGCGGGACGCCGCAGGCGCGGGGGCCGGTGCTCAGTCCCCCTCGCGCGGAGCCTCGCCGCGCGGGGGCACCAGCGCGGGGACGTCCTCGTCCTCCGCCTCGCGGTCGCGGCCAGGCAGCACATAGGCGCCGGAGAGCCAGCGGTTGAGGTCGACATCCTTGCAGCGCGCCGAGCAGAACGGATAGGTCTCGCGCGCCGACGGCTTGCCGCATTCCGGGCAGGGCCGCCTCGGGCGCAGCGGCGTGACCTTCGCCTCCTCCGTCATCAGGTGCGGGCGGCGAGCCAGTTGAAATGGACGCGATAGCCGTCGGCCACCAGGAGGTTGACCGTCTCGTAGAGCGGCAGGCCGACGACGCCCGTATAGGAGCCGACCAGCTTGACCACGAAGGCCGCGGCCAGCCCCTGGATGGCGTAGCCGCCCGCCTTGCCGCGCCATTCGCCCGAGGCGAGATAGCTGTCGAGCTCCTCGCGCGACAGCCGCTTGAACCGCACGCGGGTCTCGACCAGCTTCTGGCGCACCTTGCCGCCGGGGGTGACGAGGCATACGCCCGTGTAGACGCGGTGCGAGCGGCCCGACAGGAGGCGCAGGCAGTTGGACGCCTCCTCGACCAGATCGGCCTTGGGCAGGATGCGGCGGCCGACGGAGACCACGGTGTCGCCGGCGAGGATGTAGGCGTCGCCCTCGTCGGGATCCTTGCGGTAGATCTCCAGCGCCCGCTCGGCCTTCTCGCGCGACAGGCGCTTGGCCAGCGAGCCGGGATGCTCGGCGCGGCGCGGCGTCTCGTCGATCTCGCTCGGGATCAGCCGGTCGGGCTCGATGCCCGCCTGCTGGAGCAGCTCGATGCGGCGCGGCGAGCCCGAGGCGAGGACCAGCTTCTGAAACACGCTCATGCCGCCCGCCCGCGCCCGGCCGCTATTTGAAGCGGTAGGTGATGCGGCCCTTGGTCAGGTCGTAGGGCGTCATCTCGACCAGCACCTTGTCGCCGGTCAGCACGCGGATGCGGTTCTTGCGCATGCGCCCGGCCGTGTGGGCGATGATCTCGTGCTCGTTCTCGAGCTTCACGCGGAACATGGCGTTGGGCAGCAGCTCCGTCACCACGCCGGGAAATTCCAGGACTTCTTCCTTCGGCATCCGTAACCTTCGTTCAGGAAATGAGGCCGGCCAGCCGGGCCGGAAATCGCGCGGAACCTATAGTATAACGCCGGCCAAGGGAACACGCTTGTTCATGCCGGTTTCGCGCGGCCGAAACGCTCCTCGATGCGCCGCGCCAGCCGGTCGCGCATGTCGCGGTACGAGCCCATGATCTGCTCGCGCGTGCCGGTGGCGACCGCGGGGTCGGGCGTCGGCCAGTACTCGACCTCGACGGCGAGCGAGCGCGTCAGCTCCAGCGCGCGGTGGTGGGCCTCGGGCGCCAGCGTGACGATGAGGTCGAAATAGTCGTCCTCCATCTCGTCCAGCGTCTGCGGCTGGCGCTCTCCCAGCGAGAGCCCGGCCTCGGCCAGCACAGCGTCGACGAAGGGGTCGCGCTCGCCGCGCCGCACGCCGGCAGACGCGATGTAGGTGTCGCGCGGCAGAACGCGCCTCGCCAGCAGCTCGGCGGTGGGCGAGCGGACGGCGTTCATGCCGCACAGGAACAGCACCGAACGGGGCATCGAGCGCTCGCCGTCCCCCGACGCCCCCACGCTCAGCCCCGCCAGTGCAGCACGCAGACCAGCGTGAACAGCCGGCGCGCGGTATCGAAATCCATGTCGATCTTGCCGGCGAGGCGGTCCATCAGCGTCTGCGAGCCGTCATTGTGGAGCCCGCGCCGGCCCATGTCGATCGCCTCGATGTGGCTCGGCGTGGCCGAGCGGATCGCCTCGTAATAGCTCTCGCAGATCATGTGGTAGTCGCGCACCACGCGCCGGAACGGCGTCAGCGACAGGATATGCGTGACCAGCGGCGCGCCGTCCTCGCGGGCGATGGCGAAAACGAGGCGCGATTCGACCAGCGACAGCTTCAGCCGGTAAGGACCGCCCGCGTCGCCAACCGGCGCAAAACTGTTCTCCTCGATCAGGTCGAAGATCGCGACCGCGCGCTCGTGCTCGACGTCGG
>CAZVTK010000216.1:0-6376 GCA_964629765.1 uncultured Mesorhizobium sp.
GAGCGGCGGCGCGGTCGACCTCGCGGCTCAGCCCGGCGATGTCGGGCGCGGCCGACAGCGCGCCGGCGGCCGCGTCGCGCGCCCTGGCCGCCTCGTCGCGGCTCTCGGTCAGACGCGCCCGCGATTCCTCCAGCGCGGCGCGGCGGGCGGTGAATTCGCCCGCGGCCCGCTCGGCCCTTGCCAGCTCGTCGCGGGCGGAGGCCACTTCGCGCTGCGCGGAGCGGGTCGCCTCGCGCGCCTGCCGCTCCGTGTCGGCGGCGGCGCGCGCGGCGCCTTCCGCGGCCGCGAAATCGGCCTCGGCGCCACGCAAGGCGCGGGTCGCCTCGGTCGCCTCGGCCTCCAGCTCGGCCAGCCGGTTCTTCTGCGCCAGCCGCAGCGCGGCCGCCGTCGGCGCCTCGGCGCTGGCGAAGAACCCGTCCCAGCGCCACAGCGCGCCGGCCCTGCTGACCAGCCGCTGGCCGGGCTTGAGGAAAGGCTGGAGCCGGGCGCCGTCGGCGTCGTCGACCACGCCGATCTGGGCGAGGCGGCGCGCCAGCTCGGCCGGCGCGGACACCAGCGACGCCAGCGAGCGCACCCCGTCCGGCAAGGCCGGATCGCCGGCCGCGACGCTTGCCCCGCCCCAATAGGCCGGCGCCGAGCGATCGAGCGGCGCGTCGAGATCCTCGCCGAGGGCAGCGCCCAGCGCGGTTTCGTAGCCACGCTCCACGCGCAGCCTCTCCAGCACGGACGGGAACAGCCCGCCCGAAACCGCGGCCAGCATCTTCGCCAGCGTCCGCGCCTCGGTCTCGACGCGCTGGAGCGCGGCGCGTGCCTCCTGGACGGCCGGGCGCTTCGCCGCCTCGGCGGTGCGCGCCGCCGCCACCGCCCGCTCGGCAAGGAGCGCCGCCTGCTCGGCCTCGGCATGGCGTGCCTCGGCCTCTTCCGCCAGCTCGCGCTTCTCCAGCGGGTCTGCCAGCGCGGCGATGCGGGCCGCGACCTCGGCGAGCTCGCGCCCGGTCCCGGCAAGCTGCTGCTCCAGCCGCGCCAGGCGCTCGCTCGCCTCGCGCAGCGCACGCTCGGCCTGGCCGCGCGCGGCGGCCGCCTCGGCGCGCGCGGCCGTCGCCTCGCTCATCGACGCCTCGGAGAGCGAAAGCGCGCCCTCGGCGTCCGCCAAGGCCATCTGCGCTTCCGCCTCGGCCTCGACGGCGCCGGCATTGGCGGCCTCGAGCTCGCCTTCCTCGCCGGCGAGGCGGGCGAGGATCGCGTCGTTGTCGGCGAGCATCTGGCGCTCGCGCTCCATGTCGGCGTCGAGCTGGGCAACGCGCTTTTCGAGTTCGGCGAGCCGCGCGCCGGCGCGCTCGGCCTCGGCGTCGATCTGGCCGCGCGCGATGGTCAGGCGCTGGAGCGTGGCCGCGGCCGCCGCCTCGGCCTCGCGCAGCGCCGGCAGTTGCGAGGCGGCAATCGCCTGATCCTTCGCCGCGTTCATCTGCGCGGACGCCTGCGCGCCCACGGCCGCGGTGGCGGCCGACAGCGCCGATTTCGCCTCGGCCTCGGCGTCCCGCGCCTGCGTCCAGCGGATATGCAGCAAGGTCGCCTCGGCCTGCCGGATGTCGGCCGACAGATTGCGGAAGCGCGACGCCTGCCGGGCCTGCCGCTTCAGGCTCTCGATCTGGCCCTGCAACTCGCCGACCACGTCGTCGAGCCGTTCGAGGTTCTGCTCGGCGCCGCGCAGGCGCAGCTCGGCCTCATGCCGGCGCGAGTGCAGGCCGGAGATGCCGGCCGCCTCCTCCAGCAAAGCGCGGCGCGCCTGCGGCTTGGCCTGGATCAGCTCGCCGATGCGCCCCTGCCCCACCATCGAGGGCGAGCGCGCGCCGGTCGACTGGTCGGCGAACAGCAACTGCACGTCCTTGGCGCGCGCCTCGCGCCCGTTGATGCGGTAGACGGAGCCCGCCTCGCGCTCGATGCGGCGCGAGACCTGCAATTCCTCGGCCTCGTTGAAGGCGGCGGGCGCGGTGCGGTCCTTGTTGTCGAGGAACAGCGTCACCTCGGCGGTGTTGCGCGAGGGCCGCGTGGCCGAGCCCGAGAATATGACGTCGTCCATGCCGGACGCGCGCATGTTCTTGTACGAGCTTTCGCCCATCACCCAGCGCAGGGCCTCGACAAGGTTGGACTTGCCGCAGCCATTGGGCCCGACGACGCCGGTGAGGCCCGGCTCGATGACGAATTCGGCGGGATCGACAAAGGATTTGAAGCCGAGAAGGCGGAGCCGGTCGAATTTCATTCCGGCCAGCCTACCAGACGCGCGGGCGCGCGAAAACGCACCCGCCAGCGCTCCGTCGGGAAGCGGCGGTCAGAGCTTGGTGTCGATGATGGCCGACATCTCGTCAACCGAGAGGGCTCCGGAATATTTGTCGCCGTTGATGAAGAAGGTAGGCGTCGCCTCGACCTTGAAATCGTTCGCCCCGCGCTGGCGAACCGACCTGATGTCGTCCAGAAGCTTCTGGTCGGTCAAGCAGGCCTCGAAGGACTCCTGTGTAAAACCGGCCAGCCGCGCGATCTGGAGCAGCGCGTCGCGCGCATTCTCGACCGAAGCCCAGCTCCGCTGCTGCTTGAACAGGACGTCGATCATCGCGAAATAATTGTTGTCGGCGCAGCGCGCCAGCATGAAGCCGGCCTCGGCGCGCGGGTCGAACGGGAACTCGCGGAAGACGAGCCGCGCCTTGCCGGCGTCGACGTATTTTTCCTTGATCGCCGGCAGCGTGTTGTTGTGGAAGGTCGCGCAGTGCGGGCAGGTCATCGAGGCGTATTCGACGATGGTCACCGGCGCGTCGGCATTGCCGATCACCTTTTCCGGCAGCGAGCCCTCGGCCATCAGGGCGGCCATGTCGACGCGGCCCTGCGAGGGCGGCACCTGCACGTTGGTGGACGGCGGGGTGGAAGGCGGGGTGGACGGCGGCGTGCCCGGCTGCGCCGCCTGGTCGTCGCCGCAGGATGCCAGCAAGGCGCCGCCGGCCGAGACCGCAAGCAGCGACATCACGAACTGGCGGCGGGGAAGCGAGACGGTCATGCGAATCACCTGATGGACAAGGGCCCGATATGGGAACAGTGCAACCGGCGGCTGCCGGTGGCGAGCGATGGCGCCCGATTACGGCATTGCGCGGACCAATCCAACTCCCCCGCGCCGCGGCACATTCACAACGTCGTTAGACTGGCCCGATCAGGGCCCGATCAGGAGCGGGTGCGGCGCGCCACGCCGGCCCCCAGCCGGCGCAGCGCCTCGCGCAGCCCCTCGTCCTCGACGGCGGCCGTGGCGGCGCCGATGCGCGCCGCCTCGTCCTCGGTCAGCCGGCGGGGTTCGCGGCGGCGGGGCTGCGCGCCGGCGACCGGCTTCTGGACGATCTTCAGCCGCGCCACCGCGCCGAAGCCGAGGAAGGCGTTGACCCGGCCGACGAGCTCGCCCGCCTCGTGCTGAAGGCGCAGGGCGGCCGCGCCCTCGCAGGCGACGACCAGCGTGGCGGGCTCGTGCGGGTCGTCCTCGCCGCGGCGGCGCGGCCAGACGATCTTTTCGGGCCGGGTCGAGGCGGCAAGGCGCGGGCCGGCGATCTCCTCCCACGACTGGACGAGCGCCACCGACATGCCCGCCCGTCGGCGCAGCAGCGGGTCCAGCACGCTGGTGGCGAGATCGGCCACGGGCTGTGGAAAGCTCATCCGTTCCGTCCTTTCGCGGCGCAAACCCCTTGCCTTCGGCGCGGGGCGCGCCACAACCGCATCATGCCGCCAGCCGCAACCGCCGCGCCAGCCTTCCGGTCCGTCCATGCGCCGGACATCGCCGCGCGCCTGCTCGCCTGGTACGACCGCCACCATCGCGAATTGCCGTGGCGCATCGCGCCGGCGGCGCTGCGATCCGGCGCGCGGCCCGATCCCTACCACGTCTGGCTGTCGGAAATCATGCTCCAGCAGACCACGGTCGAGGCGGTGAAGCCGTTTTTCCGCGATTTCCTCAGCCGCTGGCCGACGGTGGCCGACCTTGCGGCGGCGGCGCAGGACGACGTGATGAAGGCGTGGGCCGGGCTCGGCTATTATTCGCGCGCGCGCAACCTGCATCTGGCCGCAAGGGCCGTCGCGGCAAGGCCGGGCGCGGCCTTTCCCGACACTGCCGAGGGGCTGACCGCCCTGCCCGGCGTCGGCGCCTACACCTCGGCAGCCATCGCGGCCATCGCGTTCGGGCGCCCGGAGCCGGTGGTCGACGGCAATGTCGAGCGCGTCACCACGCGGCTGGAAGCGATCGAGACGCCGCTGCCGGCCGCCAAGCCGCTGGTGCGCGCGGCGGTGGCCCGCTGGGTGCCCGCGGACCGGCCGGGCGATTTCGCGCAGGCGATGATGGATCTCGGCGCGACCGTCTGCACGCCGCGCCGGCCCAACTGCATGCTGTGCCCGCTGCGCGAGGGCTGCCGCGCGCTGGCGAGCGGCGACCCGGCACGGCTGCCGCTCAAGGCGGCGAAGCCGGAGCGGCCGCTGCGGCGCGGCGCGGCCTTCGTGGCGGTGCGCGGCGACGGCGCGGTCCTGTTGCGCAGGCGCCCGCCAAGCGGGCTGCTCGGCGGCATGGCGGACGTTCCCGGCAGCGCATGGACGGCGCGGCAGGACGGGGCGACCGGCGCTGGCGCGGCGCCCTTTTCCGCCGCGTGGCGGCGGACGGGGAGCGCAGCGCACGTCTTCACCCATTTCGAGCTCGACCTCGAAGTGTGGCGCGCGGACGTGGCCGGCATCGCCCCGCCGGCGGGACACTGGTGGTCGACGCCCGGCGAATTAGCTGGGGAAGCCCTGCCGACGGTCATCAGGAAGGTCATCGAGGCGGCTATACCGGGCGCGACGCGCAGGAAAGCCGGCAGGAAGCCATGACACCGATCCGCCATATCGTGTTCGACATCGGCCGGGTGCTGATCCACTACGATCCCGACATCCCGTACCGCCGCATCATCCCGGATGCGGAGCGGCGGGCATGGTTCTTCGCCAATGTCTGCACCCATGAGTGGAACCTGGAGCAGGATCGCGGCCGCAGCTTCACTGAGGCCGAGGCCCTGCTGATCGCGCAATATCCGGACGAGGCGGACAATATCCGCGCCTTCCGCAGGCACTGGCACGAGATGGTGTCGCACGCCTATGACGACAGCGTCGCGATCCTGCGCGGGCTGATCGCCGACGGCCGCGACGTGACCATGCTCACCAACTTCTCCGCCGAGACCTTCGCGGACGCGCGAAAACTGTTCCCGTTCCTGAACGAGACGCGCGGGGTCACGGTGTCCGGCGAGATCGGGCTGATCAAGCCCGACCGCGCCATCTACGACCGGCATGCCGGCGATTTCGGCCTCGATCCGGCCGCGACGATCTTCATCGACGACAGCGCCAAGAATGTCGCGGGGGCCGCCGCTGCCGGCTGGCAGGCGGTGCAGTTCGTCGACGCGGCGACGCTGCGGGCCGATCTCGCCCGCCATGGCGTGATGCTGAGAAATTGATTCAACAGGCTGCCACGGCGGTTGAACCTGCTGCGGACGAGAGTCCGCGGCAGGCTCCATGCCGTTGAAAACAAAGCCTTATGCGCCCGCGCGCATCATGCCGAGGCGAGCGATCCTGCGCAGTTCGTCGATGGGGGTCAGCCCGCCGACGCGCTCGTAGTGCCAGAAGGTCCAGCCGTTGCAGGCGTCGAGCCCCTGCACCGCCGCGCCCATGCGGTGGATGGACCCCGCCTCGCCGCCGACATCGAGCGTGCCGTCGGCGCGCACGCGCGCGGTCCAGCGCTTCCTCGCGTCGTGCAGCAGCGCGCCGGGCGCGATGAGCCCCGCGTCGATGAGGCTGACGAAGGCGACGCGCGGCTCGGCGCGCTTGCCGGCGAGCGTGGCAAGATCGGCGTCGGCCATGGGCCGGACCGCGGCGATGCGCTCGCGCGCGGCGTCGATATAGTCCTGCTCGCGCTCGATGCCGACGAAGTGGCGGCCGAGGCGTTTCGCCACCGCGCCGGTCGTGCCCGTGCCGAAGAACGGGTCGAGCACCACGTCGCCCGGCCGGGTGGACGACAGAAGCACGCGCGCCAGCAGCGCCTCGGGCTTCTGGGTCGGGTGCACCTTGTTGCCGGCATCGTCCTTGAGCCGCTCGTTGCCGGTGCAGATCGGGAACAGCCAGTCGGAGCGCATCTGCGTGTCGTCGTTGGCCGCCTTCATGGCCTCGTAGTTGAAGGTGTAGCCTTTGGCCTTGGGGTCGCGCGAGGCCCAGATCATCGTCTCATGCGCGTTCTGGAAGCGGCGGCCGCGGAAATTGGGCATCGGGTTGGTCTTGCGCCAGACCACGTCGTTGAGGATCCAGAAGCCGAGATCCTGGATCGCCGCGCCGACGCGGAAGATGT
>CAZVTK010000217.1:0-6342 GCA_964629765.1 uncultured Mesorhizobium sp.
TACCTCACCAACTACCTAATCAGACGCGGGCCGATCCTTTAGCGATAAATCTTTCTCCCGAAGGAGTCATACGGTATTAGCTGAAGTTTCCCTCAGTTATTCCGTACTAAAGGGTACGTTCCCACGTGTTACTCACCCGTGCGCCACTAGCATCGGGACCCGAAGGCCCCAGCTCGTTCGACTTGCATGTGTTAAGCCTGCCGCCAGCGTTCGTTCTGAGCCAGGATCAAACTCTCAAGTTGAGAAGACTTGATTTGGCTATTTGGTCACGCATGAATCGACGAGAACATTCACACCTTCGCATCCGGCGCTTGCGCGCTGGTGCGAGTGTAACTTTCTCTCGAAACGTGATCCGCCAAAGTCTCTTTGTGGAACCATCGGACCCGAAGGCCCTTTGAGTTCCGCGAGCACTCTGCCGCCCACGTTTCTCTTTCTTCAATCTTCAGTTTTCAAAGAGCGGACCCCACGGACGCGGGATCATGGGTCTGTCAGCTTTTGGCTTTTCGACCCGGTCGAGTGTCGCTCACGCGGCTCTCTTGATTTCGTCCAACTTTCACGAAACCCAGAAGCGAACTTCTTCGTCGTCAGCAGCGTGGCCGCCGTCGTTGGTGAGCGGTATATAGTCGGCGCCCCCTCGAAGTGTCAACGGCCTTTTTCGCTTTTTTTGAAGTTTTTGCGACGGCGGCCCTCACCCGCCCTCCGCGGGCCCCGGAGCCGGCAAAAGCAGCGGCTGGCGATGCCGTAACGTGACGATTTTTGACCATCCGGTCGAATTTTGCCGGCTGGCGGGGCGGTGAAGCGGCCACAAAAGCAGGCTCCGGTCAGCGACCCGGCCATTTTTCCACACGCCGCGCCCGTTTTTTCCGGGGGAGAGCCCCGCGCAAGTCACCGCCCTTATAGGAGAATGCGGCGGCGTTCCCTCGCACGCATGCGCGCTTCTTCTGCCTCGACACATTGAGGTCGGAATCGCGCCATAACCATCGCGGGCGTTTGCGGCGAGGGGTCCCGCAGCATTCGTTGACTCGATGCGCCGCGGCGGGCAATTGTCGTGGCGCTTGTAGAAGACCAGAAAACGCCGGGGCACGCGCGAGAGGGAATGCAGGACAGTTCGCACGCGATAGCAGCGCTCGGCAACGAGCCGCCGCTGGTCGGCGACGGCCGCAGCGGCCCGCCGGACCGGCGCGAGGTTTCCGCGCGCTGGCTGTCGGGCACGTTCCTCACCGGCATCACCTCCAGCGTGCTTCTCGGCGTCGCGCTGTTCGCCGCCCTCGACGGGCGCGAGCAGCTCGCCACCCCGCCGGAGATCGCCAATGTCGGCGGCATGGGCGGCGACCGCGACAGCGCGGCCAAGACCGCGCGGGTCGTCTCGCCGCGCACGGTCGCCAAGGCGCGCGACCGCCGCCGCATGGAAGTCTCCACCATGCAGCGCGACGGCGACCGCAACGTGGTGCGCACCCTGCCCTTCGTCCATGTCAGCATGGCGCTCGCCGCCGGCCACACGACGACACGGCAATATCCGGCCTTCAGCCCGCTCGACGTGTTCGCCGAGGACGGCGCCACGGCCGCCCGCCCCGCGAGCAGCCCCGGCGTCATCTACGGCGCCAAGGTCGAGAGCGAGGTGAGCCTGCGCACCGTCGCCTTCGACGTCGCGGCAGCCGCCTTCGACGAGAGCAGCGAGCTGTCTGCCGACGAGGTCGAGGAGGTGGTGCGCGACACCGCCGCGATCCTCACCGACGGCGCCGTGCGCGTCGCCGCGCTCCACTATCTCGACCCCGAGCGTTTCGGCGAGACCCTGGCGACGCAGATCATGGGCGCGTCCTACGGCGTGCGCATCGTCCAGGAGAACGTGTCGGTTTCCTCGCGCCAGTTCGCGGCTGGCGCCCGGCGCGAATTCGCCGAGGACATCATCCCCTTCACCGCCGATGCCGAGATCGCGGCCGCCTTCGCCGACGCCGGCTACGCGCCCGAGGATTCGGGCGGCATGGTCGAGGCGCTGACCACCGTGCTCGGCCGCACCGGGCTCACCGCGGGCAGCGTGCTGCGCATCGCGCTCGAGGTGACGGACGATCGCAGCCGCATCGTCCGCAGCAGCGTCTACGAGGGCACGCGCCACCGCATCACCGTCGCGCTCAACGATCGCGGCCAGTTCGTGCCGGGCGACGCGCCGGAGCCGAGCCCGGCCGTGCTGACCGCCTTCGACGCGACGCCGGCCGTGCATGTGCGCGGCGACCTGCCGAGCGTCTATGACGGCATCTACCGCGCCGCCTATTCCTACGGGCTGGACCGGCGGCTCACCCGCCAGCTCATCAAGCTGCTCGCCTCCGACGTGGACTTCCAGGCGCGCCTCAACCCGAGCGACCGCATCCAGGTCTTCTTCTCCAATCCCAATGCCGACGACAGCGCCTCGGATCTGTCCGAGCTGCTGTTCGTCAGCGCCAGCTTCGGCGGCGCGGCGCGCGAGTTCTACCGCTTCCAGATGGAAGACGGCACGGTCGACTATTTCGACAAGGACGGCCGCAGCGCGCGCCAGTTCCTGCTGCGCAACCCGGTGCCGAACGGGCATTTCAACAATGGCTTCGGCATGCGCCGCCATCCGATCCTCGGCTACAGCCGCATGCATACGGGCGTCGACTGGACCGCCCCGCCCGGCACGCCGATCATCGCCGCGGGCAACGGCATCGTCGAGAAATCCGGCTGGGCGAGCGGCTACGGCCGCCAGACCATGATTCGCCACGCCAACGGCTACGTCACCTCCTACAACCACCAGAGCGCCTTCGCCGAAGGCATCGCCGAAGGGGCGCGGGTGCGCCAGGGCCAGGTGATCGGCTTCGTCGGCTCGTCCGGCATGGCCACCGGCGCGCACCTGCACTACGAACTGCTGGTCAACGGCGCCAAGGTGGACCCGATGCGCGTGCGCCTGCCCGTCAGCCGGGCGCTGAAGGAAGCCGAACTCCAGCGCTTCCAGGACGAGCGGACCCGCATCGACGAACTGCTCAAGCAGGAAGACGAAGGCGGCTTCAAGCTCGCCGGCATGCTGCGATAGGGCATTTCGCGATCATTCGGGCTCACCCCCTCCGGCCCTTCGGGTGCTCTGCGGCCCCCATCGAGGGCAGGGCAATCGCATATGGGATACCCCCACCCCTCACCCCTCCCCACAAGGGGGAGGGAGACCTTGAGGCTGCGGCTTTTGCGTCCCGGCAGGCGCCAGGCGACCAGAATTCCCCTCCCCCTTGTGGGGAGGGGTGAGGGGTGGGGGTCTGCCGGGCGCGGCCGGAGAGGGTGATAAATCCTATAAGCCGCGACGTGCTCCGGTTTCACGGAACCGTGCCGCCCCGGCGCCGTCGCCCTACTCCAGAAACTCCACGCTCACGCCCTTGCCGACCATCTTCGCCAGCTCCGCCGCGTCCCAGTTGGTCAGCCGCACGCAGCCATGCGAATTGGTCTTGCCGATCCGCGAGGGTTCCGGCGTGCCGTGGATGCCGTAGGTCGGCTTCGACAGCGCGATCCAGATCGTGCCGACGGGGCCGTTCGGGCCGGGCGGAATGCGCAGCACCTTGTCGTTGGCGCCCTGCTGGAAGTTGACCTTCGGATTGTAGGTGTATTCCGGATCGAAGGCGATGCGCTCGACGCTGTGCGTACCCACCGGCGACGGATTGTCGGAGGAGCCGATCGTGGCGGGATAGGCGACCAGCAGCTTGCCCGCCTCGTCATAGCCGCGCACCTGCTTGCGCCCCTTGTCGGCGACGATGCGCGCCACCTTGCCGGTCATGTTGGCCCCGACATTGGCGACCTTGACGATCGTGCCCGGCTTGGAGAAGTCGACGCGGGGATTGAGCGCCTTGAGATAGGCCTCGTCCATGTGAAAGCGCTCGCCGAGCATCTCGGTGACCGTGGTGAAGCCGAGCCGGTCGAGCTGGGCCTTCTCGCCATAGTCTTCCGGCACCGACGCGACGAAGGGGCCGGCAGCGTCCATCGGCGTGATCTCGTAGGCGACGAAGGCGTCGCCGCCGCTCTCGGCCAGCGCGGCCTCGATGGCGACGTCGTCATAGGTGCGCAGCGCAATGCCCGTCTTGTCGCGCCAGGCGGCGATCGCCTTGTTGACGTTGTCGCCCATGCGCCCGTCGATCACGCCGGGCGACACGCCGTAGCGGTCGAGCAGAATCTGGATCCTCGCCACCTGCTCGCTGGCGCCCGCTCCGGAAGGCGGCACGGCGGCCGCCGGCGGCTCGGCCGGCTGGACGATGGTCGGCACCCGCGGCTCCTCGGGGACGGCGACGACATCGTCGGCGCCGCCCTCATAAGCGGGCAGTTCCTCGCGCGTCACCGCGCCGTTGCCGTAGCGGCCTTCCCAGCCCTCGACGGGGTAGCCGTCGCGCGGATAGCGCTCGCCCTGCATACGGCGGAATTCGCGGGCTTCCTGCCGGTCGGCCTCCCAGCCTGCGTAAGGCTCCCGTGTCCCCAGGCGCACGTCCAGCTCGCGGTCGAGCCGGTCGCCCAGGAGCGCGCCGTCCGGATAGCCGTCGCGCTGCAATTCGTAGGCGCGCTGGCGCCGGCGCTCATAGGGTTCGGCCTGCCGGCCGCCGCCGCGCTCGCGGATCTCGTAGATCTCGCCGGTGCGGCTGTTGATCACCAGCTCGCGACCGTACTGGTCCACCACGATCTCGACATTGCGCCGCTGCGCGGAGGCCGGCGCCGTCAGGACCGCCAGCGCGCCCAGCACAACCATGAACCCAAAAAATCTCATTCTCGAATCCCGCTCCTGGCCCCGCGCCCAGCGACCGCCCAGTGACCGCCCAGTGACCGCCCAGTGACCACGCATTTACTATGATCCGTACCAGATGAACGGGACGTGAAAATGGCAGGGCCGGTGAGGCCCGCCGGCTGTCGGACCATGAAAAAAGCCCCGCGCCGGCAAGGGCGCGGGGCTTCTCGTCGCATCTGGTCCGAGGACCGCCGCGTCAGGCCGCCCTGCTGGCGGCGACTTCCGCCGGCCCGGCGCGGAAGACCAGCCGGTCGGAACCGGCCGTGATTCGCACCGTCGAGCCGTCGAGGATCTCGCCGTCGAGGATCTTCTCGGCCAGCGGGTCCTGCAACTCGCGCTGCATCACCCGCTTCAGCGGCCGCGCGCCGTAGGCGGGGTCGTAGCCCTTGCCCGCCAGCCAGTCGACCGCGGCGGCGTCGAGGTCGAGCGTGATCTTCCGGTCGGTCAGCAGCGCCTCCAGCCGCTTCAACTGGATCTCGACGATCTTGCCCATGTCCTGCCGGCGCAGCCGGTGGAACAGCACGATCTCGTCGATGCGGTTGTAGAACTCCGGCTTGACGCTCGCCTTGACGATGCCGAGCACCTGATCGCGCACCACGTCGACATCCTCGTTCTCGTTGAGGTTGACGAGGTATTCGGCGCCGAGGTTCGAGGTCATGATGATCAGCGTGTTGCGGAAGTCGACCGTGCGGCCCTGCCCGTCGGTCAGCCTGCCGTCGTCCAGAACCTGGAGCAGCACGTTGAACACATCCGGATGCGCCTTCTCGATCTCGTCGAACAGCACGACCTGATAGGGCCGGCGCCGCACCGCTTCGGTCAGCGCGCCGCCCTCCTCGTAGCCGACATAGCCGGGGGGCGCGCCGATGAGCCGCGCCACCGAGTGCTTCTCCATGAACTCGCTCATGTCGATGCGCACCATCGCGCTCTCGTCGTCGAACAGGAACGAGGCGAGCGCCTTGGTCAGCTCGGTCTTGCCGACGCCGGTCGGGCCGAGGAACAGGAACGAGCCGATCGGCCGGTTCGGGTCCTGAAGGCCCGCGCGGGCGCGGCGAACCGCCTTGGACACGGCCTGCACCGCCTCGCCCTGGCCGACGACGCGCCTGGCGAGCTCGTCCTCCATGCGCAGCAGCTTCTCGCGCTGGGCCTCCAGCATCTTCTCGACCGGGATGCCCGTCCACCGCGACACGACATGCGCGACATGGTCCGGCGTCACCGTCTCCTCGACCATGGAGCCCTTCCCGTCCTGCGCCTCGGCCTCGGCCAGCTTCTTCTCCAGCTCGGGGATGCGCCCGTAGGCCAGCTCGCCGGCCTTCTGGAACTCGCCCTTGCGCTGGGCGATGGCGAGTTCGTTGCGCAGCTCGTCGAGCTGCCCCTTGATCTCGGCGGCGAGCCCGAGCTTCTGCTTCTCGGCCTGCCAGATGGCGGTGACGCGCGCGGACTCCTCCTCCAGCCCGGCCAGCTCCTTTTCGAGCCGCGCCAGCCGGTCCTTCGAGGCATCGTCCGTCTCGACCTTCAGCGCCTCGCGCTCGATCTTGAGCTGCATGATGCGGCGGTCGATCTCGTCCAGCGCCTCGGGCTTG
>CAZVTK010000218.1:0-6336 GCA_964629765.1 uncultured Mesorhizobium sp.
CCTGCCGGTCAGCCTCTCGCCGCCAGCCGCGCCTCGCGCCCGCCGCGGCGGCGGCCGCCGGCGTCGCCCGATCCGGCCGCCGAAGGCGAGGTTACCGGCGTCGGGGCAGGGGCCGCGTGCTCGCCAGGACGAAAATCCTTGTAGGTGCGGATCCAGTTCATGCAGTCCGGGTCGGTGCCGGCGAGCACGTTGGCGCCGCGCACCATCTCCATTTCCTGCGGGCGGCAGGGGTTCATGATGGCGCTGGTCATGCCGGCGCCGATCACCATCGGGATGAAGGCCGCGTTGATGCCGTGCCGGTGCGGCAGGCCGAAGGAGATGTTGGAGAGGCCGCAGGTGGTGTTGACCTTCAGCTCCTCGCGCAGGCGGCGCAGCAGCGCGAAGACCTGCCGGCCGGCGTCGCCCAGCGCGCCGATGGGCATGACCAGCGGGTCGACCACCACGTCGTGCGGCTTGATGCCGTGGTCCATGGCGCGCTCGACGATCTTCTTCGCCACGGCGAAGCGCACGTCGGGGTCCATGGAAATGCCGGTCTCGTCGTTGGAGATGGCGACCACCGGCACGTCGTATTTCTTCACCAGCGGCAGGATTGCCTCCAGCTTTTCCTCCTCGCCGGTCACCGAATTGACCAGCGGCCGCCCTTTGGCGACCCTCAGCCCGGCCTCGATGGCCGCGGTGACGGAGGAATCGATGGACAGCGGCAGGTCGACCAGCCCCTGCACGATCTCCAGCGTCTGCACCAGAAGCGCCGGCTCCGTGGCGTTGGGGTCGACCGCGGTCACGCCCGCATTCACGTCCAGCATGGTCGCGCCGGCCGCCGCCTGCTCCAGCGCGTCCTTGATGACTGTCTCGAAATTGCCCGCGATCATCTCGGCCGCCAGCTTCTTGCGGCCGGTCGGGTTGATCCGCTCGCCGATCACGCAGAACGGCTGGTCGAAGCCGATGACGATCTCGCGGCTCGCGGAGGCGACGATGGTGCGGGTCATTGCGACAATTCCTTCAGGGGCCCGTTCAGGGGCAGGAGGCTGCGACTATCCCGCCGCGGCCGCAGAAGGATATAATGATTTCTTTATATCCCAGCTACCGCGTTCGACAAGCCATGTCGCCGAGCCCTTGAGGCCGCCGAACGGGAAAACGTGGATCCGGGCGATGGCGGAGCCGGGCGTGGCGGCGACATGTGCCTCGATCGGCCCGACGATGGGCTCCGGCGACTGGCTGCCCGCCAGCGCGACGACCGAGAGCGCGTTGCGCTTGAGGAAGGAGATCGATTCGCCCACGCCGCACATGACGGCGTATTTCAGCAGGGTGGTGATCTTGGCCGGGCCGGCGACGCCGAGATGCACCGGAAGGTCGATGCCGTGCGCCTTCAGCCCCTCCGCCCAGGCGATGAATTTTTCCGGGTTGAAGCCGAACTGTGTGACGATGCGCATCTCGGCGCCCGTGCGCTCCGCCCAGGCGCGCTTTTCGACCAGGATCTTCTGCGCGACCTCCTCCGAGAAATCGGGGCTGCCTTCCGGGTGCCCGGCGACGCCGAGGCGCTTGATGCCGTGGCCGTCGATCAGCCCGGTGGCGAGTATGTCCATCGTGCCGGTGAAGTCGCCCGCCGGCTTTTCGAGGCCGCCGCCGACGACGAGTACGTCGCGCACGTCGGCCTCGCCGACGAGGCGCCGCAGCCGCTCGTCCAGCGCGGCCCTGGTGGTGGCGCGCCGCGCGGCGATGTGGACCACCGGCTCGTAGCCCAGCTTGCGCAGCCGCGCGGCCGCGGCGACCTGGGTCTCGATCGTGTCGCCGATATCGGTCACGTAGACATGCGTTCCCGCCGGGAAGAGACCGGGAAGATCGGCCGATTCCGTCGCCTGCTTCGACGTCGTCTCGATGGATGCGGTGAGGGTGGTCAAGTCCGGTCCTCCGTTGATGCCGGCGCGCGTCCGTCGCTTTTGACGAGCTGCACGAGCTTTTCGCGAGTGTATGCAGCGTCGATCCCGGCGAGGGCCTTGTCCGCCTCCGCCTCGATCTCGTCGGACACCGGCAGGGGCTCGCCCCTGCGCCATTCCGCCAGATAGGCATCGCTGTCCCGCGCACCCACGCGCATGGCGCACATGTCGATCGCCTCGGTGAAACGCAGCGGCAGCTCGCGCTTGGCGCTCTGCCTGCCGCGCCTGACGATCACCTGGGCAGGGATGTCGCGCCAATAGAGGATGATGAGATCGGCCATGTGTACTCCGGCTGTATACAGGGCCTTGTATACAGGTTTGCAGTATCGCCGCAAAGGCCCTTGTGGCGCGCGCCGACGGACGACGCCGCACCCCTCAAAAGCGACGTCCGGTCAATGCCGGCGGAAGGTCAGGAGCGGGCGCGGGTCAGGTGACGATGGCGAAGAAGTGGTGCCACAGATAGTTGACGAACATCGTCACCGAGGCCGCCAGCAGCGTGATGATGGCGATCGAGAAGACGCCGATGGCGGCGCCTATGGCCAGCATCACCCCGTCGCGCTCGCTGAGCGCGAGGCTGATGACGGCGATCGCGAGTGCGGGAAACCAGTTGCCGAGCGGAATGGGCAGCGTGATCACGATGGCCAGCACGAGCACCACCGCGCCGATGACGATCTCGCCCTGGCGGTGCCAGAAAGGCCAGTAGCGGGGGCGGATCAGCCGCTCCAGCCGTTCCAGCCGCGGCGCGATCCAGTCCACGCCCGCCCGGAATTTTTCGGCGGGGATCGAGGATTCGCGCACGCGCCTGGGCATCCAGACGCGCGGGCTGCCCCACACCATCTGCATGGCGATCAGCATCAGCGGAAAGCCGGTGAAGAAGGTCGCCCCCGGCGGCAGCGGCAGCAGGTTCAGCGCCGCGAACAGAAGCAGCGCCGCCGCGAAGCTGCGGTCGCCCAGCATGTCGATGAGGGAGCCGACCGAAACCTTGCCTTCCGTTCGCGAGGCGATGTCGACGAAGAGCTCGGACAGGCGGCGCGGCTTGGGTCTGGCGGGGCGTGCCGGCTTGCCGTCCGCAGCGTGGTCCATCTCGATCGCCATCAACTCCCCGCGGCCGGACCCGGCCATGTTCGTTCACACAATGCCACAGGCGCGTTAAGAGCGCGTGACCACCGACCCTAGCGCCGCAATTCGAGGATGTCGAATAGGGACTCGTATCTGGGTGCGGGAAATTCGATCTGCCAGTTTTTGCTGCCCGTGCGGAAGGCGCGGCCGACCTGGTCGCTTTCCGGCCCGCTGCCATAGGCGGGGACGGGGTCGCCGGCGACGAAATAGGAGCCCAGATAGGTCAGCGCCGTGTCGCTCTCGGTGAAGAAGCGCCCGTCGGTGCGCTGCGAGCCGGTCAGCTTTTCCAGCCTCCAGCCGGAGCCGTCGTCGGAAATCCGGCAGTTGAACCAGTCGTAGACGACCAGCGAGCCGATGCCGCCAACCTTGATCGTCCGGCATTTCCACGCGCCGGTGAGGTCGAAATCAGCCCAGGACAGGTGCTTTCGGGCAAGCACGTCCTCCAGCACCGTCAGATCCTCGGCCGATCCGCCGGCCCTCGCCTGCGCGACGGCCTTCGCCCTGGCGCTGTCGAACCCGTCGAGCCGCGCCTGGTCGGCCGCGGTGATGAGGTCGACGATGGTGCCGGTCGCGCCGGCGGGCGACGAGACGGCGATCAGGGCGGCGACGGCAAGGCCGGCGAAGGCGGCGGACGGTTTCATGGCGTCGTTCCTAGGGCAGGGTTGCGGCGGCAGTGCGGCGGCCCGCCTGATCCAGCGAGACGGCGAGGCCGCCATAGCCGGTGCGGCGCTTCTCATAGGCAAGGCCCAGCATCGCGGCCGCCTTCAGCGCCACGCGCTCCAGCGCCGCGTCGTCGGTCTGGGCGAGGTAGACCAGTCTTTCGTAATTGCCGAAATAGTCGCGCGCCAGCTCCGGGTGCCGGTCCAGCCCCAGCGGGCGGATGAAGAACGCGTCGAACTGCCGGCACAGGAAGTCGGTCATGTAGAAGGCGGTCATGTCGGAATCCTCCGCCGCCGCGAAGGCATCGAGCCCCTGATAGAGGGCGAAGCAATGCGGCCCCGCGAGGCGCTCGACGCCGTGCCGGGCGCACACCGCGTCGAGCGCGCCGCCCGTGCCGCAATCGGCATAGCCGGCGAGGATGTGGCGATAACCCTGCGATCTCGCCTCGGCGAGCGCCGCATCCATCGCCGCCGCGATGCGGTCCGGGTGGAAATGGAGATCGGCGGGCAGGCAGCGCAGTTCCAGATGGCCGAGCCCGAAGCGCGTCCGCACCGCCAGTATCTCACGCGCCAGCATGCCGCAGGCGATCACCAGAAGGCGATCGGCGACGGGCGGCAGGCGGGCGGTGTCGTCTTTCATGCGTGTTGCCGGCGGTTGCGTGCCGGCATTCTAGCAGGAGGATCGGGGCGCCGGTAAGCCGCCCCGTTCATGCCTGCGTCAGGCGGCCTGGTTGTGCTTGCGCTTCATGAAGTCCTTGGCGGTCTCGACCGCCACGGCGGCGTCGCGGCAATAAGCGTCGGCGCCCACGGCCTTGCCGAACTCCTCGTTGAGCGGCGCGCCGCCCACGAGCACGACGAGGTCGTCGCGGATGCCCTTTTCCTTGAGCGTGTCGATCACGACCTTCATGTAGGGCATGGTGGTGGTCAGCAGCGCCGACATGCCGATGATGTCCGGCTTGTGCTTCTCGATCGCGTCCAGGTACTTCTCGACCGCGTTGTTGATGCCGAGGTCGATCACGTCGAAGCCGGCGCCCTCCATCATCATGCCCACGAGGTTCTTGCCGATGTCGTGGATGTCGCCCTTGACCGTGCCGATGACCATCTTGCCCTGCTTCGGCGCGCCGGTGGCCGCGAGCAGCGGGCGCAGGATCGCCATGCCCGCCTTCATGGCGTTGGCCGACAAGAGCACCTCCGGGACGAACAGGATACCGTCGCGAAAATCCTCGCCGACGATGCGCATGCCTTCCACCAGCGCCTCGGTGAGCACCTTGTAGGGCTCCCAGCCGCGCTCCAGCAGGATGTTCGTGCCGTCCTCTATCTCCTCCTTGAGGCCGTCATAGAGGTCGTCATGCATCTGCTGCACGAGCTCGTCGTCGGGCAGTTCGGAAAGGATGATCTCGTCGTCTGCCATGATCGCGGCTCCATGCGGCGCAGCGGGCGGCCATTCGCCCGGAAAGGCTGGGCAAAGTCATAGACTTCGCGCCGGCGCTTCCCATAGCCGATTTGCGACGCGCTGCAAAAGGAAAGCGGCAGGGGCGGCCCCGCGCGGGGGCGTCAGGCCGCCTGGCTGAGCAGATAGCGGGTGGCGTGCGCGATGTGGCGCGGGATTGGCTTGCCCTTCTTGTATTCGGCGACCTGGCTTCGCGAGATTTCGAGCTCGGCGGCCATGCCCTCGTTGGTCAGCCGCAAGCGCTCCATGGCTTCACGGAACTCGGCATTGGTGAACTCGGCCTCGGGCAGGCGGTCCAGCCATGAGGCGGAAAACTCGAGATCGGGACCGTCCCATTCGAGCGCGCTGCCGTATTCGGAAACGCGCATGGTGGCGAAGAGGCGGTCGTCGCTTCTGAGCGGAATGAAGAGGCGGCGGCTGGCGAAGGGCCCCGTCAGGTCGACCACCTTCGTGCGGCCATCCTTCCACATCACCTTCACCCGCCGGCCGCCCAGCGGGACGGCCCAGGCGATCTCAGGGAGCGGGTTTCCGACGGCGATCGCGTCGTCATCGTTCATTGAGGCGTCTCCATTCTGCTTCGAGCAGTTCCCTGTTGGTCGCCGCCCATTCTCGCACGAGGCGCAGCGTCCGTCCGTCGAGCCGGCCCTGATGGACTTCCAGATCGGCGATGCGGACGATCGCCCGGGCATCCGGCGCATCGATATGGAAATGGGGAGGATGGTGGTCGTCCGCATAGATGCGGATAAGGACGTTGCCCAATGTCGCGAGCGTCGGCACGCTTGCTGATAGTCCATACTGCGGACTAAATCAAGAAAAAGTCTGTGCAGCGGACTATTTTTCTCGATGCAGATGAAGCGTGACTCCTGCGCCGGCCCGCTGTCGGATTCGCGACAGGCTCTGGCGCGCTCTGGCCGTTTCGGCCACACCATGGGGATAGAAGTTTCGGCAAGGTCCCGAAAGGGCGGAATTTTGGCAAGGTCCGGCACCATGGATGAGACGGCGAGCGCGCAGGCTGACGAACGGGGCGAGGCGGGCGGCAGGCGGGGCAGGGGCGCCGGCGCGGGTGCTGCGGCGCGCCGCGCGGCGCGCACGGGCGGCGGCGCCGGCCGCCAGCGCGGCGATATCCGCCGCAAGGTGCCGCTCTACGAGGTGCTGGACGAGGAGGGCCTCGCCC
>CAZVTK010000219.1:0-6284 GCA_964629765.1 uncultured Mesorhizobium sp.
TGCATGTCTACGCCGACGGTTCGGTGCACATGAACCATGGCGGCACCGAGATGGGGCAGGGGCTGCACCTGAAGGTGGCGCAGGTCGTCGCCGAGGAGTTCCAGATCGACCTCGACCGCGTGAAGATCACGGCGACCACCACCGCCAAGGTGCCGAACACGGCGCCGACCGCCGCGTCCTCCGGCGCCGACTTGAACGGCATGGCCGCGCAGAACGCGGCGCGGCAGATCAAGGACCGGCTGATCGACTTCGCCGCGACAAGCCACGGCGTGCCGCGCGAGCAGGTGGTGTTTCTGCCCAACCGGGTGCGGGTCGGCAACCAGGAAATCGCCTTCAACGAGCTGGTGCGGCAGGCTTTCGTCGCACGTGTCTCGCTGTCGGCCGCCGGCCATTACAAGACGCCGAAGATCCACTGGAACCGCGACAAGGGGCAGGGCCACGCCTTTTATTATTTCGCCTATGGCGCGGCCTGTTCGGAAGTGTCGGTCGACACGCTGACGGGCGAATATGTCGTGGAGCGGACCGACATCCTGCACGATGTCGGGCGCTCGCTGAACCCGGCCATCGACATCGGCCAGATCGAGGGCGGCTTCGTGCAGGGCATGGGCTGGCTCACCACAGAGGAGCTGGTATGGGACGAAAAGGGCCGCCTGCGTACTCATGCGCCGTCGACCTACAAGATCCCGCTCGC
Organism: uncultured Mesorhizobium sp.; assembly: GCA_964629765.1. Taxonomy (GTDB): domain Bacteria; phylum Pseudomonadota; class Alphaproteobacteria; order Rhizobiales; family Rhizobiaceae; genus RCIO01. The sequence goes on from CAZVTK010000219.1 coordinate 692, forward strand.
CTCCGACCGGCCGAAAATCTTCAACGTGGCGCTGACCAACTGGTCGCAGGCTTACGAGCCGACGATCCACCGCTCCAAGGCCGTGGGCGAGCCGCCGCTGCCGCTCGGCATCTCCGTGCTGCAAGCCCTGTCGGACGCGGTCGCCTCGGTCGCCGGCCACGCGGTCTGCCCGCGCCTCGACGCGCCCGCAACGCCCGAGCGCGTGCTGATGGCGGTGGAGAGGCTGCGGAGGGAAGCTGCCGGCCGGCCTTGAATCGCCGGAGATTTGTAGCTACATTGTGGCTTTCAACGATGCGGAGCGGCAGCATGGCGAGCGACAGCGTTGTCAGGGCCAGAATCGATTCCGATACGAAGCGCGAGGCGGCGCAAGCGCTGGAGGCCATGGGCCTGTCGGTGTCGGATGCCATCAGGCTTCTGATGGTGCGCGTGGCGGAGGAGCGGCGTCTTCCGTTCGAGGTCAAGGTTCCCAACGCCGCCAGCCGGCAGGCGATGGAGGAGCTGGAGGCGGGCAAGGGCAGGCGGCTGGCGGACGGCGCGGCGCTGCTCAAGGATCTGGGACTGTGAGCCATGCTGACGCCGGTCCGCTCGAGCCGGTTCAAGCGTGACGTGAAGCAACTCGAGAAGCTCGGCAAGGACCTCTCGAAGCTCCGCCATGTCCTGCTGGTCCTTCTCGATCAGGAGCCTCTCGCGGCGAGTTACAGGGACCATCCGCTGGTCGGGGAATGGAGCGGCTTTCGCGACCTGCACATCGAGCCGGACTGGATATTGCTCTACCGCGTGAAGGACGGGGAATTGCAGCTTGCCAGGACTGGAACGCACGCCGACCTCTTCGGCAGGTAGCGGGGCATGATGACCGCCGCGCTGCGCTCCTTCCTCCACGCCCATCCGGCGCTGGCGCTGGTCGAGGTCACGAAGGCGCTGGGCTCGACGCCGCGCGAGGCCGGCGCGTGGATGCTGGTCTCGCCGGCAAAGACCTACGCCACGATCGGCGGCGGGCAGCTCGAATTCCTCGCCATCGACAAGGCTCGCGAACTGATCGCCGCCAATGTCGCCACTGGCGCCATGGATATCCCCCTTGGCCCCGAAATCGGCCAGTGTTGCGGGGGGCGGGTGGAACTGGCGATATCGCTGGTCGATGACGCCCGGCGCGCCGCGCTTCTGGCGCAGGCCGAGGCCGAGGTCGCCGCCCGTCCGCATCTCTACCTCTTCGGCGGCGGCCATGTAGGCCACGCGCTCGCCTCCTATTTCTCGCTGCTGCCGGTCAACCTCACCGTGGTCGAGACGCGCGCCGACGCGCTGGACGGCATGCCGGCAGATGTCGCCACCCTGCTGACCCCCGTGCCGGAGCAGGCGGTGCGCGACGCGCCGGCCGGCTCGGCCTTCGTCGTGCTCACCCACGACCACGCGCTCGACTTCCTGATCGTCGCCGAGGCGCTGAAGCGCGCCGATGCGGCCTATGTCGGCATGATCGGCTCGAAGACCAAGCGCGCGACCTTCCGCAACTGGTATCTGCGCGAGGCCGGCGGCGGTGAGGCGGCTCTCGCCCGGCTCGTCTCGCCCATCGGCGGCGACGCGGTGCGGGACAAGCGTCCGGCCGTCATCGCCGCGCTGGCGGCGGCCGAGATCGTGGCCGCCCTGCTGCGCTGACCGCCGAAAAACCGGCGGCCGGTGTCGGCACCCCGGGCGGCCGAACGTTCCTCGGGGCATCGAACCCCGGAGGAACATCATGTCCGAACGTCTTTCCGCCTACCGGCCGCAGGCGCTTGCGCTGCTGCGCATCGTGGCCGCGCTTCTCTTCGTCGAGGCGGGCTCCGTCCACCTCTTCAATTTCCCGCAGTCGCCTTACGAGATGCCGGCGGACATGGCGACGCTGCTGACCATTGCCGGCCTTCTGGAATTCGCCGGCGGGCTGCTGCTGGTCGCGGGGCTGTTCACGCGGCCGGTCGCCTTCATCCTGTGCGGCCAGATGGCCGTCGCCTATTGGGGCTTTCATTTCCCGATGGCGTTCTTCCCCTCGCAGAACATGGGTGCGCCGGCGATCCTCTACTGCTTCGTCTTTTTCTATCTGGTCTTCGCGGGGCCGGGCGCGTGGAGCCTCGACGGCCGGATCGGGCGAGGCTGAGCGCGCCGTCGTTCGAGGGCGACGGCAGAATATGGCGGAACCTTGGCGCGCGCACGCGGTTATCCGCGCAGTCCGCCCGCGTCCGGGCGCCTGCCAAGGAGAACTCACATGCACGGCATCATCTACCTCGTCGGCCTCGTCGTCGTCATCCTCGCGGTCCTGTCCTTCTTCGGCCTGCGCTGAGACCACGGGGAGGAGAGGCACATGGCTATCCAGGAAGAAATCGTGGTTTTCGGCTCCCCCGCCGAAGAGGGCCGTTCCTATGTCGACTGGCCGGCGATCTTCGCGGGCACGGTGGTGGCGACGGCCATCTCGTTCCTGCTCGTCACCTTCGGCTCGGCGGTCGGCCTGTCGCTGACCTCGGCCTATGAGGGCCAGGGCCTGTCGCTGATGTGGTTCGCCATCGCCGCCGGGCTCTGGCTGCTGTGGGTGCAGGTCTCCAGCTTCTTTGCCGGCGGGTATCTCGCGGGACGGCTGCGGCGGCGCCACGGCGACGCGAGCGAGTACGAGTCCGACATCCGCGACGGCGCCCACGGTCTCGTCGTCTGGGGCCTCGGCCTGCTGCTCGGCGCGGCCATCGCCTTCGCCGGCGCGGGCGGTGCCGCCCTGACCGCCACGGGCGCGGCCGGCTCCGCAGCCACCGTCGCAGCAGGGGCGCTCGACCCCGCCGACCTCATGGTCGACCGGTCGCTGCGCGGCCAGCCCGGCGCCGGGCCCATCGACGAGGGAACACGGGCGGCGGTAAGCCGCATCCTGCTCTCGACGATGGCCGGGGACGATCTCGACCCCGCCGACCGCGACTTCCTCGTGTCGCTGGTCGCCGACCGCGCGGGTATTCCCGTCGAGGAGGCGCAAGGCCGGCTCGAGCAGGTGGTCGCGCAGGCAAGGCAGTTGGGAGCCGACATGCGCGCCGCGGCGGACCGCGCCCGCAAGGTCGGCGTGATGGCGGCCTTCCTCGCGGCGGTTTCGCTGCTCATCAGTGCCGTCGCCGCCTATTGGGGCGCCGTCACCGGCGGTAACCATCGCGACCGGCAGACGGTCATCGAGGGCTGGCTCGGCCGCTGGTAGGTCCGGCCGCCCCATCCCGAACGGCCCCGGCGGCGAGCCGGGGCAGCGTTTATCTTTCTCTCAGTGCATCCCGGATCAGCTTCTGGCAGCGTTCGGCCATGAAATCGAGCAGCAGCCGCACCTTGGGGTCCTGAAAATTCTTGTGCGGGTAGATCGCCGCGAACTGCACCGGCGTCGGCGGGCTGTCGGGCAGGATCACCTTCAGCCTCCGGTCGCGAATGAAGGGCTCGACCTCGAAGCGGGGCTTGTTGACGATGCCGCGCCCGGCCAGCGCCCAGCCGGTCAGCACGTCGCCGTCGTCGCTGTCGAAAGGCCCGCGCACGTCGAACTTGCGCGCGCCGTCGGGCGTGCGCAGGTGCCAGAAATGCTCCTTCACGCCGGGAAAGCGCAACATCAGGCAGTCGTGGCGGCGGCCGACCAGCTCGTCCGGCGCCAGCGGCTCGCCGCGCGCGGCCAGATAGGACGGCGCGGCCACCAGCACGCGCTCGCAATCCATGATGCCGCGCATCCTCAGCGAGGAATCCTCGATCTGGCCGAGCCGGAAGGCGACGTCGATGCCCTCCTTCATGATGTCGACATTGTGGTCCGAGAGGCGCAGCCGCACCTCTATGTCGGGATAGCGGTCGTGAAACTCGGGAATGCCGCTGGCGATCATGCGCCGGCCGAGCCCGAGCGGGGCGGTGACGCGGATCGAGCCGCGCGGGTGGCCCGACAGCGCGGTGACAGCGGCTTCCGCCTCCTCGACCGCTTCCAGAACGCGCTTGGCGCCCGTGTAGAAGACGCGTCCCTGCTCGGTCGGCATCAACTGGCGCGTGGTGCGGTTGAACAGCCGCACGCCGAGATGCTTCTCCAGCTCCTTGATGCGGTTGGACGCGACGGCCGGGGAGATGCGCATGTCGCGGCCCGCCGACGACAGGTTGCCGAGCTCGACCACCCTGACGAAAACCGCGATATTGTCGAGATAGGCCACGCCTTCCCCCGAATGCGTTGAAGCTCAGCGATTATTTTCCAGAATTTTTTGAAAGTCATCGCCAATCGGCGGGCTGGCGCGGGACAGCGAGGGCTATAAAGTCGCATCGTCGGGGAATTGGGACGCGGAAAGCGCCATGCAGGATTTCGCCATCGCCTGGGACTGGCTCGCCCTTGCCGTGCGCTGGCTGCACGTCATCACGGCCATCGCGTGGATCGGCTCGTCCTTCTATTTCATCGCGCTCGACCTCGGCCTGCGCAAGGCGCCGCATCTGCCGGAAGGCGCGCATGGCGAGGAATGGCAGGTCCACGGCGGCGGCTTCTACCACATCCAGAAATATCTGGTCGCGCCGGCGCAGATGCCCGAGCACCTGACCTGGTTCAAATGGGAATCCTATTCCACCTGGCTGTCAGGCTTCTTCCTGCTCGCCATCGTCTACTACGCCGGCGCCGACCTCTATCTGGTCGACCGCAACGTGCTCGACGTGTCGCCGCTGGCGGCGATCGGCCTGTCGCTCGCCTCGCTGGTCGTCGGCTGGCTGATCTACGATGCGCTGTGCAGGTCGCCGCTCGGCGACAACGACACGGCGCTGATGCTGGTGCTCTACGTGGTGCTGGTGGCCATCGCCTGGGGCTACACGCAGCTCTTCAGCGGGCGCGCCGCCTTCCTGCATCTCGGCGCCTTCACCGCGACGATCATGTCGGCCAACGTGTTCCTGGTGATCATCCCCAACCAGAAGATCGTGGTCGCCGATTTGAAGGCCGGCCGCAAGCCCGACCCGAAATACGGCAAGATCGCCAAGACGCGCTCGCTGCACAACAATTACCTGACGCTGCCCGTCATCTTCCTGATGTTGTCGAACCATTATCCGCTGGCGTTCGGCACTGAGTTCAACTGGGTTATCGCGTCGCTGATATTTATCATCGGCGTGCTGATCCGGCATTATTTCAACACGACGCATGCGCGCAAGGGCAACCCGCACTGGACCTGGGGGCTGGCGGCGGTGATCTTCATCGTCATCATGTGGCTGTCGACCGTGCCTTCGGTGCTGACCGGCGAGCCGCCAGAGGGGCGCAAGGTTTCGGCGCTCGGCGAGCGCTACATGGCGTCCAGCCACTTCCCCGCCGTGCGCGACACCGTGATGGGCCGCTGCGGCATGTGCCATTCGGCCGAACCTTCGTGGGACGGCATCCGCATCACGCCCAAGGGCGTGGCCTTCGACACGGAAGGCCAGATCGCCGAGCATGCGCGCGAGATCTATCTCCAGGCCGGCGTCAGCCACGCCATGCCGCCCGGCAACGTCTCGGCCATCACGCGCGAGGAGCGCGCGCTGATCGTGGCGTGGTTCGAAGGGGCGAGGCGGTGAGGGGGGTCGCCGCGAAGCACCCCCACTCCGGTCCTTCGGACCACCTCTCCCCCTGCCCGGGGGAGAG
>CAZVTK010000220.1:0-6272 GCA_964629765.1 uncultured Mesorhizobium sp.
CAAGACCTCGCTCGGCAAGTCGATCGCCAAGGCGACCGGCCGCGAGTTCATCCGCATGTCGCTGGGCGGCGTGCGCGACGAGGCCGAGATCCGCGGTCACCGCCGCACCTATATCGGGTCGATGCCCGGCAAGGTGCTGCAGTCGATGAAGAAGGCCAAGAAGTCCAATCCGCTCTTCCTGCTCGACGAGATCGACAAGATGGGCATGGATTTCCGTGGCGACCCCTCATCGGCGCTGCTGGAAGTGCTCGATCCGGAGCAGAACTCGACCTTCATGGACCATTACCTCGAGGTCGAATACGACCTGTCGAGCGTGATGTTCGTGACGACGGCGAACACGCTGAACATCCCTGCGCCGCTGATGGACCGCATGGAGATCATCCGCATCGCCGGCTACACGGAGGACGAGAAGGTCGAGATCGCCAAGCGGCACCTGCTGCCCAAGGCGATCAAGGACCACGCGCTCCAGCCCAAGGAGTTCTCGGTTTCCGAGGACGCGCTGCGCAAGACGATCCAGGAGTACACCCGCGAGGCGGGCGTGCGCTCGCTGGAGCGCGAGCTGATGAAGCTCGCCCGCAAGGCCGTCACCGAGATCGTGCGGACGAAGAAGAAGTCGGTCAGGATCACCGCCAAGAACGTCGAGGAGTATCTCGGCGTGCCGAAGTTCCGCCACGGGCAGATCGACGGCGAGGATCAGGTCGGCGTGGTGACCGGGCTTGCCTGGACCGAGGTGGGCGGCGAGCTGCTGACCATCGAGGGCGTCATGATGCCGGGCAAGGGCAAGATGACGGTCACCGGCAACCTGCGCGACGTGATGAAGGAGTCGATCTCGGCCGCCGCGTCCTACGTGCGCAGCCGGGCGCTCGACTTCGGCATCGAGCCGCCGCTGTTCGACAAGCGCGACATCCACGTGCACGTGCCGGAAGGCGCGACGCCCAAGGACGGCCCGTCGGCGGGCACCGCGATGGCGACGGCGATCGTCTCCGTGCTCACCGGCATTCCGGTGCGCAAGGACGTGGCGATGACCGGCGAGATCACGCTGCGGGGCAGGGTGCTGCCCATCGGCGGCCTCAAGGAGAAGCTGCTCGCGGCGCTGCGCGGCGGCATCAAGAAGGTGCTGATCCCCGAGGAGAACGCCAAGGACCTGGTCGACATTCCCGAGAACGTGAAGAACGGCCTCGAGATCATCCCGGTGAGCCGCGTCGGCGAGGTTCTGAGGCATGCGCTGGTGCGGATGCCGGAGCCGATCGAATGGACCGAGCCGGCCGACAAGCCGGCGCGTCCCGAGGCGGCCGGGGATGGTGTGGGCGACGGGGCCGCCCCCGGGCTTGCCCACTGACTGGCCGACTGACGCGGCGGCATCCGCCGGGTCGCATCGTCGAATGGCCGGCCGCTTGCGGTCGGCCATTTTCTTTTTTGTGGGTTGTCGGGCAAAAAGCGCGGATTTCCGCGGGTTTGCGGGGATTTCTCCTTGGTTCGGACACGGGTTTGAACCAGTATTCGCGCGCCGGTCGAGTCTGGGTCCGGCCGCCAAGGAAGGCCAAAGAGAAGGATTGTCCATGAACAAGAACGAACTCGTCTCCGCGGTCGCGGAAGAGGCTAAGCTCTCCAAGGGCGACGCTCAGGCGGCGGTCGACGCCGTGTTCGCCGTCATCACGAAGGAATTGAAGGCCGGCGGCGACGTCCGCCTCGTCGGTTTCGGCAATTTCGGCGTGTCCAAGCGCGCGGCGTCCACCGGCCGCAATCCGCAGACCGGCGCGGAGGTCAAGATCCCGGCGCGCACGGTGCCGAAGTTCTCGGCCGGCAAGGGCCTCAAGGACGCCGTGAACTGACCGCCTGCCCGTTTCGGGCGTTGCGGAGCCGGGCGCTCGCCCGGCCCCGCCTGTGCGCATGCTGCCTCATGCCCGCCTGTCGCGCCGCCTGAGGCGCGCGGCGCGGCTCTTTTCGCCTTGTGCCTCGACGATGCGTGAACGGCATGTGTCAGCGGCCTCGCCCGCGGCATGAAGGCTGCGGCCGATGCTCTCGGCGCCAATCCAGTAGCAGAATCAGAAGATTGTCACGGCCGCCTTGGCGGCAGGATGGCTCCCCGGGCCGGATTCGAACCAGCGACCAACCGGTTAACAGCCGGTTGCTCTACCGCTGAGCTACCGGGGAACGGGTGCCCTTGCGAGTGGCGGTGCCTATAGCAACGCTTTGTGCGTTTGCAAAGCGTCCATTCGCGCAAAAATTCGCCCAGCTTGTCGCATCCGTGCCCCCGGCGCATCATATAGGGGCGAGCGTGGAGCCAGCCGGACGGGATTTTTATGGCGAGCGACAAGGGCCGGCAGGCGGCCGGGCCATCCTTCGGGGTGCGGCAGGGGCGGATCACCGCCTTCGGCCGGCACTACCACCTGCCGCAGTCGCGCGGGCTGCGGGTGACGATCGGCGTCGTGCTCATCCTCGGCGGCTTGCTGGGCTTCCTGCCGGTGCTCGGCTTCTGGATGATTCCGCTGGGCCTGCTGGTGCTCTCCTACGAATTCGCCGTGGTGCGCCGGGCCCGCCGCCGGCTGACGCTGTGGTGGGCGCGGCGGCGCGGCGCCCCGCGCCGTAACGGCGCACCCTCCGACGCTGCTTGACGCGAATCCCCGCCGCACCTATTGAACCGCTTGCATGCCGGCGCGAGGCCTCGTGGCGGAGTGGTTACGCAGAGGACTGCAAATCCTTGCACCCCGGTTCGATTCCGGGCGAGGCCTCCAGACCGGCGCCGGTCCCGCGGCATGCCGGCGCGGGACGCGGCGGCCGGGTCCGGCACTCGAGAGCAGGGGGCGCTCCATGTCCGACTATGCCGATCGCCGCCTGAAGATGGTGGACGGCCAGCTTCGCACCACCGACGTCAACGACGCGGCGCTGATCGAGGCCGTGCTTGCGGTCCCGCGCGAGGAATTCGTGCCGCGCAGCCGGCGTGAGCTTGCCTATATCGACGAGGACATCGCCGTGCCTGCGTCCGGCGCGCAGCCGCGCTACCTGATGGAGCCGTCGCCCTTCGGCCGGCTGGTGACGCTCGCCGCGCCGCGTGCGGGCGACGTCGTTCTCGATGTCGGCTGCGCGACCGGCTATTCCTCGGCCGTGCTGTCGCGGCTGGTCGGCTCGGTCGTGGCGCTCGAATCGGACGCGACGCTCGCCCAGGCGGCGACCGAGACGCTGTTGCGCCTCGGCTTCGACAATGTCGCGGTGGTTTCTGGCCCGTTGCAGGACGGTTGGGCGGCCGAGGCTCCCTACGATGTGATCTTCGTCGGCGGGGCCGTGGACGACGTGCCGGAGGCGCTGCTGGCGCAACTGCGCGAGGGCGGACGGCTCGTGGCCGTGGTCGGGCACGGCAATGCGGGCTTTGCGCGCCTCTATGTGAAGGGGGCGGGCGGCGTCACCTCGCGCCGCGCCTTCAACGCCGCGGTGAAGCCGCTGCCCGGTTTCGCCAGGGCGGCCGGCTTCGCCTTCTGATCCCGCCGCGCCGGCTTTTTGCCCCGGCGCCGCACCGCACCGCAATGATCCTGCAATCTTGGACGGATACCCACGGCTTCGGCGGCTGAGGCACTGGTGCAACAGTTGATGGGGCGTTAACTTGTGACAAGCCGCCGCCGGGCGGATTGTTCCTTGCGTCATCCGGCATGCCTGTGTAGCCCTTCGCAGAAGGGTGGGCCGGCCTCCTTTTTCGAGGCTGGGTCGAGGCTGTGTGGGTGTTCGTGCGCCGGCAGTTCGCCGGTCTGTCTGTTGCAGCGATTGTGAGGTGGGTGGTGTTCCCAGTCCGTAAGGGTGCAGCCGGGTTTCTGGCGCTTGCGATCGCTTTGATGGCGGCCGGTCCGGTACAGGCGGAGACCATTTTTGGTGCTCTGGCAAAGTCTTACAAGAACAATTCAAGCTTGAACTCGACGCGCGCCGGCGTGCGCGTGACCAATGAGGGCGTGGCGCTCGCCAAATCCGGCTACCGGCCGGTCATTCGCGGCACGGGCTCGACCAGCGTGACGCGCAACTTCAGCGGCGTCGGAACGACCATCACCGCGGGGTCGTTCGGCATCGACCTCAACCAGACCCTTTTCGACGGCTTCCAGACGAAGAACAACGTCGCCGCCGCCGAGGCCGGCGTGCGCGCCGCCAATGAGGGGCTGCGCAACACCGAGCAGAACACGCTGTTCGACGCCGCCGCCGCCTATATGGACGTGATCCGCGACCGGCAGATCGCGGCGCTGCGCTCCAGCAACCTGGAGTTCCTTGCCGAGCAGGTCCGCGCGGCCAATTCGCGTTTCGAGGTGGGCGAGGGCACCCGCACCGACGTGGCGCAGGCGGAAGCCGGCCGGCAGGGCGCGCTGGCGCAGATGAGCGGCGCGCGCGCGCAGGTGCTCGCCAGCACCGCCCAGTATCGCCAGGTGATCGGCGAGGAGCCGGGCAAGCTCACCGCCCCGTCGCCGCTCGGCAAGATGCTGCCGCGCACCCTCGACGAAGCCTTCGCCATCGCGCTGCGCGACCATCCGGCCATCCTTGCCTCCGAGCATCTGGTCGATGCCGAGGGTTTCTCGGTCAAGGCCGCCGAGGGCGCGCTGCTTCCCAACCTCTCGGCCGGCGTCGGGATCAGCCACAGCGGCCGCGCGACCGACCCCGCGCTGCCGACCGACGGCTGGGGAACCTCGGCCAATGTCGGGCTCCAGCTCACCGTTCCGATCTACCAGGGCGGCCGCGCCTCGGCGAATGTGCGGCGCTCCAAGGAGTCGCTGGGCCAGGCCCGGATCGACACGGACGTCAATCGCGACCGCGTGCGCCAGGCCGTGGCGGGCGCGTGGGCGCAATATGTCGCCTCGCAGGAATCGGTGGCGGCCAACCGCGAGCTGGTCGCCGCGGCGCGGCTGGCGCTCAACGGCGTGGTCGAGGAGCGCAATGTCGGCCAGCGCACGACGCTCGACGTGCTCAACGCCCAGTCCGACGTGACCAATGCGCAGATCAGCCTCGCCAGCGCCGAGCGCGACGTGGTCGTGGCGAGCTACGCGATCCTGTCGGCCATCGGCCGCCTGTCGGCCTCGCGCCTCGGCCTCAAGGTCGAGCTGCACCGGCCGGAGGAGCACTACAACGCCGTCAAGGACAAGTGGTTCGGCCTGCGCACCCCCGACGGGCGCTGACGCGTAAAGACCGGGAGGCGTCGGCTTTGCCCCGCCTTCCGCATTTCACCCATCCCTCACTTCACCCAGTGCTGATCTGTGCGAAAACCCCGCGCGAAGGCGTTGGGGGATTCATCGCCGGGCCCCGATGGTCTATTTTCCGATGATTCGGCGCGCGCATTGCGCGCACCAGGCCAAGAGGGTGCGGACCAGATGGCGAATTCCAGCGAAGCGAGGGCAATGGACATGCGCCAGCCCGCCGGCCTTGGCTCCGGTCTTGGTCATGGTCTCGGTCAGGGGGCTCCTGCCGGCGGCGTCTCGTCCCGCGAGCCGTCGATGGAGGAGATCCTCGCTTCCATCAAGCGCATCATCGAGGACAGCGACGGCGTTCGCCGCGTCGGCCCCGCCGAAGCGCCCGCGGCCGAGGAGCCGGCCGTGCTCGCGGCGGCGCAAGAGCCGGACCCCAGGCCGGACAATGACGCGGCGGCGCTCGACCTGAGCGCCTTCCGCGACGAATTGCGTCCGGAGCCGGCTGCGGAGTTCTTCAACGGGCCGCATGCCTCGCCGTCATCCGGCCCGTTCCGCGCCGAGCAGCCGGCCGCGCTCCACCATGTCCCCGTCGAGGCGGCGGCGCCGCGGCCGGCGATCATCTCGGATCGCGCCGGCCGCCAGGTGGCTGCGGCGTTCGACGAGCTGAACGACGCCTTCGCCGCCAGCCGCAAGCGCAGCTTCGACGAGATCGCCGAGGAAATGATGCGCCCCATGCTTCAGGACTGGCTGGACAACAATCTGCCGCTGCTGGTGGAGCGGCTGGTACGCGAGGAAATCGAGCGGGTGGCGCGCGGCGGCGTGCGCTGAAGGCGAAAACCTCCCCCCTGACGACAAGCGCCGCCTCCGGGCGGCGTCTTCGTTTGGGGATGTCGTTGACTTGCCCGACCCCTTCCGGTTTACACGCCGCCATCCCAGATACGTCTTTTTCACGGAACGCCCGATGCTGGACAAGACCTACGACGCCGCTGCAATCGAACCGCGCATCGCGGGGCGCTGGGAGGCGGACGACGCATTTCGTGCCGGCGCGGGCGCCGAACCCGGCGCCGAGCCCTTCACCATCGTCATCCCGCCGCCGAACGTCACCGGCTCCCTGCACAT
>CAZVTK010000221.1:0-6216 GCA_964629765.1 uncultured Mesorhizobium sp.
ACAATCGCCGCGATGGAACGCCGTGCCACATCGCAGATCCTGCGCGACCGCGCCCTCGGCGCGGCGCTGGCGCTGCTCGTCGGCATGGCTGGCGCGGCGGCGCAGGACGTTGTGCCGACAGCCTTGCCCGACGATCCGCTGGCGGCGCGGCGCAATGCAACGGCCGGCGCGTTCGAGGAGGTGACGCGCGAGATCACGCTGGCGCGCGAGCGCATCGCCAAGATCGAGGCCGAGATCGCGGCCATCGCCAAGGACGAGCAGTCGCTGACGGCGGCGCTGATCCAGGCGGCCAAGACCGAGCGCAAGCTCTCCGGGGACGTCGAGGCCATCGAGGGCCGCATCGAGGCGCTGGAGCTCCAGCGCGACGACCTGAAGCTGTCGCTCGGCGAGCGGCGCGCGCTGCTGGCGGAGGTTCTGGCGGCGTTGCAGCGCATGGGGCTCAACCCGCCGCCGGCCATCCTCATCAGTCCCGACGACGCGCTCGGCTCGGTGCGCAGCGCCATCCTGCTCGGCGCGGTGGTGCCGGAGATGCGGGCCGAGATGCGCATGCTGGTCTCCGACCTCGAAGAGCTCGACCGGCTGGCGCTGTCGATCGCGCAGGAGCGGGAGAGGCTGCTCGCCACCGCGCAGGACCAGGCGGCCGAGCAGAGGCGGCTGTCGCTGCTCTCCGAGGAGAAGGCGAAGGTGCGCCGCGAGACGCAGGAGATGCTTGCCTACGAGCAGCAGAAGGCGGGCGCGCTGGCGGCGAAGGCGACCTCGCTGCGCGAGCTGATCGAGACCATGGAGGCCGAGATCGCGGCGGCCCGGCAAGCCCGGGAGAAGAGGGCACGCGAAAGTGAAGTCGCCGCGATCGTGCCCGAGGCCAACCGGCTCACCGCGCCGCAGCCCTTCGACGCGACGCGCGGGCGGCTCGCTTTGCCGGTGCGCGGGCGCGTCGTCCGCCGCTTCGGCACGGCCGACGAGGCCGGAACCAGCCTGTTCGGGGACATCGTTGCGACACATTCGAGGGCAATCGTCACCGCGCCCGCAGACGGGGCGGTGCTCTATGCGGGCCCGTTCCGTTCCTATGGGCAGCTATTGATCCTGAATGCCGGCGACGGCTATCATGTCGTGCTGGCCGGGATGGACAGAATCAGCGTCGCTCTCGGGCAGGCCGTGCTCGCCGGAGAGCCGGTCGGCACGATGGGAGAGGCGGGATTGGCAAGCGCCGTCTCGGCAGGCCGTAAAAGCGACGAGCCGGAGCTCTATGTCGAGTTCCGCAAGGACGGAAAGCCCGTGGATCCCTCGCCCTGGTGGGCGGTTAGTCTTTCTGGAAGGACTGCAAATGGTACGTAAGATGTCGCTTCTGTTCGCAGGCGCCCTGATGGGAGCCTCGGCCATGAGCCTCATACACGGGTCGGCCGGCTCGTCGGCGATCGCGGCCGCGTCGGAGACTTATCGCAACCTCGCCATCTTCGGTGACGTGTTCGAGCGCGTGCGCGCCCAGTACGTGTCGCCGCCCGACGACAAGGCGCTGGTCGAGAACGCCATCAACGGCATGCTGTCCTCGCTCGACCCGCATTCGTCCTATCTGAACCCGGAAGCGGCGCAGGACATGCGCGTGCAGACGCGCGGCGAGTTCGGCGGCCTCGGCATCGAGGTCACGATGGAGAACGAGCTGGTGAAGGTGATCGCGCCGATCGAGGACACCCCGGCCGCCCGCGCCGGCGTGCTGGCGGGCGACTTCATCGTCGAGATCGACGGCACCGAGGTGCGCGGCCTGTCGCTGTCCGACGCCGTCGACAAGATGCGCGGGCCGGTGAATTCGCCGATCGACGTGACCATCCTGCGCGAGGGCGCGGCCGAGCCGATCAAGCTCACCATCGTGCGCGACGTCATCAAGGTGAAGGCCGTCCGCTTCCGCGTCGAGGAGGACGTGGGCTACCTGAAGATCAACTCCTTCACCGAGCGCACCTACGAGGATTTGCAGGCGGCGATCGAGCGCGTGCGCAGCGAGATCCCGGACGACAAGCTCAAGGGCTACGTGCTCGACCTGCGCCTCAACCCCGGCGGCCTGCTCGATCAGGCGGTGGCGGTGTCCGACGCCTTCCTCGACCGCGGCGAGATCGTCTCGACGCGCGGCCGCGACGCCAAGGACGTGACGCGCTTCGATTCGCGCGCCGGCGACCTTGCCGCCGGCAAGCCGGTCATCGTCATGACCAATGGCGGGTCGGCCAGCGCGTCGGAGATCGTGGCGGGCGCCTTGCAGGACCACAAGCGGGCGACGGTGCTGGGCACCAAGTCGTTCGGCAAGGGCTCGGTGCAGACCATCATCCCGCTCGGCGAGAACGGTGCGCTGCGGCTCACCACGGCGCTCTATTACACGCCGTCCGGCAAGTCGATCCAGGGCACCGGCATCGTGCCGGACATCAAGGTGGAGCAGCCGCTGCCGCCGGAGCTGCTGGGCCGCGACGTGACGCGCGGCGAATCGGAGCTGCGCGGCCACATCAAGGGCAATGAGGAGAACGAGGAAGGCTCGGGCTCCTCGGCCTATGTGCCGCCGGACCCCAAGGACGACGTGCAGCTCAACTACGCGCTGGAGCTGCTGCGCGGGCAGAAGACCGACCCGGCCTTCCCGCCGAACCCGGACCGCGCGCAGCTTCGGTAAGCCGACGATCCGCGGCCGCCGCCTCCACGGCGGCGGCCGCTTTCCTTCCCGCAAGGCCGGAGCAAGCGTTTCGTTGTCAGCTCGGCAGGTTCGACAACCGGATCGGGCTGGCATGGCCTCTCCTCCCTCAGACGATTTCGCCGCAAACAGCGCCATCGACCGGCCGCTCGGCCGCGACAGGGTTGCGCCGCGCGCGCGGACCCGCCGCCTGCCTTCGGCCGGCGGCCTGTTCGCCGGCCTGCTGGCCGCCGTGCTCGTCGCGGGGTCGGGGGCGATCGCGCTGCGCGAGCGGCCGTGGCGCGCGCCCGCAAGCTCGGCCACGGCGGTGACGGTGGAGCCGGAGGCGGTTCAGGCCGCGCCGGCGCCCGAGCGCACCCAATCGAGCCGCACGCAGACGGAAGGCGGGGCTTCGGTGATCCGTGTCAACCCGCCGGCCGGCGGCGGCATCGTGGTGCGCGATCCCTCCTCCGTCGGACAGGATCTGCGCGTCGCCCATCTTCCCGACCGCGCGCTGATCGAGGACAGCCCGCTCGGTCCGCTGCCGATGCGGGCGGCGGACGGACGCCGGCCGTTCGACGTCTATGCGCGGCCCTGGTCGGGCGCGCGCGGCGCGCGCGTGGCCATCGTCATCGGCGGCCTTGCCGTGTCGCAGAGCGGCACGCAGGCGGCCATCGCGAAACTGCCGGCGGAGGTGACGCTCGCCTTCGCCTCGGGCGGCAATTCCATCGACCGCTGGATGCAGGAGGCGCGGCGCAAGGGCCACGAGATCCTGATGCAGGTGCCGCTGGAGCCGTTCGACTATCCGACCGTCGATCCCGGCCGCAACACGCTGACGGTCGAGGCCTCGCCGGACGAGAATGTCGAGCGGCTGCACCATTCGCTGTCGCGCACGACCAATTATACGGGCGTGATGAACTATATGGGCGGGCGCTTCGTCGCCGACCGCGCGGCGATGTCGGTGATGATGGACGAGCTGGCCGAACGCGGGCTGATGTATGTCGACGACGGCTCGTCTGCGCGCAGCCTCGCAAGCGAGCTGGCGGCCGTCTACAAGGGTCCCTACGCCGCCGGCGACACGGCCATCGACCAGGAGCGCGACCGCGGGGCGATCCTCAAGAAGCTGGACGAGGCCGAGCGCGTCGCGCGCGCCAACGGTTCGGCCATCGCCATCGGCTCGGCCTTCGACGTGACGGTGGACGCGGTGACGAGCTGGGTCGCCGAGGCGAGGAAGCGCGGCATCGAGATCGTCGCCGTGTCGGCGCTCGCCAGCGATCCCGAGAAGGACTGACCCTGCCCTTGCGTCTTGATGATGCCGGATTCCGCATTAAGCTCTTCCGGCGGAAAGCACCTCGTGGCTTGGGGCACCACCGATGAAGCGCTTGCTGACCAAAGGTCTGGCCGGGCTGTCTGCCATGGTCCTGTGCGCGGCGCTCGCCGCGCCGCAGGCATGGGCCAGCGTATCGATCCCGCGGGGCGACTGGAAACCGGACGAGGAGCGCCGCTCGGCCTCGCAGCGGCTCGCCGACCTCGATGCGCTGACTGCCAGGCTGCAGGCGATGCCGCAGCTTTCGACCACCGCGTCGGACGGCCAGCAGCGCCACGCCCTGGTGATCGGCATAGACGACTACGAGGACCTGACCGACCTGCGCAAGGCGGTCGGCGATTCGGTGACGATCGCCGCTACGCTCGAGGGCCTCGGTTTTTCGGTGACCCGCCTCGAGAACCTCGGCATCGACGCCTTCGACGAAGCGCTCGACGGCTTCTACGAAAGGCTGCGGGCGGGCGACATCGCCTTCGTGTTCTTCGCCGGCCACGGCGTGGCGATGGACGGCGTCAATTTCCTGCTGCCGGCGGACATGCCGGAGCTGCGCAGCATCAGGTCGTCGCGGCTCGAACGCTACGCCGTCGATGCCGGACGCATCGTGGACGAGCTGAAGCAAAGGGGCGTCGAGCTCGCCTTCGTCGTGCTCGACGCCTGCCGCAACAACCCGTTCCCGCAGGAGGACCTGCGCGGGGCGACGGCCATGGCCGGGCTGCAACGCATGACGCCCAGGGAGGGCGCCTTCGTCATCTATTCGGCCGGCATCGGCCAGACCGCGCTCGACCGGCTGGGGGCGGACGATGCCGAGGCCAACTCGGTGTTCACGCGCAAATTCTGGCAGATCCTCAACACGCCCGGCCTGCCGGTCGTTGAGATCGCCAAGCGCACGCAGGTCGAGGTGGCCGCGCTTGCCGCGTCCGTCGAGCACGAGCAGGCGCCGGCCTATTACGACCAGGTCGTCGGCCAGTTCTATTTCCAGCCGCCGCGGCCGAAGCTGTTCGGCCTGACCATCGGCATCAACGACTACGGCGAAAAGCGCATCAACCTGAAGAGTGCGGTCAACGACGCGGTGCTCATCGCCGATGCGCTGCGCAGGGCGGGAGCGGAACGCGTCGAGACGCTCACCGATTACGACGCCCATCCGGCCTTCATCGAATATGTCTGGCGTGACCTGCTTTCGGAGGCGCAGCCGGGCGACACGATCGCGCTGACCTTCTCCGGCCAGGCGACGCAGGAGCCCGACCCGTCGAGCACACCCGAAGCCGACGGGCTGCGGGAGGTTCTGCTGGTCAACGGCCCGGGCGAGCTTCGCTTCGACAGGGAGGCCGGGGAGGTGACGCCTGCGCGCAAGATCACCGACGTGAAGCTGACCTCGTGGATGGCGGAAGCGGCCGAACGCAACGTCAACGTGCTGCTGCTGATGGACGGCTGCCACGGCGGCGGCATGCTCAACCGCGAATTCGCCAACGTCTCCTTCATCGGTGCTTCGCAGGAGAACCAGACCGCGTCGGAGCGGCCCTTCGACGGCCGTTTTCACGGACTCGCCAGCTACGTCTTCGCCAATGCGATCTCGGGCGCGGCGGATTTCAATGGCGACGGCTTCGTTACCCAGCAGGAGCTGTTCGCCTATGTCGACCGGAACGTCTCGCGGATGGCCGGGCGCCAGAATCCGCAGTTGCTTCCCGCCATAGCCGAGAGTGCGCCGGGACTGGCCCTGCTCAACGTTACCGGCGAGAATCGCCGCCGCACGATCGACCTGAGCACCTACTGGCGGCCGGCGCCGGCACCCCAGCCGAAACCGAACGACGACGGCCCGACACGATAGCGGCTGTATTCCCCGTCATGTTCCCGTGCTAGCTGGGCCTGCCACCGGAACCCAGCCCATGCGAGTCGATCCCGAAAGCCTGCCCTACCGCCCCTGCGTCGGCATCATGGTGCTGAATCCTGCCGGGCTCGTCTGGGCCGGCCGCCGCATCGCCGAGAGCGACAGCGAGATGGCCGGCACGGACAGGCTGTGGCAGATGCCGCAGGGCGGCATCGACAAGGGCGAGGACCCGCTGCCGGCGGCCAAGCGCGAGCTGTGGGAGGAGACGGGCATGCGCTCCGTCACGCTGCTCGCCGAGGCGCCGCGCTGGATCAACTACGACCTGCCGCGCGATCTGGTCGGCATCGCCTTCAAGGGCAGGTATCGCGGCCAGACGCAGCGATGGTTCGCCTTCCGGTTCGAGGGCGACGAGAGCGAGATCGC
>CAZVTK010000222.1:0-6135 GCA_964629765.1 uncultured Mesorhizobium sp.
CCCCTTGAGGGGGAGATGTCCGGCAGGACAGAGGGGGGCGCGAAGGGGCGCGAGCGCTGCACGTCTGCGCCCGCAAGCTGCGGGGCAGGGCATGGACTGGCTTGAGCTCAGCCCCGACGAGTGGGTCGCCGTCCGCCTTTCGCTGAAGGTGTCGCTGTGGGCGACGCTCGCCAGCCTGCCGGTCGGCGTGCTCGTCGCGTGGCTGCTGGCGCGGCGCGAGTTCTGGGGCAAGTCGCTGCTCAACGGCGTCGTGCATCTGCCGCTGGTCATGCCGCCCGTCGTCACCGGCTACCTGCTGCTGCTCACCATGGGCCGGCGCGGGCCGGTGGGCGGCTTCCTCTACGAGCATTTCGGCATCGTCTTCTCCTTCCGCTGGACCGGCGCCGCGCTTGCCTGCGCGGTGATGTCCTTTCCGCTGATGGTGCGCGCCATTCGCCTGTCCCTCGAGGCGGTCGACCGCCGGCTCGAGGCTGCCGCCGGAACGCTCGGCGCCAGCCCGCTCACCGTCTTCGCCACCGTCACCCTGCCGCTCGCCCTGCCGGGCGTGATCGCCGGCATGATCCTGTCCTTCGCCAAGGCCATGGGCGAGTTCGGCGCCACCATCACCTTCGTCTCCAACATCCCCGGCGAGACGCAGACGCTGCCGTCCGCCATCTACACCTTCACGCAGGTGCCGGGCGGCGAGTTCGGCGCGCTGCGGCTCACGCTGGTGTCCATCGTCATCTCGCTCGGCGCGCTGCTGGTCTCCGAATGGCTGGCCCGGCGCGCCTCCGACCGGGTGGCCGGGCTGTGACGCTCCAGGTCGACATCCGCCACCGGCAGGGCGACTTCCTGCTCGAAGCCGCCTTCGAGAGCGCCGGCCGGCTGACCGCGCTGTTCGGCCCCTCCGGCTCGGGCAAGACCACGCTGGTCAACGTCATCGCCGGCCTGTCGCGGCCGCTGGAAGGGCGCGTCGCCGTCGACGGGCGCGTGCTGGTCGACACCGTCGCGCGCACGTTCCTCAAGACGCATCGCCGCCGCATCGGCTACGTGTTCCAGGACGCGCGGCTGTTCCCGCATCTGACCGTGCGCCAGAACCTGCTCTACGGGCGCCTGTTCGCCGCGCATCGGGCGAGCGAGGCCGAGATCGGCGCCGTCGTCGCCATGCTCGGCATCGGCCATCTGCTCAAGCGCCGACCGGCGCTGCTCTCCGGCGGCGAGAAGCAGCGCGTCGCCATCGGCCGCGCGCTGCTGTCGGCGCCGTCGCTGATCCTTATGGACGAGCCGCTCGCCTCGCTCGACGAGGCCCGCAAGGCCGAGATCCTGCCCTTCATCGAGCGCCTGCGCGACGAGGCGCGCGTGCCCATCGTCTATGTCAGCCACCAGCTCGCCGAGGTGGCGCGGCTGGCGACCGATATTGCCGTGCTCGACAAGGGGCGGCTCGCCGCCTTCGGGCCGACGGCCGACATCCTCTCCCGCCTCGACCTCTTCGCCGGCGCGGAAGCCGGCGAGGGCGGCTCCATGCTGACCATGCGCGTCGGCGGGCAGGACCGCGCCTTCGGCATCACCACCTTGCGCGGGGCCGCCGGCGACGTGGTGGTGCCCCTGCTCGACGCCCCGCTCGGCGCCTTCATGCGCGTGCGGCTGCGTGCCCGCGACGTCATGGTGGCGACTGAGAAGCCGCAGGGCCTGTCGGCGCTCAATGTGCTGGCGGGGGCCGTGCTGTCGGTCGACGCCGCGGGCCAGAGCGGCGCCGACGTGCGCATCGACTGTGCCGGCGAGACGGTCATCGCCCGCATCACGCGGCTGTCGGCGACGCGACTCCGGCTTGCGCCCGGCGTGCAAGTCTACGCGGTGGTGAAGACGGTCAGCGTCGAGCCGGCGGGGGCGGCGCCGGTTTTATAAGCCTCCACGCTGCATCACCCCCACCCCTACCCCTCCCCACAAGGGGGAGGGAGACCTCGACGTTGCCGCTTTTTCCGGATCGGAAGGCGCCAAGCTTCCAGTATCCCTCCCCCTTGTGGGGAGGGGTAGGGGTGGGGGTATCTTGGCGGGGACAACTGCAAGGACACCCGCCCATGCCCGTTCTGAGCCTGCGCATCGATTTCGAAGGCGGCGGCCGCCTCGGCCCCGGCAAGGCGCGGCTGCTCGAATGCATCGCCGAGACGGGATCGATCTCGGCCGGCGCGCGCGCCATGGGCATGTCCTACAAACGCGCCTGGGATCTGGTCGAGGAAACCGCGCTGCTGGCGGGCAGCCCCGTGGTAGAGGCCCGCGCCGGCGGCGCGCAGGGCGGCGGCGCCCGCCTGACCCCGACGGGCGAAAAACTGCTCGCCACGTTCCGCGCGGTCGAGAAGGCGGCGGCCGAGGCGGCCGCGCCGCTGATCGCGTCCCTCGCTACCCCCAAGACCTGAGCTGCGCGCGCAGCGCTTCGGGATCGCCCTTCATCCCCGCCTCGATCGCTTCCTCCGTCGCGCGCCATGCCGGCAGCGCCGCCACCAGCGCTGCCCGCCCGGCATCCGCCAGCGCCAGCCGGCGGCTGCGCCCGTCGTCCTCGTCCGCCTCGATGGACAGCAGGCCGCGCCGCTCCAGCGGCTTCAGGTTGGCCGTCAGCGTGGTGCGGTCGAGCGCCAGCACGGACGCCACCTCCTTCATGCGCGGCGGCTGCGGCCGGTTGAGGCTCATCAGCAGCGAGAATTGCTGGTTGGTCAGGCCGAACGGCTTCAGCGCCTCGTCGAAGCGCCGGGCCAGCGCCCGCGCCGCCCGCTGCACGTGCAGGCACATGCATGTGTCGCGAACCGTCAGGGTCGTCGAATAGGGAGGGCCAATAGGGGACCCGGAAGGGTGCCCGGAAGGGGGATTGTGCGGCTCGCTCATTGCCCTATTCTGTTGATATCAACCCAATAGTCCACTGCGGCTTGTCGTCTCGCGCGCTTTCCGCACGTCCTTGGGCAGGTTTCGGTCAAGAGAGGAGCGTACCATGGGTCAGAATGTGCTGCTGGTCGTCGGAACGAAGAAGGGCCTGTTCGTGGCCGCGAGCGACGCGGCGCGCAAGGACTGGACGCTCGAAGGCCCTTATTGCGAGCACTGGCCGATCAACCACGCCATCGTCGACCCCAAGGACGGCACGATCTATGCCGGCGGCGGCTCCGAATGGTTCGGCCCGGCCGTATGGAAGTCCACCGACAGGGGCCGGACCTGGACGCATTCCAGCGCCGGGCTCGCCAACCCGGAAGGGCAGGAACCGGTGAAATCCGTCTGGAGCCTGACGGCGTCGCCCGACGGCACGCTCTACGCCGGCGTCCAGCCGGCCGCCCTGTTCAGGAGCACCGACGGCGGGGTGAACTGGACCGAGGTCAGGGGCTTGCAGGAGCATCCGACGCGCCCCGACTGGAATCCGGGCGGCGCGGGGCTGATCCTGCACACTATCGTCGTCGATCCGCAGGACACGAAACGCATCTGGGTCGGCATATCCTCGGCCGGCGTGTTCTTCACCGAAGACGGTGGGAAGACGTGGGAGCCGCGCAACAGGGGCGTGCGCGCCGACTTCATGCCGGAGGACCAGCGCTACCCCGAATGGGGCCAGTGCGTGCATAATTTCACGCTCGCCGCCGGCTCGTCCGACCGGCTCTACCAGCAGAACCATTGCGGCATGTACCGCTCCGACGACGCCGGAAAGAGCTGGCAGTCCATCGAGAACGGCCTGCCCTCGACCTTCGGCTTCCCGTCGGCCGCCCATCCCTTCGACCCCGACACGGTGTTCCTGCTGCCGCTCAACGGCGACATCAAGGGCCGCTACGTGCCCGACGCGAAGGCCGCCGTCTGGCGCTCGCGCGACGCGGGCCGCACCTGGCAGGACATGCGCAGGGGCCTGCCGCAGGAGAACGCGTTCTTCGGCGTGTTGAGGCAGGCGCTGGCGACCGACGAGATGATCACCGCCGGCGTCTATTTCGGCACGTCGGGCGGCGCGCTGTTCGCCAGCAACGACGAGGGCGAGAGCTGGGCGGCGATCGCCGAGCACCTGCCGGCCATCTCGTCGGTGGAAACGGCGACGCTGGGCGCATAGGCTCGTCCCATGAACCAGCGCGTTCAGACGAACCGGGCCCGCGGCGGCATCGTCAGCGTGACGCTCTGCGCGCCGCTCGCCGACCTCTTTCCCGGCGCGCCGCGGCGGCTGAAGCTGTCGGCCGCCGACGTGAAGGAAATGGTCGATGGGCTGGACGAGCAATGGCCCGGCATGCGCGACCGCATCTGCGACACCACGCCTGCGATCCGCAAGCACATGAACGTGTTCGTCGACGGACGGCGGGCGAAGCTCGTGACGCCGCTGGCGGCGGGCGCCGACGTGTTCGTGGTCACGGCGATCAGCGGCGGATGAGGGGTATCCGGCACCGCCGCCTCAAATATTCCGCCGCTTCCCTTCCATCAGGTCCAGCACTGCCCTCGCGGCGTCGAGCACGTTGGTTCCCGGCCCGAACACGGCGGCGACGCCGTTGTCTATGAGGTACTGGTAGTCCTGTCGCGGAATGACGCCGCCGGCCACCACGATGACGTTCTCCGCCCCCTTGGCCTTGAGCGCCTCGACGAGCTGCGGCGCCAGCGTCTTGTGCCCGGCCGCCAGCGACGACATGCCGACGACATGGACCTTCGATTTCACCGCGAGGTCGGCCGCCTCGTCGGGGGTCTGGAACAGCGGTCCGGCGATGACGTCGAAGCCGATGTCGCCGAAGGCCGAGGCGATGACCTTGGCGCCGCGGTCGTGGCCGTCCTGCCCGAGCTTGGCCACCATGACCTTGGGCGACTCGCCCAGCGCCTGTCGCAGCCCGCCGATGCGCTCGACCAGCATCGCGTATTCGGGATCGCCTTCGTAAGCGGAACCGTACACATTGCCGACCACCTCGGGCATGGCCGCGTGGTCGCCGAAGGCATCGCGCAGCGCGTCGGAGATCTCGCCCAGCGTGGCGCGGGCGCGGGCCGCCTCGACGGCAGCTTCGAGGATGTTGCCCTTGCCGGTCTTGGCCACAGTCCGCAGCGCGTCGATGGCCGCCTGCCAGCGCTTCGGGTCGCGCTGGCGGCGCGTCCTTTCGATACGGGCGATCTGCGCCTCGCGCACCGCCGCATTGTCGATATCGAGGATGTCGAGCTGGTCTTCCTGCTCCAGCCGGTATCTGTTGACGCCGACGATCACCTCGTCGCCGCGGTCGATGGCCGCCTGCTTGCGCGTGGCCGCCTCCTCGATCAGCCGCTTGGGCAGGCCCTCGTTGACGGCTTTCGTCATGCCGCCCATGGCCTCGACCTCCTCGATCAGGGCCCATGCCTTGTCGGCGAGCTCCTTGGTCAGGCTCTCGACATAGTAGGAGCCGGCGAGCGGATCGACCACCTTGGTCACGCCCGTCTCGTGCTGGAGGATCAACTGCGTGTTGCGCGCGATGCGCGCGGCAAACTCGGTCGGCAGCGCGATCGCCTCGTCCAGCGCGTTGGTGTGCAGCGACTGCGTGCCGCCGAGCACCGCCGACATCGCCTCATAGGCGGTGCGGACGACGTTGTTGTACGGGTCCTGCTCCTGCAGGGACACGCCCGATGTCTGGCAGTGGGTGCGCAGCATCAGCGACGACGCCTTCTTCGGCTCGAACTCCTCCATGATGCGGGTCCACAGCAGGCGCGCGGCGCGCAGCTTGGCCGCCTCCATGAAGAAGTTCATGCCGATGGCGAAGAAGAACGACAGGCGCCCGGCGAAATCGTCGACGTTGAGGCCCTTGCGTAAGGCAGCGCGCGCATATTCGCGCCCGTCGGCCAGCGTGAAGGCAAGCTCCTGCACCAGCGTCGCGCCTGCCTCCTGCATGTGGTAGCCGGAGATCGAGATGGAGTTGAACTTCGGCATCTCCTTCGCCGTGTACTCGATGATGTCGGCGACGATGCGCATCGAGGGCTCGGGCGGGTAGATGTAGGTGTTGCGGACCATGAACTCCTTGAGGATGTCGTTCTGGATGGTCCCGGAGAGTTTTTCGCGCGCGACGCCCTGCTCCTCGCCCGCGACGATGAAGCTGGCGAGGATCGGGATCACCGCGCCGTTCATGGTCATCGACACGGAGATCTCGCCAAGCGGGATGCCGTCGAACAGGATCTTCATGTCCTCGACGCTGTCGATTGCGACGC
>CAZVTK010000223.1:0-6120 GCA_964629765.1 uncultured Mesorhizobium sp.
CCTGCAGCATGTCGAACGCCTCCTCGCCGCGGCACTCGCCGAGGATGATGCGGTCGGGCCGCATGCGCAGCGCGTTCTTGACGAGGTCGCGCTGGCGGATCTCGCCATGGCCCTCGATGTTGGCGGGGCGCGTCTCCATGCGGGCCACATGCGGCTGCTGGAGCTGCAGCTCGGCCGCGTCCTCGATGGTGATCAGCCTCTCGTCCTCGGGGATGAAGGCCGAGAGCGCGTTGAGCATCGTCGTCTTGCCGGTGCCGGTGCCGCCCGAGATGATCGTCGTCTTGCGGGCATGCACGGCGGCGGCCAGCACCTCGGCCATCTGCTGGGTCAGCGCGCCGAACTCGACGAGCTTGTGCAGCCCCAGCTTGTTCTTGGAGAATTTGCGGATCGACACCAGCGGCCCGTCGACGCCCACGGGGCGGATCGCGGCGTTGAAGCGGGAGCCGTCGAGCATGCGCGCGTCGACCATGGGCTGGCTCTCGTCCACCCGCCGGCCGACCGCCGCCACGATCTTGCTGATGACGCGCAAAAGGTGCGCCTCGTCCTTGAAGGGGATCTGCACCTGCTCCAGCTTGCCGCGCCGCTCCACGAAGCAGTTCTCGTGGCCGTTGATCAGGATGTCGTTGATCGTCGGGTCCTTGAGCAGCGGCTCCAGCGGCCCGAGCCCGACCATCTCGTCGACGATGTCGTCGACCAGCGCCTCCAGCTCGGCCACGTTGATGGCCATGCGCTCCTCGCGCACCTTCTCCGACACGAATTCCTGCACCTGCCGGCGCATCTCGTCGCGCGGCAGCTTCTCGATGGCGACGAGGTTCAGTTCCTCGATCAGCATGCGGTGGAGGCGAACCCGCGCATCAACCACGCGATTGCTCGCCCGCGCCACCGGCTCTGCCCTGGTCTCCACTGCCCGCGTGTTGGGGATGATGACCGGCACGACCTTCGCCGGCTCGACGGCGCCGCCGCCGGCTGCGGGCCGCTCGCGCAGGGCGGAGAAACGGGCGCTCATGCGCGCTTCCTGAACAGCGAGAGGCCGAAGCGCGGCTTGGCGGCCGCCGCTTCTTCCGGCAGCACGATGCGCTTCAGGTCGCGCACCACATTGGCGTCGGCATCGATCTCGTGCAACGGCACGCCGCGGTCCACCGCCTCGCGCACCAGCCTGTAATTGTTGGCGATGCCGCCGGAGAAATGCTCGCCGAGCAGGCTCTCGACATCGGCCGCCTTGACGCCGCCGCCGAACCCCTTCTGCTCGAAGCGGTTGACGATGACGGAGGGTTTCACCTGCCGCGCCGTCGTGTCCTGCACGGCGCGGATCAGCCGCTGCGTCTGGCGCAGGCACGGCACCGTCATCTCCGAGACGATATAGAGCCGCGACGAGCCCAGCAGCACCGTCTCGGTCCACGGAAACCAGGTGCGCGGCATGTCGATGACGACATTGTCGAAATAGGCCGCTACGAGGTCGAGCATGCGCACCACCACGTCGGCGTTGAAGGAGCGCATCTCGGTGGGGCTCACGGGCGCCGCCAGCACGCACAGCCCGCTGGCATGCTTGGCGAGCATCACGTCGAGCAGTTGACGGTCGAGCCGCTCGGGCTGGTTCTCCACCTCGGAGATGTCGAAGCGCGGCTCGAGGTCGAGATATTCGGCGCAGGCGCCCTGCTGGAGGTTCAGGTCCACCACGCAGGTCGCCGCGCCGCGCGTCACCGAGCGTTGCAGCAGGAACGCCGTTTCCAGCGCCAGCGTGGTGTTGCCGACCCCGCCGGCCGCCGGCATGAAGGTGTAGACCTGACTTTCCGTGCCGCTTTCGCGCTCCGGCCCCTTGAGCGCGCGCAGGCAGGAGCGAACGAGGTCGGCGGTGGTCACCGGCTTGACCAGGAAATCGGCGACCTTCAACTGGACGAGGATGCGCACGGCGGCGGCGTTGTACTCGCTGGTGACGACGATGATGGGCGCCCTGCCCTCCAGCCGCCGCGTCAGCCGCTGCAACGCCTCGATCTCCTCCAGCTTCGCCGCGTCCATGTCGACGATGATCGCCGCCGGATCGCCGCCCAGCGCCTCGCCGCGCAACTCGCCGACCGGCAGATCCACCGTCGCCAGCTCCACCTCGGAAGAGGCGGTGAAGGCGCTGCGCGTCTCGCGCGCGAAAATCTTGTCGGGCGAGACGAGGACGACGCGGCAGCGCCCGCCGCTTACAACCTCGCTCATGGCCTGGCTCCCGATGCGCCGCCGTCGGCGGGCGTTGCGGCCGCAGCGCGTTCGGCAGGCACCTTGAGGTCGGCGTGCTGTACGCCGTATTCCCACGGATCGACCATCTGGAGCGACGAGTTCCAGGCGATGGCGTCGCCCGCGAAGGTGGTCACGCCGTCGCGGTCGAGGTCGCTGGCTACGCAGCCGGACAGCACCAGCATGGCGAGCGGGATCAGGATCGTGCTGCGCATCGTGTCGTCCTCAGTTCAGGTCGAGGAAATGGCCGAACCCCCTGGCCGGCTTGCCGTAGCCCTCGGCCATGGAGGCGTTGGAAAGCCGCACCTCCTCGTGGTCGCCGAGGAAATAGTCGAGGCCGGACGGCGCGGCCGTCTGGTCGGCCGGGGTGCGCGGTTTCTTCGACGGGTCGATGGGCCGCACCAGATGCGGGGTGATGATGATGACGAGGTCGGTCTCGCGGCGCTGGTAGGCTTTCGACGAGAACAGCGTGCCGAGAACCGGCAGCCGCCCGAGCCCCGGCAGGCGCTGGGTGCCGGTCGAATTCTCGCTTTGCAGCAGGCCGGCGATCATGAAGCTCTGGCCGCTTTTGAGATCCACCTGCGTGTGCGCGCGGCGCACGACGAAGCCGGGAATGGCGAGGTCGCCCACCTGATAGGACGCCGAAGGGTCGACCGAGGACACTTCCGGCTTGATGTCGATGCCGATCAGGCCGCCCTTGAGCACGGTCGGGGTGAATTCGAGGCTGACGCCGTACTGCTTGTATTCGACCGAGATCTTGCTGTCGTCCTGCGACACGGGGATCGGGAACTCGCCGCCGGCGAGGAAGCTCGCCGTCTGGCCGGAGCGGGCGATCAGGTTCGGCTCGGCGAGCCGGCGCGCGATGCCGCGATCCTCCATGGCCTTGAGCGCCACGTCGATCGACAGGCCGCCGGTGACGAGCCGGCCGATGATGTCGCTGGCCGAGACGTTCGAGCCCGACTTGGGCTGCGCGTTCAGGCCGATGGAATTGCCGGCGAAGGAATAGTTCGCGCCGATGCGGGTGCCGAGTTCCTGGCCGACCTGCCGGTTGATCTCGACGAAGCGCACGTTGAGCTGCACCTGCTGCGACGAGGAGATGTTGACCGAGTTGATCACCTCCTCCGTGCCGGAGAAGTTGCGGGCGATGTTCTTCGCCTTCTCGGCGTCGACGGCGTCGCTCGCCTCGCCCGAGAGCACCAGCCGGCCGTTGGCCGAGCCGACATTGATGCGCGCCCCCGGCACCGCCTCGCGGATGGTGCTCGCCAGCCGGTCGGTGTCGAGCGTGACCTCGATGTCGAGCGTGCCGACCATCTGCTTGTTGTCGTCGAACAGCGCGAGGCCGGTCGTGCCGAGCTCGTTGCCCAGCACGTAGAAGGAGCGGTCCGTCAGCGGGCTGACATTGGCGATGTCGGGATCGCCGATCACGATCTCGTAGAAGGGCGTCGCGGTGCGGATCGTCTGCGGCTTGCCGCGCGCCACCTTCACCACCTGATGCTTCGTCGCCGAGATGGTGATGACCTTGCCGTTGGCCGCCGCCGGCAAGGCCATCAGCGCCACCAGCGGAGCGGCGGCCAGCGCCAGAGCGAGCAGCGCGCGCAAGGTCGCGATCACCCGCAGAACAGACTTCGTCCCCATCGTCGTTCCCCTCGCCGCCCGCGGCGGCCGTCAGTTCCCCGATACCTGTGCGCGCCCCGGATTCTGGGCCGGGTTTTGTGCCGGCACCTGATAGGTTTCCGGCGTCATCCCGCGCGTCACCACCACCGTCCTGAATGTCTTCTCCGGCTCCAGCGCGAAGATCGAGCGGGCCGCAGCCGCGGGTTCGCTGGCACCGCTGGCCACCGAGCCCGCGAACGCGCCGATCGTGGTCAGGCCGCCGGCCACGGAACCGGCCCCTTGACCGGCCTCTGCGGCCGAGCGCAGCGACAGCGACAGCGCGCCGACGTTTCGTGCAAGCGCCACCTTGCGGGCGTCGTCGGGCGTCACCTCCAGCGTGACCGAGCCGACCACCTGCGGGGCGGTGGACCGCTCGTCCACCTCCTGCCCGACCGAGAGCACCTTGGCGTTCTGCACCACCAGCTCCGTGGCGATGGTGCCGCCGGCCGCGCCTTCGGCGTTGCCCTTGACCTCCTGCACGGCGCCGGCGTCGCGCGTCAGCACCACGTCGACCCTGTCGCCGGGGGTGACGAAGCCGCCCACCCCGGCGATCTCGTCGATGCGGATGGTGACGGCACGCATGCCGGGCGAAAGCAGGTTGGAAAGCGTCGCCCGCCCGCCGGGGCCGGACAGCTTGACCAGCAGCACGGGCTCGTTGGCCGCGATCGGCGAGAGCACCACCCGACCACCGGCAGAGAGCAGGCCGGAAATCGTCGCCGACGCGCCCTCCGGCAGGGCGTCCCGCGCCCACGGGATCTCGGCGAGCTGCGCGGCGGAAAGCTCGACGCCGAAACGCAACTGCTCGCGCGCCACGACGATGGTTCCGAACTCGACGGCCGGGCGCTCCGGCACGGCGGCGGCCACGATCACCGGCTCGACGCGAGCCTCAGCCGCGCTTTTCAGCCACATGTCGGCGGCAAAGATCGACATGGCGCCGAACACGCCGGCTATGCCGATCATGGTGACGAGCCTGCCCTTCACGCTGCCCCTTGCCCTTCTTGCCAGTTCCTTGGCCGGCGCCCTTTTTTCCGGCGTTCTGGCAGACGCTAGGCGGCTTTCTTAAACAAATGCGAATGCAAGGCCGGCGCGCCGGAGCCATATTCGCCGGCGTGGTTATGCCGGTTTTCCACGCACGGCCGGCATTTGCCTAAAATGCCCGCTATCGCCTCGGATTGGATTGCGAGCTGGATTTAAGCGACCACTCGCGCCATATGAACGAACCCGGAACTCGCCCGGCGCGCGGCGCCGTGGCAGTATCGATCGCTGATTCGCATTTCTCCGACGGGCCGATGGACAAAGACCTTTTCGCCGATCTCGATACGCGGGCGCCAATACGCGAGACAGTACCCGAGCCGGGGCCCCGGCCGGCCGCGAAGAAGGCCGACCCGATCGTCGCCGCCGCCCGCGCGGCCGCCAAGCCGGCGGTCGCCCCCAAGGACGGCAGCGAAGACTATTCGGCCGCCGACATCGACGTTCTGGAAGGGCTGGAGCCGGTGCGCCGCCGGCCGGGCATGTATATTGGCGGCACCGACGACAAGGCGATGCACCACCTCTTCGCCGAGGTGATCGACAACTCCATGGACGAGGCGGTGGCCGGCCACGCCACCTTCATCGAGGTGGAGATGGACGCGGACGGTTTT
Organism: uncultured Mesorhizobium sp.; assembly: GCA_964629765.1. Classification (GTDB taxonomy): domain Bacteria; phylum Pseudomonadota; class Alphaproteobacteria; order Rhizobiales; family Rhizobiaceae; genus RCIO01. Next base: position 5,514 of record CAZVTK010000223.1, read on the forward strand.
CTCACCGTCACCGACAACGGGCGCGGCATGCCGGTCGACCCGCACCCGAAATTCCCCGGCAAGTCGGCGCTGGAAGTGGTCATGACCACGCTGCATGCCGGCGGCAAGTTCCGTAACAAAGCCTACGAGACCTCCGGCGGCCTGCATGGCGTCGGCGTGTCGGTGGTCAACGCGCTCTCCGACGCGCTGGAGGTCGAGGTGGCGCGCGGCCGCCGCCTGTGGCGCCAGCGTTTCTCACGCGGCGTGCCGCAGGGCGGACTTGAGGATCTCGGCGAGGTGCACAACCGCCGCGGCACCCGCACCCGTTTCCACCCCGATCCCGACATCTTCGGCAAGGGCGCGAAGTTCGAGCCCGCGCGCATCTTCAAGATGGCGCGCTCCAAGGCGTATCTGTTCGGCGGCGTGGAAATCCGCTGGTCGTGCGATCCGTCCCTGCTCAAGGAGAAGGACGAGACGCCGGCAAAGGCCGTGTTCCGCTTCCCCGGCGGGCTTAAAGACTATCTGGAGGCGACGCTCGACAAGGAGTTCCGCGTCACGCGCGATTCCTTCGCCGGCAAGAGCGAGAAGCAGGCCGGGCACGGCTCGGTCGAATGGGCCGTCACCTGGC
>CAZVTK010000224.1:0-6119 GCA_964629765.1 uncultured Mesorhizobium sp.
AGCCAATCTCCCCCCTTGAGGGGGAGATGTCCGGCAGGACAGAGGGGGGCGCGAAAAGGCGCAGACGCTCGAAAGGGCATTGCGTCCCCTCGTGGCTCTCTACGCGGCGCCCTTCATGCCCGTCCTCGCCCGCCGGAACGCCCTGACGGCCTCGCCGAATGCCTCGAACAGCGCCCGGTTGACCGGGTTCACCTGCGGGTCGTACTCGGCGTGCCACTGCACCCCCAGCGCAAAACTTTTCGCGCCCTCGATGCGGATCGCCTCGATGGTGGAATCCTCCGCCGTGCCCTCGATCAGCACCCGCGTTCCGGGATCGAGGATGCCCTGTCCGTGCAGCGAGTTCACCCGGATCGTGTCGCGGCCGAGGATGCGGGCGAAATCGCCGTCCCTGACCAGCTTGACCTCGTGCCGGTCGGCGAAGATGACGGTCGGATCGGGGTGGATCTCGCCGTTCTCCAGGCGCGGCATGCGGTGGTTCATCCGGCCGGGGATCTCGCGGATCTCGGGGTGCAGCGAGCCGCCATAGGCGACGTTCATCTCCTGGAAGCCGCGGCAGATGCCGAAGATCGGCACGCCCTGCGCCACGCACGCCTGCACCAGCGGCAACGCCACCGCGTCGCGCTGCTCGTCATAGGGCTCGTGCTTGACATCCGGCGCGGTGTTGAAATGGCGCGGATGCACGTTTGCCCGCGCGCCCGTCAGCACCACCCCGTCCACCACGTCCAGCAGGTCGCCGATGTCGGTCAGCCGCGGATCGCCGGAAAACACCAGCGGCAGGGCGCCGGCCACCTCGGCGACCGCCGCCATGTTGCGCTCCCCCACGGCCTGCACGTGGAAGCGATTCTCGATGCTGTGGCTGTTGCCGATCACGCCGACGACCGGTCTTCCCATGACCATCCTGCCTTCCCGGACCGGCTCCTCCCGCCCGGCCTCTCCGCCGCTTGCCTACTCTGCCGCCTGCCGCGTCTCGAAGACGGCGATCTTGCGCTTCTCGAACTTGAGCGCAAGCTCCCCGCGCACCAGCCGCAGCGCCTTCTCGCCGAACACCTCGCGCCGCCAGCCCATGAGCGCCTCCACCTTGGCGCTCTCGCCCTCGGCGGCGATGCGCTCGATGTCGTCGCCGGAGGCGAGCACCTTGGGCGCCACGCCCTGGTCTTCCGCCACCATGCGCAGCAGCACCTTCAGCAGCTCCGCGGCCGCGCCGGTTCCTTCCGCCGTCTGCGCATGCTTCGGCAGCTTCGGCAGGTCCTCGCGCGGGATGGCCAGCGCCCGGTTGACCGCTGCCAGCAGTCCCGCCGCGCTGGCCGAGCGCTCCCAGCCCTTCGGCGTCGAGCGCAGCCGCCCCAGCGCCTCGGCGTCGCGCGGCGCCTGCTGGGCCACCTCGTAGATCGCGTCGTCCTTGATGATGCGCCCGCGCGGCACGTTGCGCTCGCGCGCCTCGCGCTCGCGCCATGCCGCCACCTGCTGGACGATCGCCAGCTCCACAGGCTTGCGCACGCGCAGCTTCAGCCGCTTCCATGCGTCGTCGGGATGCTGGTCGTAGGTCTCCCGCGCGGTGAGGATGCGCATCTCCTCGTTCAGCCAGTGCGCGCGGTTCTCCCGCTCCAGCTCGCCGGCCAGATAAAGATAGACGTCGCGCAGATGCGTGACGTCGGCCAGCGCGTATTCGAGCTGCTGCTGCGACAGCGGCCGCCGCCGCCAGTCGGTGAAGCGCGAGGACTTGTCGAGCCTGACGCCCGTCACCTTCTGCACGAGCTGGTCGTAGGACACGCTGTCGCCGAAGCCGCAGACCATGGCCGCCACCTGCGTGTCGAACACCGGATGCGGGATCAGCCCGCCCATGTTGAACACGATCTCGATGTCCTGCCGCGCGGCGTGGAACACCTTCAGCACCGCCTCGTTCGCCATCAGGGCGAAGAAGGGTTTCAGGTCGATGCCCGGGGCCAGCGGGTCGACGAGCACGGCAACGTCCGGCGAGGCGAGCTGCACGAGGCAGAGCTCCGGCCAGAACGTCGTCTCGCGGATGAACTCGGTGTCGACCGTGACGAATGCGGATTTCGACAGTGCGGAGATGGCGGCGTCGAGTTCCGCCTGTTTGGAGATCAGTTGCATCAGCCCTGTTTAGCCGATTTTGCCGCGGGTTGAAGTCTTTCCTCGCGCCCGGCCTCGCGCCCGGTCTTGCTCTTGGCCTCGCGCCCGGACCGTTCGCGGCGGGCCGCGAGGCGGCCGAACAGCAGCGAGGTGCGCAGGAGCGCGATGAAGCGGCCGCGTTCCTCGCTCGGCACGGAAGGGCGCGCGCTCATGCGCCACAGGATCGCGACCACCATCGCGGCATAGACCGCGACCGAGAACAGGAACAGCGAGTGCGGCCCGTACCATTCCATCACGTTGGCGGCGGCGAAAGGGCCGACGATCGCGCCGACCGAGTAGAACAGCATCAGCCCGGCGTTCAGCAGCACATATTCGTTTTCCGCGGCGCGGTCGTTGGCATGGGCCGCCGACAGCGAATAGAGCGGCATGGCGAAGGAGCCGAAGACGAACACCAGCGCGAAGTCGGTCATCCGCCCGTTGCCGGCGAACAGCGCCAGCGCCAGCGCGGCGGCGAGCGCCAGCAGCGTCGTGACCAGCAGCACGAGGCGGCGGTCGAACCTGTCGGAGAAATAGCCGAGCGGATACTGGATCACCGCGCCGCCGACGATCGACATGGACACGAAGGTCGCCACGTCGGCGACGCTCATGCCGACATCCGCGGCATAGACCGGGCTCATCGTGCGGAACGCGCTGTTGGTCAGACCGACCGCGATGCAGCCGATCGCCGCCAGCGGCGATATCGCCCAGGCCCGCCTGAGGTCCAGCTTCACGTCGTCCGGCGGCTTCGGGTTGGACCGGTCGCCCAGCGAGACGGGCACCAGCGAGAGCGTGATCATGATCGCCATGACCAGGAAGATTTCCGTGCCGCCCGCGCCCACCAGCGGGATGAGGAACTGCGCGCCGGTCACCGCGCACAGATCGACCACGCGGTAGACCGACAGCACCTGCGCCCTGTCGCGGTTGGCGACGCCGCTGTTCAGCCACGCCTCCATCACCGTGAACAGGCCGGCGAAGCAGAAGCCCGACATGAAGCGCACGAGGGTCCACATCACCGGGTCGATGAACATGACGAGCAGCAGCGTGCCCACCGCCGCGAGCGCGGCCAGCGCCGAGAAGCTGCGCACATGGCCCACCGCGCGCATCATCGGCACGACGACGAGGCAGCCGAGCAGGAAGCCGGCGAAATAGGCCGTGCCGATGAAGCCGATGGTGGCCGCCGAAAAGCCTTCCTGCGCGCCGCGCAACGCGATCAGCGTTCCCTGAAGGCCGTTGCCGCCGAGCAGGATCGCGGCGGCGAGGAGAAGGGGGACGAGGGGGCGGATGGACGACATGGCGACCGGATGACGACTCGCCCTCTATACGGGCTTTGCTCCGACCATGCCATGCGCCACCGGCGGGGCAGGGGGCGTCCACAGGCTTGGGCACTGGGCGGATCGGCGCTATGATGCCGGCAGGGAGCCGGCAAGGAGAATGTCGATGACCGTCGTCAAGCTGCACCTGCGCCACGACATCCGGGACTGGATCGACGCCAAGGTCGAGAAGGGCGAATACGCGTCCGCCGAGGACTACCTGTCCGAGCTGGTCGAACGCGACCGCGAATCCCGCAGCGAGGAGGAGCGGATCGAGGAAATCCGGCAGATGATCGCGGAGGCCGAGCAAGGCGGAACCAGCCCGCGCCGCGCGACGGACCGGGTTGCCGAGGGCGAGCGGAGGCTGCGCGCCCGCGGCATTGTCAGTGGGTAGTTTCCGGATCTCGAACAGGGCCGACGAGGAGCTCATCCAGATCTATGAGTTCGGCGCCGTGGTGTTCGGCCCCAATCAGGCGGTCAGATATCAGCTTGAACTCGACCATGTGTTTGGCCTGCTTGCCGACAATCCGCGAATGGGCAGGCTGGCGCCGAAGATCGGCCCGCGTGTCAGGCGTCATGAGCACAAGAGCCACGTGATCCTCTACGTCGAGGAACCGGATGGAATCCTGATCGCCGCCGTTATCTACAAAGGCAGCATGCGCGGCCTCCATATCTAGGCCATCCTTGACAAACCACCCCTTTGATGCGCTTTTCCGCGCGATTTTCGGCCGGCCCCGGACAATCGACGAACAGGTCCGGCCCGCAACGATTCCGGAAAGCTCCAGATGTCCGAACTGCACCGCTACCGCAGCCACACCTGCGCCGCCCTGAGGAAGTCCGACGCCGGCCGCCCCGTGCGCCTGTCCGGCTGGGTCCACCGTGTGCGCGACCATGGCGGCCTGCTCTTCATCGACCTGCGCGACCATTACGGCATCACCCAGATCGTCGCCGACCCGGATTCGCCCTGCTTCGGGACGGCCGAGACGGTGCGCGGCGAGTGGGTGATCCGCGTCGACGGCGAGGTCAAGGCGCGCGCGGCCGAGGCCGTCAACCCGAACCTGCCCACCGGAGAGATCGAGATCTTCGCTCGCGAGATGGAGGTGCTGTCCGCCGCCAAGGAGCTGCCGCTGCCGGTCTTCGGCGAGCCGGACTATCCCGAGGACATCCGCCTCAAATACCGCTTCCTCGACCTGCGCCGCGACACGCTGCACAGGAACATCGTCCAGCGCACCAGGATCATCGCCGAGATGCGCAGGCGCATGGGCGAGGCCGGCTTCACCGAATATTCGACGCCGATCCTGACCGCCTCCTCGCCCGAGGGCGCGCGCGACTTCCTGGTGCCCTCGCGCATCCATGCGGGCAAATTCTATGCGCTGCCGCAGGCCCCGCAGGTCTACAAGCAGCTCATCATGGTGTCGGGCTTCGACCGCTATTTCCAGATCGCGCCCTGTTTCCGCGATGAGGACCCGCGTGCCGACCGCCTGCCGGGCGAGTTCTACCAGCTCGACCTCGAAATGAGTTTCGTCGAGCAGGACGACGTGCTGGGCACGATGGAACCCGTCCTGCGCTCGGTGTTCGAGACCTTCGCCGACGGCAAGCCGGTGACGCAGGAATTCCCGCGCATCGCCTACGACGACGCCATGAGGAAATACGGCTCCGACAAGCCCGACCTGCGCAACCCTATCGAGATGCAGGACGTGTCGGAGCATTTCCGCGGGTCCGGCTTCAAGGTCTTCGCCAACATCCTCGCCGCCGATGCGAAGCATCAGGTCTGGGCGGTTCCCGCGAGGACGGGCGGCTCCCGCGCCTTCTGCGACCGCATGAATTCATGGGCGCAGGGCGAGGGCCAGCCGGGGCTGGGCTACATCTTCTGGCGCAAGGAAGGCGACAGGCTCGAAGGCGCCGGCCCGCTGGCCAAGAACATCGGCGAGGAGCGCACCGAGGCCATTCGCATCCAGATGGGCCTGTCGGACGGAGACGCCTGCTTCTTCGTCGCCGGCGACCCGAAGAAGTTCGTATCTTTCGCGGGTGCCGCGCGCACCCGTGCCGGCGAGGAGCTGAACCTCGTCGACCGCGACCGTTTCGCGCTGTGCTGGATCGTCGACTTCCCGTTCTTCGAGTGGAACGAGGAGGAGAAGAAGGTCGATTTCGGCCACAACCCCTTTTCCATGCCACAGGGCGGGCTGGATGCGCTGGAGAAGAGCGACCCGCTGACGATAAAGGCGTTCCAGTACGACATGGTCTGCAACGGCTTCGAGATCGCGTCCGGCGGCATCCGCAACCATCTGCCGGAAACGATGGTCAAGGCGTTCGAGATCGTCGGCTTCGACCGCGCCACGGTCGAGGACCGTTTCGGCGGCCTCTACCGCGCCTTCCAGTACGGCGCGCCGCCGCATGGCGGCATGGCGGCGGGCGTCGACCGCATCGTGATGCTGCTGACCGGCGCGAAGAACCTGCGCGAGATCACCATGTTCCCGATGAACCAGCAGGCTTACGACCTGTTGATGAACGCGCCGGCCGAAGCGACCCCGCAGCAACTGCGCGAGCTGCACCTGCGCGTCAACGTCCAGAAGAAGGACTGAGCGGCGGGCTGGCTTTCCCGCCCCCGCTCGCGGCCTCCGGCCCTAGAGCCTTTCATGGTTACACGGAAACAGTTCTGTTTCCTCGATGGCGAGGCGA
>CAZVTK010000225.1:0-6111 GCA_964629765.1 uncultured Mesorhizobium sp.
CAGCCAGTGCCTTCTGCTGTGACGGGTAGAAGCTGAAGAAGCGCAATACGCAGGTGTCGGTGCCATCATCCACCGTCACCAGCAGCTGGCGCCTTGGCCTGTACGCAATTTCGCAGGAGGTGACCACCGCCTCGAACTGCACGACGTCGCCATCCCGCGCGTCGCGGAGCTTCACGATGCGGGTCTCGTCTTCATAGCGCAGGGGCAGGTGCAGCGCCAGGTCAATGTCACGCACCAGGCCGAGCTTGACCAGTGCCTTTTGCGGCGCAGACATGGGCGGCATTGCCGCTGCGGTGCCTGGAGCTGGAGCTGTCATGGGACAATTCTGCCCTGTCCTGCAAGTTCGCCCCTTATGTCGATGTTGGCGAAGGTGCCGACGGCGCCCGAGATGGCACAGACGGCGACTTCCCTGCGCGCCGCGACCAGCCGCTCGCGGCAGCGGGAAAATTCCGCGTAGGCTTGCGCCAGCTTCACGCCGAACGTGGTCGGCTCGGCATGGATGCCGTGGCTGCGGCCGATGGTGACCGTGTCCTTGTGCTCGAAGGCGCGCGTCTTCAGCGCCGCGAGCAGGGCGTCCACATCGGCGATCAGCAGGTCGGCGGCGCGGGTCATCTGCACCGACAGGCAGGTGTCGAGCACGTCGGACGACGTCATGCCCTGGTGGATGAAGCGCGAATCGGGGCCGACGAATTCGGCCAGATGCGTCAGGAAGGCGATGACGTCGTGCCTGGTCTCGCGCTCGATCTCGTCGATGCGGGCAATGTCGAACTCCGCCGCGCCGCCCTTTTCCCAGATCGTGCGCGCCGCCTCCTTCGGGATCACGCCGAGCTCGGCCAGCGCGTCGCAGGCATGCGCCTCGATCTCGAACCAGATGCGGAAGCGGGTTTCAGGCGACCAGATGGCGACCATCTCCGGTCGCGAATAGCGCGGTATCATCAGCGTTTTCCCGAGAGTTACGCGGCCTCCTAGCAGCTATGGGCCCGCGCCTCAACGCACCTCAGGGCGCACGCCGCGCATGCCACAGGCTGAAGGCGAAAAGCGCCACGAAGGCGAGCGGGAAGAACATGCGCATGCCCAGCACCGCGAACTGGTAGACGGAGCCGGCGCCGGTGAAGGCGAGCTGGAAGAACCACGGTATGGTCGGGAACGGCTCGTGCCACTGCGCGTAGTACTGCCGGTACTGCATGGAGAAGACGAAGGCGACGCCCAGCGCGCTCGCCGCGCCGAGGCACAGGAAGGCGGCGGCGAAGCGGCGCGCGCCGCCCTTCGCCGCCACGATGCGCGCCGCGAACAGCCCGGCGGGGAAGGCGATCAGGCCGCCGATGGCGAAGACGGCGACGACGGCGCGCCATTGCGAGGTGCCGAACCGCCCGTTGATCTCCAGCCATGCCGCCGCGCTGGCGGCGAGGACCGCCGCCCACAGTGAGGCGCCGAGCACGGTTTCGAGCGGGCGGGGCAGGGCGGCCGAAAGGCGGGCGATCATGGCAAGGTGGTTCAGCCGCCGATGCGGCCGGGCACGGCGATCCAGCGGAAGTCCGGTCCCTCGAAGCCGAAGCGGCGCACGGCGACGAGCACGACGACCACCGGGCGCGCGGCGACCGGGAAGAAGGTCTGCACGGCGCCGATCGAATAGCCGAGCGGGCAGCCGCGGCTCGACGGTATCCCCGTGTCGTCATGCATCGTTTTCACCTTCTCGCCGGGGTCGAGCAGTACGGCCATCAGGCGAAAGCCCTTGATATCGCCGAAATTCTCGCAGTTCGCCGGCGGCGGCAGCGGGATCTCCTCGATCCGCAGTTCCAGCGGCGACCACACCGGCGGGAAGACCGGGCGCGGATTGACCGACATCACATGCGGATTGGCGGAATATTCGGTGACGGCGTTGGCGCCGACCGTGTAGCCGCGATTGGCCGCCAGCACCGCGTCGGCGATGACGGCCTGCCCCTTGGCTTTCGCCTGCGCGCGCGCCTCCCCGACCTCGGCGCCGTCGTTCTCGAGCGTCACGCGGATGGGCGTGCCCGGCAGGAAGCGGTCGCGCGCCGTGTCGATGTAGAAACGGTTGGCATAGGCGAAGCCCGAGCCGTCCTGGACGCCGTATTCCTCGAAGGCGAAGATGCCGCCGTCCTGCGAGAAGCCGAGGATCTCCATCGCGGCGACGTCGCCCGCACGCGCCGCCGGCGGCAGGAGCACGGCGCAGAGCATCGCGAGCATGGCAAAAAGACGCGGCATGGAAGACTCCACGAGAAAGGGGGCCGGCGGCAGCCTATGCCGATTCCGCCTCAGCTTGAACCGGCCGCGCGCTGCGACCATGTCGGGAAGACGTCGCCCGCCTCCGGCACGGCGCTATAAACGCCGCGGGCGATGGCGCGCGCCGTCACCGCCGCCGCTGCCGCGTGCAGGTCCAGCGTCTCGTCCAGCGTCAGCGCGCGGCCGAACCGGCCGGTGGAAAGGCCGAAGACGAGATCGCCGTCGACCGGCGTGTGGACCGGATAGATGGCGCGCGCCATGCCGTCATGGGCCGAGATGGCGAGGCGCTTCGCCTCCGCCTTGGTCAGCGGCGCGTCGGTGGCGACGATTGCCAGCGTCGTGTTGGCGCCGGCCTGCTGGGCGACGCGGTGCTTGATCAGCGGCGTGGCGGCGTCGGGCGGCAGCGGGAAGGGTTGGCCGAGCCCGCCGAACTCGGCGCCGCACTCGAACGGCGCGGCCCAGAAATGGCGCCCGGGCCCCATGGTGACGCTGCCGGCAGGGTTCACCACCGCGAGCGCGGCGACCGTGGCCCCACAGGGCAGGAGGGCCGACGCCGAGCCGAGCCCTCCCTTGAGCCCGGCGGTCAGCGCGCCCGCGCCGGCGCCGGCCGTGCCGAGGTCGAAATCCGCGCCGGCCTTGTCGCAGGCCAGATAACCGAAATCGCGATAGGGCGGGTAGCGGCCCCAGTCCTTGTCGCCGCCATTGGGCAGGTCGAGAATGACGGCTGCCGGCACGATCGGCACGATGTGGCCGCGCACCGCGAAGCCGCGGCCGCGCTCGCGCAGCCATGCCTGCACGCCCGACGCAGCGTCGAGGCCGAAGGCGGAGCCGCCGGACAGCGCGACGGCATGCACCTCGCCGGTGCTGCTCTCGGGGGCGAGCACGTCGGTCTCGCGCGTGCCAGGCCCGCCGCCGAGCACCATGACGCCACCGACCGCGTGCGGCTCGCACAGGACGACGGTCGTGCCGGTCTTCATGCGCGGGTCCGACGCGTTGCCGACGGCGAGGCCGCCGACATCGGTCAGGAGGTTCTTCGGGCCGGGCGCGAACGCCATCAGTCGACCGGCACGAAGCGGCCGCCTTCCTGTCGGAACAGGCGGTAGGGATTGCCGGGCAGGTCGCCCTTCTGATCGAAGCGGACGGGGCCGAGCGCCGTGTCGAAGCTGCCGGAGGCGACGATCTCCAAGAGGTCGCGCCCGCCGACCTCGGCCGCGACGAGCGCCTGGATGGCGACTTCCATCGCCGCATAGGCGGGCAGCATGTAGCCCTCCGGCACGACATGCCGGCTGACGAAAGCCTGCACCGCCGCCGGGGTCGCGATATCGGCCGGCTCGGGCAGGCCGACCATCAGCACGCCGTCCGGCAAGGGCACGTCGCCGTCGGCGGCGCGCAGGACCTCGCCGCCCGTGACGGTGAGCGCATAGCCCATCCCGGCCGCGTCCTTGGCCACGACGGCCACGTCGGCGCGGTCGCCGCCGACCAGCGCGTGGGTGGCGCCGGCGCGGCGCAGGCGGCCGAGCAGGCCGATCTGGTTGTCCATCTGCGGGCGGAACGTATCGATGAAGACGGCGCGCAGGCCCGCCGTCTCGGCCGTGAAGCGGAAGCTCTCGACCAGCTCGCGGCCGTAGATGGTGCCGTCGTCGACCAGCGCGAAGAGCGCGTCGCGCCAGCGCGGCAGCAGGAGATCGGCGATCGCCTCTTTCTCGGCGTCGGCGCGGGGCGCCATGCGGAACACCGGCCAGCGCGTCTTCGAGCGCGCATCGGTGAGGCTGTCGGTGCGCACGGCGGGGGTGATGACGGGAATGCCGGCCTCGGCCAGCAGCGGCATCGCCGCCTCGATGGCTTCGCCGCAGACGAAGCCGACGATGACGGCGACGCCCTCGGCGGCAAGGTCGGTGGCCGCGCGCGCGCCGCCCTCGGCGGAGCAGGCATCGTCGACCACGATCACGCGCGCGCCTGCAAAGCCGCGCACGGCGGCCGCGATCTCGGCGCCGGTCCGCACCTGCGTTCCGAGCGGCGCCATCGCCTCGCTCAGCGGCGCGACGATGCCGATCGTCTGGGCACTGGCGGGCAGGAGGGGCGCCGATGCCAGCGTCGCGGCGCAGGCGAGGCGGCGCATGGCGGACACGATGCTCACGCCGCCGCGCCGCGGGCGCCTGTCCTTGCGCTCGTCCCCCGGTCGCGAACCTGTCTCATCGTCATCCCGAGCCCCGCTCAACGGCGCCGAACCGCCACGCCTGCCGGCATGCCGGCCTCAGCACGATCTAGCCGAAACGCGTCGGATGAGAAAGGCCGCGCAGCTTGCCGCTTGAGCGCGCGCCGCCAGGCATTATATAGCGGACACCATGAATCCGGATATCCGGCCTTGCTGAAACCATCGGAAGTCGAGCCCCGCCAGTATCGCGAGGCCATGGCCCATTTTGCGGGCGCGGTGCACGTCGTGACAACGGACGGAGCCGCGGGCCGGCGGGGCACCACGGTCATCGCCGCCTGTTCCGCCTCCGACAACCCGCCGACCGTGCTGGTCTGCCTCAATCGCGGCAAGCCGGAGAACGACCTCTTCGCTGAGAACGGCGTGTTTGCGCTGAACACGCTGCCGGCGGGCATGGAGGAGCTGGCGAACGGCTTTTCCGGCTTGACCGGCCTGACGCAGGCCGGGCGATTCGCGCTGGGCCGCTGGGACACGATCGCCACCGGCGCGCCGACGCTGGTCGACGCGGCCGTGGTGTTCGACTGCGAGGTCGAGACGACGTTCGACCACGCCACCCACCGCATCCTGTTCGGCCGCGTGCGCGGCGTGCGCATCGGCGAGAGCCTCGACCCGCTGCTCTACTACAACCGCCAGTACCGGGTGCTCTGACGTGGCCGCCGCCGCGCCCCGTCCGCTGCCCGCTTCCATCGACGCGACGATGGATCTGCTGGCCGGCGCCGACTACGTCGCCGACCGCGCGCTGGCGACCGTGCTGTTCCTGGCGCTCAAGATGAAGCGGCCGCTCTTCCTCGAGGGCGAGGCGGGCGTCGGCAAGACCGAGATCGCCAAGGTGCTCGCCTCCTCGCTCGGCCGCCGGCTGATCCGGCTGCAATGCTATGAGGGGCTGGACGTCTCGTCGGCGGTCTATGAGTGGAACTACGCCGCCCAGATGATCGAGATCCGCATGGAGGAGGCGACCGGCGAGACCAGCCGCAAGGCGATGGAGCGCAACGTCTTCTCCGAAAAATACCTGATCCGCCGCCCCGTGCTGGAGGCGCTGACGGGCGAGGCGGGCGAGGCGCCCGTCTTCCTGATCGACGAGCTCGACCGCACGGACGAGGCGTTCGAGGCGTTCCTGCTGGAGATCCTCTCCGATTTCCAGGTCACCGTGCCGGAGCTGGGCACGATCAGGGCCGCCGAGCCGCCCATCGTGATCATCACCACCAACCGCACGCGCGAGATCCACGACGCGCTGAAGCGGCGCTGCCTCTACCACTGGGTCGACTATCCCAACGCGGCGCGCGAGCTCGACATCGTCGGGCGCAAGGTGCCGCAGGCCAATGCGCAGCTTTCGCGGCAGGTGGTGGGTTTCGTCCAGCGGCTGCGCCAGATCGACCTGTTCAAGGCGCCGGGCGTTGCCGAAACGATCGACTGGGCGGGCGCGCTGACCGAGCTCGACAAGGTCGCGCTCGATCCCGAGACCGTGTCGGACACGATCGGCGTGCTGCTGAAATATCAGGACGACATCGCCCGCATCGGCCAGGGCGAAGGGCGAAAACTGCTCGACGAGGTGAAGGCCGAGCTCGCTGCGGCGGGGTGATGCCGTTGCCGGCTTCTATTCACCCCTCATCCGCCTCGCTATGCTCGGCACCGCCCTGGGTGCTTCGCACCCGTCC
>CAZVTK010000226.1:0-5878 GCA_964629765.1 uncultured Mesorhizobium sp.
AAGTATGACCCCAGGAACGCCTGAAAAATGGCGGAGCCGGCCTCTGGGGGAGTGGCCGGCTCCTCAACCCGGGCGTGGGGCACGGGGTGGGTGGGGACTCGACCGGGTTGTCCCTTGCGCCGCGTGCGCGGCGTGTCTCCGAATATCCTGTCGCGGTGCTTCCCGCTTTATCTCCTGACGCTGCCGACCAGCATCTGGCGGTCGTCGCTGATCGAGATCCACACGCCGGAGGAGCGCTCCGACTGGCGCTTGAGGAACTGGTACGGCGTGTCGTGCCAGGCGAGCACGCGCGGTTCGAGATTGTCGAGGATGAAGTCGCCGAGGCTCGTGCGCACGGTCAGCACCGCGTGCCCGTCGCCGTTGGGCTGGCGCACCACGGTGATGAGCAGGCTGCCGGCCGGCATGCCCGCCTTCATCAGCCTGCGGCGCTTCTCCAGCACGTAGTCCTCGCAGTCGCCGACACCGTCGACCGGATAGCTCCAGCGCTCCTCGACGCCCCAGATCTGCCAGTCCGTGCGCGGCGTGACCATGGTGTTGACGACGTTGTTGACGTCGACGATCACCGACCAGAGCTTGCGGGTCAGTTCCACCGGCGCCGCCTTCGGCGTGGTCTGCTCGCATTCGGCGGACGAGCGCTGGCAGAATTCGTAATGGCCGACCGGCTGGGTGGTGCGCTCCCCGCCGGGCAGGAACGGACTGGCCTGCGCCGCGGCGGCGGCCAGCGCGGCCGGAATGGCCACGGCCACCACCTTCATGAACGTGTTGATGTGTCCCATTGAAGTCTCCCCGTTATGGGAAGACCATGACATGGTCGAATTTATTCCACGCAAAAGACAGAAGTATAGATTAAGTCGAAACTGCGGATCAATGGAGATATATTTGAACCGGATTTGCCTCGAACAGGAATAAAAATCGATCCGTGTTTGATGGGAAATTGTCTAAAATGCGCGGCAATTCCCCGGTGCGACCCCCGACGCGATCCCTGGCGCGACCGATACGAAAAGACCGGCCAGGGGCCGGTCCTTGGAAAGCTGAGAATGCGGGGGCAGGCGGGCTATTGCGGGCCGAACGCGAACTCGGCCTCGAGCGTGTCGACCCGTTGCAGCGTGGCGAACTCGATGGCGACGCCGTCCTCGAAATGGCGCACCACCGTGCCGCGCATGGTGCCGAGCGTGACCTGCGTGCCGAGCGCCGGCTTCACCGCGATCTCGATCCCGGCGCCGGAGAGCGACAGGTCGATGATGCGGCACTGATACTGCCGCCCGTCGGGCAGCTTGAGCACGGTGATCGGGTTGCGCGGCGCGATGCGCTCGTGCCGGCGATCCTCGGGCAGGTCGAGCTCGTGCTTGTTGGCGAGCCAGGTGAGCTGCGCCGCCAGCTTGTCGCGCTTGCGCTCTGAGGCGATGATGGTCATCGCGAAGCCGTCGTCGAGCCTGCGCGTGACGATGCCCTCGACGCGCCCGACATGGTCGAGATAGGCGATGACGCGCTCGCCCGGCGCGCCCACGCGGTCGGTGCGCAGCGCCACGTTGCCGGGCGACATGTCGATGACCTGGCAGGAATGCTCCGAACGGTCCTCGAGCATGAACCGCCCGTACAGCTTCACGCGCACGCGCTGGAAGTTGCGCCGCTCCGCTCGGGACAGGGAAAGGTCAGGTGCCGCAGACGCCATTACCGCCGATTCCGGTGCCGGCCCGTGCAAGGGCCGGTCTATTTCTCTTGCGGCAGTCTAGTTTTGGAACGGTTAACGGCGGGTAATGCCGGGCGCCCTCTCGGGGGATTGCGGCTCTACTCCTCGCGCCCGCCTTCCAGCACCACCAGATGGCGGACGCGGCGGCCGGGACGGACGGGGAAGTCGCTGCTGCGCCGCGGCGCGTCCGGCGCCAGCGGCGGCACGGTCACGGCGGGCCGGTTGCGCAGGTAGACGGGCTCCACGTCGGGGTCGACGACGCGCAGCGATTCGACCTTGCACTCGGTGAGCGGGTCGGCGCCCAGCCAGTACGGCTTCTCGAGCGGCGTGATCGAGCCCAGCGCCCGCGGGCCGTCGGCGCTGCCCTGGAGCGGCAGCGCGATCATCTCCAGCCCCACCTGCCGGCCGTTCCGGCTCAGGCCGACGAGGTCGATCACCGCCACCGAGTTCTGGTGCAGAGCCGCATACATCATCCGCGCCACCACGCGCTGGTCCTTGGGCATCCACAGCGAGGCGAAGGCGAAGCTCTTGAGCTCGCGTCCGAACAGGGCGCACAGCCGCGTTCCGGCGAGGCGGAACACGGCCTCGCCGCGCGCGTCGGTCTCGATGATGAAGGTGTCGGCCAGAAGGTTCTTGATGTCGGCCGGCTCGATTTCGGTCCGGCGCGGCGCCGGCCTGCCATCCCTCAGCCTGTTCCAGTACTGGAACAGCGCTACGGTCCCCTCATGTCTCATCGGCACGATCCCTGAACAAAATCCCCTGAGCTGTGCCGCTTTGAAACGAATCCCCGTGTCATCGGCCAGCTTATGACCGCCCTTGCAGACGCCGTGCCAGTCCGGTGACGGGATGTTAACGCTTCTCGCGCCGGTTAAGGTTAACCAATGGTTTCCGTTGCCGGCGATGCGGCCCCGTGGGATGGTGTGCCCACGCGGTGCCGCCGATCAGACGCCGTTGCCGTGGGGACGGGAGCAGCGGGCGGCGCAAGGGGCAGGGCATCCTGGGAAGTTCAGGGCAGCCCCGGGGCATTCAGGGGGACTCGACCGGCCGTCCGGAGGCAACTCCGGACGGCTTTTCATTTCTCCCGGCGGCTGGTAGCCGGATCGGCATGAGCGACCAGCCCGACATCGCGCCCGCCCCGGTTCCAGCCCCGGTTTCGCACGAGCCGCGCCGCGAACCCGTCTTCAACCTGTCGGCCGTGGTGATCGCATTCATTGCGGCCTGCGTGGCGATCCATGCGGTCCGCGCATTGCTGCTGTCGCCCGACGGCGACCTCTCGCTCTTGCTACGCTTCGCGTTCTGGCCGATCCGCTACAGCGGCGGCTACGATCTCGACCTCTACGCCTTCGTCAGCCCTGTCAGCTATTCGCTGCTGCACGGCGACATCGCGCATCTGGCGGTCAACATGATCTGGCTCGCCGCCTTCGGCTCGCCGCTGGCGGCCCGAATCGGGACGCTGCGCTTCGTCGCCTTCTGGATCGCCACGTCGCTCGGGGCCGTGGGGCTTCACTATGTGCTCTATTCGGACAGCGTGGTGCCGCTGGTGGGGGCCTCGGGCGCCATCTCGGGCATGATGGGCGCGGCCGCGCGCTTTGCCTTCCGCATCGACCGCCGCGCGCGGCAGGGCGCGTTCGCGGGGGCGCCGCTGTCGATCCCGGCCGTGCTGACCAACCGCCAGACGCTGACGTTCCTCGCCGTCTGGATGGTCGTGAACGTCGCCGCCGGCCTGGGCTTCGCGACGCCGGGCATGGAAAGCCAGATCGCATGGGAAGCCCATATCGGCGGCTTCCTCGTCGGCTTCCTCGGCCTGCGCGTCTTCGATCGTCCGCCGCTGCGCTGACACTTCCCATACACTTGAAAACTTTTGCCGGCCGGCGCACCCTGCCGTCGGGCCGGCGCATCGGTGCGCGCCGGCGGGGCGTTTGGTGCGGGGAGCGAGTTCGGCCGAGCCAAGGAGGAAAGCCATGTCGGTCAAGCAGATCCTGGACGTGAAGGGCCACGAGGTGGTCACCATCGGGCCGGATGCGCCTATTTCCGAGGCGATCACGCTTCTGGCCCAGCACCGGATCGGCGCCGTGGTCGTCACCGGCCTCGAGCGGCGAATCGCCGGCATCCTCTCCGAGCGCGACGTGGTGCGCCTCATCGGTGCGAAGGGTGCCGACGCCCTGTCGTTGCCGGTCTCGGCGGCGATGACCAGCAAGGTGCATAGCTGCGCCGAGACGCATTCGATCAACCAGGTCATGGAGATCATGACGCGCGGCCGCTTCCGCCATTTGCCGGTGGAAAAGGACGGCTGCCTGCACGGCATCGTGTCCATCGGCGACGTGGTCAAGATGCGCATCGAGGAGGTCGAGCGCGAGGCCGACGAGATCAAGCAGTACATCGCCACCGCATGAACGGCGATGCTGCGCCGGAAATCGGGCCTGGAATCGGGCATCGACGCCTTCGTCCGCGTCGATGCCCGTTATCCTTGAGTCTCGCGGCTACTGGTTGTCGGGACGCGCCCGCACCAGCGCCAGTCCCCGCCGCGTGATGCGATAGGGCCCGCCGCCTTCCGAGGCGACGCTGCCGCGGCGCTTCAGCTTCCTGAACAAGGCGAGGTCCAACTCGGGAAAGAGCCAGCCGTCGCGGGTATAGCAGGCCGCCTGCGCGATCCTGCCCTTGCCGTTGCGTTCGATTTCGATGCGTCCGCCCTGTGCGAGCAGATGAAGGATGCGCTGTTCGCTGCGCGAGATGTCCATGTCTGACTGTCCGGAAAACCCGGCCGGATGACCGGCCAAAACGAAAAACCGCCGCCGCGCTTGTGCGCGGCACGGTGGCTCGGGTTTTCTGCCCTGCCTCATAGCGAGGTCAGGGCCTCAGACAGTCTCGGAGTACATCCACGCTCCATCGGATGGCGCCTTGTAGCACCGGCCGCCATCCGTGGCCAGTGTCAGGCCCCCCGATGTCAGGCGCCGTGCGGCGCCATGCTTGCCCGGATGCGCTCGGCGAGGTCGCGGTTGCGGCAGAAGGACGGCGCGTGCTCGGCCGCGGGATGCGCGTCCAGCCACGTCGCGCATTCGCCTTCGTGGCCGCACGACGCGCAGCGCATGGCAGCGCCGCGCAGCAGCGCGGCGCGCGCCGGATTCTGGGCGAACCAGCCGTCTATGCCCAGCCGTTCGAACATGGTGCGCATCAGCTCGGACCGCGCGACGGCGCGGCGCATGGTGGCAAACAGGCTCATGGCGGTTCCTCCTTGGCTGAGCGCAGATTTGCCCCGCTGCGGCCGCGCCGCCTTGATCGGGATCAACCCGCTCGCTTGCCTCCGCCTTGCCCCCCCCGCCTTGCCTCCGGGCACGCTTTGACATAGCGAGGGCGGCAGGTTCACCCATCTGTTCGCACGGCCCGCGCATGACCCTCGTCGACACCCGCACGCCCGACCCCAAACGCCTGATCGCCGGCGCCACCGGCGACTGGGAGATCGTCATCGGCATGGAGGTGCACGCGCAGGTCACGTCGGAGTCGAAACTGTTCTCCGGCGCCTCGACCGCCTTCGGCGCCGCGCCCAACTCCAACGTGTCGCTGGTCGACGCGGCCATGCCCGGCATGCTGCCGGTCATCAACGAGGAATGCGTGAAGCAGGCGATCCGCACCGGGCTCGGGCTGAAGGCCGGGATCAATCTGCGCTCGGTCTTCGACCGCAAGAACTATTTTTATCCGGACCTGCCGCAAGGCTACCAGATCTCGCAATACAAGCAGCCCATCGTCGGCGAGGGCAAGGTGACCGTCTCGGTCGGCCCCGACCGGCAGGGCAATTTCGAGGACATCGAGATCGGCATCGAGCGCCTGCACCTGGAGCAGGACGCCGGCAAGTCGATGCACGACCAGCATCCGACCATGTCCTTCGTCGACCTGAACCGCTCGGGCGTGGCGCTGATGGAGATCGTGTCGAAGCCCGACCTGCGCTCGGCCGACGAGGCCAAGGCGTATCTCACGAAGCTCAGGACCATCCTGCGCTATCTCGGCACCTGCGACGGCAACATGGACGAGGGCTCCATGCGCGCCGACGTGAACGTCTCGGTGCGCAAGCCGGGCGGCGAGTTCGGCACGCGCTGCGAGATCAAGAACGTCAACTCGATCCGCTTCGTCGGCCAGGCCATCGAATACGAGGCGCGCCGCCAGATCGGCATTCTGGAGGACGGCGGCTCCATC
>CAZVTK010000227.1:0-5853 GCA_964629765.1 uncultured Mesorhizobium sp.
CACACGCCGCGACCGGGAAGCCGGTGGCGGAGATCGGGCGTCACCCTGCCGTCGGGATCGAGCACGAAGCGCACGAGTTCGCTCACCGGTCGTTCGGACCGGGTTACGATGCAGGTGCGGCTCGCTGGCTCGTTCTTGCGTGGCATGTGGCGGCGCCCATGGCTCAGGCTGCCGGGGCGGGTTCTTCGGCCTCCGCCGCCGCGGCGGCAGCTTCGGCCTCCGCCTTGGCCGCAAGGTCCGCCTCGGTGACCCAGCCGGCCTTGATGCGGGCCGACATGATCATCGCCTCGGCATCCGCACGCGTCACGCCGAAGCCGTCGAGCGCACCGGGGTGGAAGGTCGATTCGCCGTCCTTGCGCTCGGTGTAGCCGGTGAGTTCGTCGGGAATGGACCCCGCGAAGTCCTCGAGGGTCTTCACGTCCGCCTTGCCGAGGGCGACCAGCATGCCCGGCGTCACGCCGTCGATGCCCTTGAGGTCGTCCGAGACGCCCAGCGCCTTCCGCTCCGCGTCGAGTTCGGCGTCGCGGCGCTCGAGGTATTCCTTGGCGCGATTCTGCAGTTCGGCCGCCGTCTCGTCGTCGAAGCCCTCGATCGAGCCGAGCTCGCCGAGATCCACGAAGGCGATTTCCTCGACCGAGGCAAAGCCCTCCGAAGCAAGGAGCTGGGCAACCAGTTCGTCGACGTCGAGCGCCTCGATGAAGAGGTTGGACCGCTCCTGGAATTCCTTCTGGCGCCGCTCCGACTCTTCCTGCTCGGTGAGGATGTCGATGTCCCAGCCGGTCAGCTGCGAGGCGAGGCGGACGTTCTGGCCGCGCCGGCCGATGGCGAGCGACAGCTGGTCGTCCGGCACCACGACCTCGATGCGCTCGGCGTCCTCGTCGAGCACCACCTTGGACACTTCCGCGGGCTGGAGCGCGTTGACGATGAACGTCGCCGCATCCGGGTTCCACGGGATGATGTCGATCTTCTCGCCCTGGAGCTCGTTGACGACGGCCTGGACGCGGCTGCCGCGCATGCCGACGCAGGCGCCGACCGGGTCGATCGAGGAATCGCGCGAGATGACGGCGATCTTGGCGCGGCTGCCCGGATCGCGGGCCACCGACTTGATCTCGATGATGCCGTCGTAGATTTCCGGCACTTCCTGGGCGAACAGCTTCGCCATGAACTGCGGATGGGTCCGCGACAGGAAGATCTGCGGGCCGCGCTGCTCGCGCCGGACGTCGTAGACATAGGCGCGGACGCGGTCACCATATTTGAAGTTCTCGCGCGGGATCAGCTCGTCGCGACGGATGATCGCTTCGCCGCGGCCGAGATCCACGATGACGTTGCCATACTCGACGCGCTTCACCGTGCCGTTGACGATCTCGCCGATGCGGTCCTTGTACTCGTCGAACTGGCGGTCACGCTCGGCCTCGCGCACCTTCTGCACGATGACCTGCTTGGCCGACTGGGCGGCGATGCGGCCGAAATCCATCGGCGGCAGCGGCTCGGCGATGAAGTCGCCGATCTCGGCGTCGGGATTGCGCTCGCGCGCCGAGGACAGGGCGATCTGGCGGCCGTAGTCCTCGACCTCCTCAACCACTTCCATAAGGCGCTGCAGCTTCATCTCGCCGGTGTTCGGGTTGATGTCGGCGCGGATGTTGGTCTCCTGCCCGTAGCGGGAGCGCGCGGCCTTCTGGATCGCGTCGGCCATGGCGGCGATCACGATGCCCTTGTCGATCGATTTTTCGCGCGCGACAGCGTCTGCGATCTGCAGAAGCTCCAGCCTGTTCGCACTGACTGCCATCGTCTTCTCCTCAAGTGCCGGCGCGGCCCGGAGTCCGGGCGCCGCCGCTATTCCTCGGTGTCTTCGCCCGGCGCGGCCGCGTCGCCGTCCTTGCGGCGGCGCTTGCGCTCCTGGCGCAGCTTCTTGTCCTTGCGCAGCGCGTCGCGGACGAGATCGTCGGTCAGCACCAGCCGCGCGTCGGCGATCGTGTCGAGCGGCACCGTCACGACCGGCTCCTCGCCATAGGCGAGCTTGTCGGATTCGATGGTCAGCGCGCCGTCGGCGACCGCGACCACCTTGCCGCGAAAGCGCTTGCGGCCGGCGATCAGCACCGACGTCTCCAGCTTCACCAGATGGCCGGCGGCGGCGGCAAAATCGGCGGCGCGCACCAGCGGCCGGTCGATGCCCGGCGAGGACACTTCGAGGTGATACGCCTTGTCGATGGGATCCTCGACGTCGAGCACGGCCGAGAGCACGCGGCTCGCCTCCTCGCAATCGTCGATGGTCATCGAGCCGTCGAGCCGCTCGGCCATCACCTGCAAGGTCAGGCCGCTCTGGCCGAGCAGGCGGATGCGCACGAGCCGGAAGCCGTTGGCCGCCAGCGCCGGCGCCACGATCTGCGCCACGCGCGCCTCGGTGCCGCTCTCGCGGACGATGCGGTCGTCGGTCGCCCCGGGGGCGGCCCCGGAGGCGTCTATGTCGGCCGTGGCCGTGCTCATGCGGTGCCGTGCGATCCTGCGGTTCGGGTCCAACGCGGTCGCCGGTAACAAAAAAGAGCGGGACCGGGTGGACCCACTCTTCGTCATGGCGACCAAGAATTTGACGTGCATATAGCCGTGCTGAAAGCGTTTTGCAATCCCGCGGCTGCGTCACTGCCCGCGCAAGGGGAACAGCGCCCGCAGGCGCGCGTCGCGCAGCCACAATCCGCCCCACATGCACAGCCCCAGATAGAGGCTGAAAAGGATGTGGGAGAAAAGCGGGCTTTCCGCCCTGATCTGGGTGGCCATCGCCCCACCGAGCAGGGCCATCGTCAGCACCGCACCGAGCAGGCTGGTGCGCGGGACGAGATAAAGCACGACGCATGTGAGCTCGATCAGGCCGATCATGAACGCGTAGCCGGCCGGCCAGCCGAGCTCGGCCATCGTCTGCTCCGCGACCGGGAGCTGAAGCAGCTTCGGCGCGACCGACGCGCCAAGCATGAAAAGGATGAAAAGCCCCGACAGGGCACGGCCCGTCCACATCATCGCCGTCGCGTTCATCGTTCCGGTCTCCCTCATTGTGCCGTCTTCCACGATACCCGAAGGACGTTGCAGCTCTTCACCTGCCGACAGCGGCAGAAAGATTCTCCGCTCCGGAGGCCATGTTCAATGCTCCGGGCAGTTCTTTTCGGAAAGCGGACCGTTGCGCCTTGCGTGTTGCGGCCCGGCGAACCACCTGTCACGGCGAACGGAGCTGCAAGATAGGGAGAGCGCATGAAAGCCTGGATCGTCACCCGCTACGGCGGGCCGGAGGTGCTCGAACTCGTCGACGTGCCGGCGCCCGTTCCGGTTCGCGACGAGGTGCTGATCCGGGTGCATGCGACCACGGTGACGGCCGGCGACAGGCGCGTGCGCGCGATGGAAGCCCCGCGCGGCTTCGGCTTCGTGTTTCCGCTCATCTTCGGCAAGGATGGGCCGAAGCAGCCGATCCTCGGCTCGGAGGTGGCGGGCGTGGTCGAGGCGATCGGCCCCGAGGTCACCCGCTACCGGGAGGGCGACCGCGTCTTCGCCTATAGCGACGCGAAGATGAAGGGGCATGCCGAGCTCCTCGCGATCCCCGAGACGGCAGCGGTCTGGCGCATGCCGGACGGGATGGATTTCGCGCAGGCGGCGGCGCTGTCCTTCGGCCCCTGCACCGCGCTCGCCTTCCTGAAGAAGACCAAGCTGCGCCGCGGCCAGCGCGTGCTGGTCAACGGCGCCTCGGGCAATGTCGGCTCGGCCGCGGTGCAGCTCGCAAAATATATGGGCGTGCATGTGACGGCGGTGACGAGCCGGGGCAACAGGAAGCTCGCCCTCTCGATCGGCGCCGACGAGGTGATCGACTACAGGGCGCAGGACTTCGCGAAGGCCGGCCAGACCTGGCACGTCATCTTCGACGCAGTCGGGAACCTCACCTTCGCTAGCGCGAAGCCGGCGCTGGCGCGCAACGGCCGGCTGGTGCTCGCCTCCGCGGCGCTGGCCGACATGCTGATGGCGCCGCTCCACTCCTTCGGTCTGCGCAAGGTCTATGCGGGCCCGACCGGCGGCAGGCGGCAGGATCTGCAACTGATGGCGCAGCTCGCCGCCGACGGCCTGTACAGTCCGGTGATCGACAGCGTGGTGCCCTTCGCCGACATGCCAGAGGCCCATCGCATCGCCGACAGCGGGCGCAAGCGCGGCTCGGTCGTGGTTGCGCCTTAAGCTTTCGTGAACCCCACCATGCGGCCCGCGCATGGCTCCCATGCGGGACCGGCGCTACAATTTCCTACGATCGGGCCTATCTTTGTTGCAGCGCACACAAACGAGTGTGCAATGCAAGAGGATATGACGATGAACACCCGCAGCCCCTTCTCCCGCATCGGCAACGCCGTGCGCACCTTCGGCAGCGCGGTGGCCGCGGCCCGCGCGATCGAGGGCGGCCGCACGCCGGCCGCGCATCACCTGCGCGCGCTCGGCATCGACCCCAAGCAGTTTTCCGAGATCGGCCGCTAAGCGGCCGGCGAAAAGCCGCGCGCCAGGCGCGCGCGGCTTCTCCGGTCAGTCGCTGTCGCCGGCGATCTGCTCCAGCACCTTGCCCTTGCCGCGGGCGCGCAGCACCAGCGGGATCAGCAGGGCGGCGAGCGCCAGCGCCCACAGCACGATCGAGATCCACGAGGTGAACAGCGCCGACGGGTCGCCCTGGCTGATGGCCAGCGCGCGGCGAAGCTGCTGCTCCGCCATCGGCCCGAGGATCAGCCCGACGACGACCGGCGCCAGCGGGTAGTCGAAGCGGCGCAGCATGTAGCCGAGCAGGCCGAAGACCAGCAGCACGCCGAGCTCGAACGAGGACGGGTTGGCGCCGATGGTGCCGAGCGTCGCGAAGACCAGGATGCCCGGATAGAGCCAGTGCCGGGGAATGGTCAGCAGCCGCACCCACAGGCCGATCAGCGGCAGGTTCAGCACCAGCAGCATCAGGTTCGCCACCAGCAGGCTGGCGATCAGCGCCCAGACCAGCGTCGAATTGGTGATGAACAGCAGCGGACCGGGCTGCAGCCCGAACTGCTGGAAGCCGGCGAGCATGATGGCGGCGGTCGCCGTGGTCGGCAGACCCAGCGTCAGCAGGGGCACCAGCGTGCCCGCGGCGGACGCGTTGTTGGCCGCTTCCGGCCCCGCCACGCCCTCGATGGCGCCCTTGCCGAACTCCTCGGGGTGCTTCGAAAAATTCTTCTCGGTCGTATAGCTGAGGAAGCTGGAAATATCGGCGCCGCCGGCCGGCATGGCGCCGATCGGGAAGCCGATCGCCGTGCCGCGCAGCCACGGCATCCACGAGCGCTTCCAGTCCGCCGCCGTCATCCACAGCGAGCCCTTCACCGCCTCGACCTTCTCGGCCAGCCGCGAGGGCGAGCAGACCACGGTCAAGGTCTCGCCGATGGCGAAGAGCGCGACGGCGAGCGTCGTCACCTCGATGCCGTCGAGCAGGTCGGGAATGCCGAAGGCGAGCCGCGCCTGCCCGGTTTGCAGGTCGATGCCGACGAGCCCGAGCGCCAGGCCGATGAACAGCGCGGTCAGGCCCCGCAAGGTCGAGGCGCCGAAGGCGGCCGACACGGTCATGAAGGCCAGCATCATCAGCGCGAAATATTCGGCCGGGCCGAACGACAGCGCGAACGACACGACCCATGGCGCGATGAAGGCGAGGCCGAGCGTGGCGAACAGGCCGGCGACGAAGGAGCCGATGGCGGCGGTGGCCAGCGCCGGCCCGCCGCGCCCGTTGCGCGCCATGCGGTTGCCTTCGAGCGCGGTGACGACCGAAGCACTCTCGCCCGGCGTGTTGAGCAGGATCGACGTGGTCGAGCCGCCATACATGCCGCCGTA
>CAZVTK010000228.1:0-5693 GCA_964629765.1 uncultured Mesorhizobium sp.
CCGATCCGTTCGAGGGCGGCAAGCAGGCGGTGGCCGAATGCTGGCGCAACCTGACGGCGACCGGCGCCGAGCCGCTGGCGGCCACGGACAACCTCAATTTCGGCAATCCCGAGCGGCCGGAGATCATGGGCCAGTTCGCCCGCGCCGTCACCGGCATCGGCGATGCCTGCCGCGCGCTCGGCTTCCCCATCGTGTCGGGCAACGTCTCGCTCTACAACGAGACCAACGGCCGCGGCATCCTGCCGACGCCCACCATCGGCGGCGTCGGCCTCATCGACGACTGGTCGAAAATGGCGCGCATCGGCTTTGCGCGCAAAGGCGATGCGATCATTCTCGTCGGCGCGCCGGAAGGCTGGGGCACGCATCTCGGCCAGTCGATCTATCTGCGCGACATCCACGGCCGCCGCGATGGAGCCCCGCCGCCGGTGGACCTTGCGAAAGAGAAGATCGTCGGCGATTTCGTGCGCGCGCTGATCCGCGCCGGCGTCGTCACCGCCTGCCACGACGTGTCGGACGGCGGGCTGGCGGTGGCGCTCGCCGAGATGGCGATGGCGTCCGGCATCGGCGCGGAGCTCGCCCCGCCGTCGAATGTCGACCCCATCCCGCTATGGTTCGGCGAGGACCAGGGCCGCTATCTTGTCACGGTCGACGCCGCAGACAAGGCGCTGCTGCGCGACATCACCGAGGAAGCGCTGGAGAACGGGTTCCACGCCTCGATCGTCGGCCGTACGGACGGCAGCGAGTTGAAGCTTTTCGGGGCGCGTGCGATAGCTGTGTCGGAACTCAAGGCCGCGCACGAATCGTGGTTCCCGCGCTTCATGGACGGCCGCCCGGACCGCATCTGAAGGCAAACGGATACCGCTCATCATGCCCATGAACGCCGGCGACATCGAGCGCCTCATCCGCGAGGCGATCCCCGACGCGAAGGTCTCGATCCGCGATCTCGCCGGCGACGGCGACCATTACGCGGCCGAGGTCGTCGCCGAGAGCTTTCGCGGCAAGAGCCGCGTGCAGCAGCACCAGATGGTCTACAACGCGCTCAAGGGCAGCATGGGCGGGGCGCTGCACGCGCTGGCGCTCCAGACCAGCGCGCCGGATTGAGCGTCTTTCGGCTCCTTTTGCGACAGGAGGAACGATCCATGCGCCGCCTTGCCTGCTTGCTCTTTGTTTGCGGATTCGCGCTTGTTGCAGCCCAGTCATTGGCGCAGGAGCGACCGGCTTGCCACACCAGCGACAGCCACGCCGTGGCGGACCTGCCCAACGAGGATCTCGTCGGCTCCCGCTTTCTGGTGACGTCCGCAGCCGCCGGCTGCGCCAAGGCGGACGCAGAGGCCGACTTCGTGATCGGCGACGGCGACGAGCCGCTGTGGTTCGAGGAACTGCGCAGGGACAAGTTGTTCCTCACCCGTTCGACCGGGCCTCAGGGCGATCTCATCGTCCACGACCTGACCTCCGACGTGAGGCTGCTCGACGTTCCATCGGACGATTTCGCTATCCATGACGATTCGGTCGTCTACTGGCAGTGGACGGAACAGGGGACGGCTGAAAACTGTCCGCAATTCGCCGAGTATCGGGCAAACGGCTTCGGCGCCGCGATCGTGGAGCAAAAGCGCCTCGTCTTCGGCGGAGCCGGGCCGGAGGCAACCGGCGAGCGGCGCTGCGACCAGACGCAATAGGGTCGAACTCGACAAGCGCCGATCCATCTTCTATCTGTGGAACGAGACAGGCATGAGCGTTCCGGGCCTTGACCCCGGCGACGAAAGGACGACCGCAATGACCGCCATCAACGATTTCATCGACAACGAGGTGAAGGGCAACGACGTGGTGCTCTTCATGAAGGGCACACCGGGCTTTCCGCAGTGCGGCTTCTCCGGGCAGGTCGTCCAGATCCTCGACTATCTCGGCGTCGACTACAAGGGCGTCAACGTGCTGACCTCCGACGAGCTGCGCCAGGGCATCAAGGAATATTCGAGCTGGCCGACCATCCCGCAGCTCTACGTGAAGGGCGAGTTCGTCGGCGGCTGCGACATCGTGCGCGAAATGTTCCAGGCCGGCGAGTTGCAGGACTTCTTCTCCGAGAAGGGCGTGACCGCGCGCGGCGCGGCGTAACCTTTCGCCCGCACCTTTCGCCCGCCGGGGCGTTCATCCAGCGAGACCGAAGCGCCGGCCTCCGGCGCTTCTTCTTTTTTGCCGATCATTTTTCGAGGCCCGTCATGGACCAGCAGGTCAAGCCGGCTGCAACCACCTATCGCCTGCCCATTCCGCGCTGGGAGTTCATCGCTCTCGCGGCCGCGCTCATGGCGGTCAACGCGCTGGCGATCGACGTCATGCTGCCCGGCCTCCAGCAGATCGGCGAGAGCCTCGGCGTCGCCGACGAGAACACCCGCCAGTACGTCATCTCCGCCTATCTCGGCGGCCTCGGCGTGGCGACGCTGTTCTTCGGCCCGCTTTCGGACAGGTTCGGACGCAGGCCGCCGCTGCTTGCCGGCCTGCTGATCTATGTCGTGGCCGCCTTCGGCGCGGCCTTCGTGGACAGCTTCGCCCTCATGCTGGTCCTGCGTTTCGTGCAGGGGTTCGGCGCTGCCTCCACGCGCGTCATCGCCGTCTCCGTCATCCGCGACGCGTTCGGCGGACGCGCCATGGCCGAGGTCATGTCGCTCGTCTTCGTGGTGTTCATGGTGGTGCCGATCGTCGCGCCGGGCCTCGGACAGGTGATCATGCTGGCCTATGACTGGCACTGGATCTTCATCATGATGGGCGCAACGACCCTCATCATCGCCGCCTGGGCGTGGCGGCGCCTGCCGGAAACGCTGCATGAGGAATACCGGCGCCCGTTCACCGTCTCGTCCATCGCGCGGGCGTTTGCGATCGTCATCACCACCCGCCGCTCGATCTGGTACACGCTGGCGCAGACCATCATGTTCGGCGCCATGTTCGGCTTCATCAACCAGGCGCAGCAGATCTATCAGGGCATCTACGACGTCGGCGCCCTGTTCCCGGTCTTCTTCGCGGTGGTCGCCGGCTTCATGGCCGTGTCGTCCTTCCTCAATTCGCGCATGGTCGGCCGCTTCGGGATGCGCCGGCTCTCGCATACGGCCCTGCTCGGCTTCATCACGGTGAACGCCGTGGCCTTCCTGCTGTCGTGGCTGGCCGGCCCGCTGCCGCTCTGGCTGTTCACCGCGCTGTTCGGCCTCTCCATGGTGCATTTCTCGTGGATCGGCGCGAACTTCAACGCGATGGCGATGGAGCCGGTGGGCCACGTCGCCGGTTCTGCATCCTCGGTGCAGGGTTTTATCCAGACGATCGGCTCCGGCCTCGTCGGGGCGCTGATCGGACAGGCCTTCGACGGCACCACGACGCCGCTCGCCGCCGGCTACTTCTTCACCTCGCTGCTCGGCCTCGCCTGCGTGCTCGTCGCCGAGAAGGGCGTCCTGTGGAGGCCGGTCAACCCGCCGACGAAGTAATGCGCGACGTTACCTTCTCCCCTTGTGGGAGAAGGTGGATCGGCGCGCAGCGCCGAGACGGATGAGGGGTGCTGGAAGGAACGGGGCGTTGGCGCCCGGCCAGCACCCCTCATCCGCCTTCGCTTCGCTCAGGCACCTTCTCCCACAAGGGGAGAAGGGGGCGCCAGCCCCGCGAAGTCGAACAGTTTCGGGTCGAGCAGGTGCGAGGGCCGCACATTGGCCAGCGCCCGGATCATCGTGTCCTTGCGGCCCGGCATGCGCTTCTCGATGTCGTCCAGCATCGCCTTCATGGCGTTGCGCTGAAGCCCTTCCTGCGAGCCGCACAAATCGCAGGGGATGATCGGGAAGGCCATCGCGTCGGCGAATTTCTGCAAGTCCGCCTCGGCCGCGTAAGCGAGCGGGCGAAAAACCATCAGGTCGCCCTCGTCGTTGAGCAGTTTCGGCGGCATCGCCGCCAGCCGCCCGCCGTGGAACAGGTTCATGAAGAACGTTTCGAGAATGTCCTCGCGGTGATGGCCGAGCACCAGCGCCGCGCACCCCTGCTCCCGCGCGATGCGGTAGAGATGGCCGCGCCGCAGCCGCGAGCAGAGCGAGCAATAGGTGCTGCCGGCGGCGATCTTGTCGGTCACCACCGAATAGGTGTCCTGATATTCGATGCGGTGCGGCACGCCGAGACCGGAAAGATAGTCCGGCAGGATGTGTTTTGGAAAATTCGGCTGTCCCTGGTCGAGGTTGCAGGCGATCAGCTCCACCGGCAGCAGGCCGCGCCATTTCAGGTCGAGCAGCAGCGCCAGCAGGCCGTAGCTGTCCTTGCCGCCCGACAGCGCGACCAGCCAGCGGTCGCCCGGCCGCACCATGGCAAAGCCCTCGATCGCCTCGCGCGCCTGCCGCAGCAGCCGCTTGCGCAGCTTGTTGAACTCGACCGAGGACGGCGCGCGGCGGAACATCGGATGCGTTCCGGCTTCGGTTTCCAGTTCGGCGACGGCGATGTTCATGGTGGATGTCCAGCGCAAAGCGAGATTCAGGTCAGCACGAGCCGAAAATGGCGGATTTCGAGAACCGGAGCGGAGCGTACATTCCGTACGTGAGCACCGGAAGCGCAGAAATCCGCCATTTGCAGGCCGTGCTCACCTGAATATCCATTATGGCCCGAAGATAGACCAACCGGTGCGCTGCGCCAGCATCTCCAGCGCCCGCGAGCCGAGCAGCGAGTTGCCGTTCTCATTGAGGCCGGGCGACCATACGGCGACCGATGCCCTGCCCGGCGCCACGACGAGGATGCCGCCGCCGACGCCCGACTTGCCGGGCAGGCCGACGCGGTAGGCGAAATCGCCGGAGCCGTCATAATGCCCGCACATCAGCATCAGCGCGTTGATGCGCCGCGCCCGGTCGCTCGAGACGACGGTGCGGCCCGTCATGGGGTTGCGCCCGCCCGCGGCGAGGAACAGGCCGGCGCGCGAAAGCTGCCGGCACGACATGGCCAGAGCGCAATGGTGGAAATAGACGCCCAGCACCTGCTCGGCCGGATGGTCGAGCTTGCCGAAGGAGCGCATGAACTGGGCCAGTGCGAAATTGCGGAAACCCGTTTCCTGCTCCGACTTCGCCACCTTCTGGTCGACGACGATGGATTCGTCGCCGGCGAGAAAGCGCGCGAACTGGACGATCTCGCCGATCGTCTCGCGCGGCTGGTGGTTGGCCAGCAGCGTGTCGGCCACCACGATGGCGCCGGCGTTGATGAAGGGGTTGCGCGGCTTGCCCTGCTCGCGCTCGAGCTGGACGATGGAGTTGAACGCCGAGCCCGACGGCTCGCGCCCCACCCGGTTCCACAGCCGGTCGCCGACCATGCCGAGCGCCAGCGTCAGCGTGAACACCTTCGACACGCTCTGGATGGAGAACAGCACATCGGCATGGCCGGCGGCGTATTGCCGCCCGTCGACGGTGGTCACCGCGATGCCGAACTGGGCAGGGTCGATGGACGCCAGCTCGGGAATGTAGGTGGCGACCTTGCCGCGCTCGGCCTCAGCCGAGACCGTGCGGTGGATGTCGTCGACGATGGCGCGCAGATCGTTCATGCGCCGGCCTCCCCCGAGACGAAAAGACGGGACGAAAAAGCCGCCCGGAGGCGGCTTTCTGCAACGGCGAAATCGCGGGCGCGATCTCTATCTCTTTGTTTAAGCATGATCTTTTCCGAAAAGTGGTTTCCACTTTTCGGGATCATGCTCTAGCGCG
>CAZVTK010000229.1:0-5551 GCA_964629765.1 uncultured Mesorhizobium sp.
GTTCCCCTACACGATCCGCGTCGTCTCCGAGATCACCGAGTCCAACGGCTCGTCCTCGATGGCGACGGTCTGCGGCACCTCGCTGGCGCTGATGGATGCGGGCGTGCCGCTCCAGAAGCCGGTGGCGGGCATCGCCATGGGCCTGATCAAGGAAGGCGACCGCTTCGCGGTGCTGTCGGACATCCTCGGCGACGAAGACCATCTCGGCGATATGGACTTCAAGGTGGCCGGCACCCGTGACGGCATCACCTCGCTCCAGATGGACATCAAGATCCAGGGCATCACCGAGGAGATCATGAAGGTCGCCCTCGAGCAGGCCAAGGGCGGCCGCGTCCACATCCTCGGCGAGATGGGCAACGCGCTGTCAGGCGCCCGCGCCGAGCTCGGCGAGTTCGCCCCGCGCATCGAGGTCATGACCATCCCGACCGACAAGATCCGCGACGTGATCGGCACCGGCGGCAAGGTGATCCGCGAGATCGTCGAGAAGACCGGCGCCAAGATCAACATCGAGGACGACGGCACCATCAAGATCGCGTCGTCGAACGCCAAGGAGATCGAGGCGGCCAAGAAGTGGATCCACACTATCGTGGCCGAGCCGGAAGTCGGCGAGATCTACGAGGGCACCGTGGTGAAGACCGCCGATTTCGGCGCCTTCGTCAACTTCTTCGGCCCGCGCGACGGCCTGGTCCACATCTCGCAGCTCGCCAACGAGCGCGTGCAGAAGACCACCGACGTCGTCAAGGAAGGCCAGAAGGTCTGGGTCAAGCTGATGGGCTTCGACGAGCGCGGCAAGGTGCGGCTCTCCATGAAGGTCGTCGACCAGGAGACCGGCAAGGAGATCGCGCGCGAGAAGCGCGAGAGCGCCGAAGACGCGGCCTGATCGTTCCCGTGACGGATTGAAGGCGGGCGCGGCGCAAGGCCGCGCCCGTTTTCGTTTGAGGGCTGCTCGCTTGTCAGTGTGGATATGATTTCGCCCCTTCGCACCCCCCTCTGTCCTGCCGGACATCTCCCCCTCGAGGGGGGAGATTGGCCGTCATGGATTGTTTCGCCAACCTTCAGCGATTGGCGAAAGCAAAGCGGAAATCCAATCTCCCCCCTTGAGGGGGAGATGTCCGGCAGGACAGAGGGGGGCGCGAAGGGGCGCGACGTCGCATGAACTCTCTAGCAACCCTCCTCCACCCCTTCGAATCCGGCCTCATCCCGTTGCCGGAAGCCGGTGCGCGGGGCATCGTCTTCAATGCGCAGCCGGGCATGCGCAGGCCCGACGGGTTTCGTGCGGAGCTATTCCTCGTGCAGGGGTTCCGGCCGTCCTTCCTGCCGCTGGAGCGGTCCGGCCACGACATCGCGCCGGAAGCACACGGCGACGGCTACGACCTCGCCATGGTCGTCGCCGGGCGCCATCGCCGGCAGAACGAATTATGGGTGGCGCAGGCCCTGTCCTGCACGCGGCCGGGCGGAACGATCCTCGTCGCCGGCGGCAAGACGGACGGCATCGCCAGCCTGAAGAAACGTGTCGGCGGCCTGCTGGCGCTTGCGGATTCGGCGTCGAAGCATCACGGCGTGGTGTTCTGGCTGGAGCGGCCGGCGGACGCGGAGCAGGCGGTGGAGGCGCTGGCGGCGGCGCCGGAGCTGGCCGAAGGGCGGTTCGCCACCGCGCCGGGCGGTTTTTCCGCCGGCAAGGTCGATGCCGGGTCGCGGCTGCTGGCCGACAGCCTGCCGGGCGACCTCGCCGGCAAGGTCGCCGATTTCTGTGCCGGCTGGGGCTATCTGTCGGTGCGGCTGGCCGGGGAGCGGCAGGGCGTCGCGTCGGTCGACCTCTACGAGGCGGATTTTTCCTCGCTGCAAGCGGCGCGGGCCAACATGGCGCGGCTGGTTCCCGGCGTCGCCGCCGGTTTCCACTGGCGCGACCTGGCGGCCGAGCCGGTGGACGGGCGCTACGACGCGATCGTCATGAACCCGCCCTTCCATCAGGGCAGGGCGGCGGAGCCGGATATCGGGCTGGCGATGCTGCGCGCCGCCCACGCGGCGCTCAAATCCCGCGGGCGGCTGTTCGTCGTCGCCAATCGCGGCCTTCCTTACGAGGCGGAATTGAAGCGCCTGTTCGCGGAAGTCGCGGAAATCGCGCGGGACGCGACCTTCAGGGTGTTTTCGGCGCGCCGGTAGGCAAAAGCCTCAGCGTTTGGGCCGCAGCCGCACGATGATGTCGACATTGGCGATTTCCATGCCTTCCGGCGGCGCCGGCAGGTTGGAGACCGTGACGGGACCCCCGCAGATGTCGACGACGCGATTCTCGCCCTCGACGAAGAAATGGTGGTGGTCCGACGTGTTGGTGTCGAAATAGGTGCGTGCGCCCTCGACGGCGAGGATGCGCAGGAGCCCCGCCTCGGTGAACTGGTGCAGCGTGTTGTAGACGGTGGCGAGCGACACGGCGACGCCGGCCGTCAGCGCCTCCTCGTGCAGCTCCTCGGCGGACAGGTGGCGGTCGCCCTTGGCGAACAGCAATTCCGCCAGCGCGGTGCGCTGGCGCGTCGGCCGAAGCCCGGCCTGGCGTACCCTTTGCTCCGTCGAAACCTCGCGCAACCTTGCGCTCCCGTTTCCGGTTGTCGGCGGCCACCCGGCCGCCAATCCATGTCATCGTCCTCGAACCTATATATTCGGTGACCCCGGTGCGATCAATATGCGGTCCATGGACGGCCCGGGAACGCCCCATGGCTGCTGGATAAGGCCGCGCCGGCTGTTTCCACGGGCTCGCCCGCCGTGTTAGTGAGGCGCAAACCGAAGGCACAAGCCGAAAGCGCGAATGGGAGAGGACATGGGCGAGCGGAAATCGAGCTACGAGTACGACGACCTGCTGGCCTGCGCCCGCGGCGAGCTGTTCGGGCCCGGCAATGCGCAGCTTCCCTACCCGCCGATGCTGATGTTCGACCGAATCACGGAGATTTCGGAAGAGGGCGGCGAGCACGGCAAGGGGCTGATCCGCGCGCAGCTTCCGATCCATCGCGACCTGTGGTTCTTTCCCTGCCACTTCATCGACAACCCGGTGATGCCGGGCTGCCTCGGCCTCGACGCGCTGTGGCAGTTGACCGGCTTCTTCCTCGGCTGGCTGGGCGAGCCCGGCAAGGGCATGGCCCTGTCGACCGGCGAGGTGAAGTTCAAGGGCATGGTGACGCCGAAGACCAGGCTGGTCGAGTACGGCGTCGACTTCAAGCGCGTGATGCGCGGGCGGCTGGTGCTCGGCATCGCCGACGGCTGGCTGAAGGCCGACGGCGAAACCATCTACACGGCGACCGACCTGCGCGTCGGGCTGGCCAAGCAGGGCGCCTGAAACCGGTGGCGTGAATCTGCGGCCTGAAACAGACGGTATGAGGAGCTTTCCATGAGACGGGTTGTCGTCACCGGGCTGGGCATCGTTTCGTCCATCGGCAATACGGCCGGCGAGGTGGCCGCCTCGCTGCGCGACGCGAAGTCCGGCCTCACCTTCTCGCCCGACTTCGCCGAGCACGGCTTCCGCTGCCATGTGTGGGGCAGGCCGACGCTCGACCCGGCCGAGATGGTCGACCGGCGGGCGATGCGCTTCCTGCATCGCGGCGGCGGCTGGAACCATGTCGCCATGCAGCAGGCGATCGGGGATTCCGGGCTGGGCGAGGGCGACGTCAGCAACGAGCGCACAGGCATCATCATGGGCTCGGGCGGCGCCTCGACGGCGACCATCGTCGAGGCGGCGGACATCACCCGCAAGAACAACAGCCCCAAGCGCATCGGGCCGTTCGCGGTGCCGAAGGCGATGTCGTCGACGGCATCGGCCACGCTGGCGACGTGGTTCAGGATCCACGGCGTGAATTATTCGATCTCGTCGGCCTGCTCGACCTCGGCGCATTGCGTCGGCAATGCCTACGAGCTGATCCAGTGGGGCAAGCAGGACGTGATCTTCGCCGGCGGGCACGAGGATCTCGACTGGACCATGTCGAACCTCTTCGACGCCATGGGCGCCATGTCGAGCAAGTACAACGACACGCCGGCCAGCGCCTCGCGCGCCTATGACCTCAACCGCGACGGCTTCGTCATCGCCGGCGGCGCCGGGGTGCTGGTGCTTGAGGAGCTTGAGCACGCGAAGGCGCGCGGCGCCAAGATCTATTGCGAGATGGTCGGCTACGGCGCGACCTCGGACGGCTTCGACATGGTCGCCCCCTCCGGGGAAGGCGCGATCCGCTGCATGCGGCAGGCCATCGCCACCGTCGACGGGCCGGTCGACTACATCAACACGCACGGCACCTCGACCCCGGTCGGCGACAGCAAGGAGATGGGCGCGATCCGCGAGGTGTTCGGCGAGAAGATGCCTTACATCACCTCCACCAAGTCGCTGACCGGCCACTCCATGGGCGGGGCCGGCGTGCAGGAGGCGATCTATTCGATCCTGATGATGCAGGGCCGCTTCATCGGCGAGAGTGCCCATATCGAGACGCTCGATCCCGAGTTCGAGGGCATGCCGATCGTGCGCAAGCGCATCGACGATGCGAAGATCGACACGGTCCTGTCCAACTCCTTCGGCTTTGGCGGCACCAACGCGACGCTGGTGATGCAGCGCTTCAACGGCTGAGGGCGAACAGGTCATGGACGGACTGATGAAGGGACGGCGCGGCCTGGTCATGGGCGTCGCCAACGACCATTCGATCGCCTGGGGCATTGCCCGCACGCTGGCCGGGCACGGCGCCGAGGTGGCGCTGACCTATCAGGGCGAGGCGTTCGGCCGGCGCGTCAAGCCGCTGGCCGAGCAGATCGGCTCGAAGCTCTTGATCCCCTGCGATGTCGAGGACATCGCCACCGTCGATGCCGCCTTCGAGACGCTGAAGGCGGAGTGGGGCGGGCTCGACTTCGTCGTCCACGCCATCGGCTTCTCCGACAAGAACGAGTTGAAGGGCCTCTACGCCGACACCACGCGCGAGAATTTCGTGCGCACCATGGTGATCTCCTGCTTCTCCTTCACGGAAGTCGCGAAGCGCGCGGCGGCGCTGATGGGCGAGGGCGGCTCGATGGTGACGCTCACCTATGCCGGCTCGGTGCGGGTGATGCCCAACTACAACGTGATGGGCGTCGCCAAGGCCGGGCTGGAGGCGAGCGTGCGCTACCTCGCCAGCGATTTCGGCCCGCGCGGCATCCGCGTCAACGCCATCTCGGCCGGGCCGGTGCGCACGCTGGCCGGCGCCGGCATTGCGGACGCGCGGCACATGTTCGCCTTCCAGCAGCGTAATTCGCCCCTGCGGCGGCCGATCACGCTGGACGAGGTGGGCGGCTCGGCGCTCTATCTGCTGTCCGACCTTTCGGGCGGCGTGACGGGCGAGGTGCACTATGTCGATTCCGGCTATCACATCGTCTCGATGCCGACGCTGGAGGAGCTGAAGTCCATCGATCCCGGTAAGGATTGATTTACGCTGGATCGATTTCCACGATTTTCTAGAATTGAAACCATCCGGCGAAACCCTTCTTAAGGAGCGCCGCGCTAGGCTGTGGTGACAATTTAGTTTTCTGGGATTCCCGCGGTCCTGCAAATCAG
>CAZVTK010000230.1:0-5521 GCA_964629765.1 uncultured Mesorhizobium sp.
CTGCGACAGCGACATGACCTGGAAGCCGCCGCTGTCGGTGAGGATCGGCCACGGCCAGCGCGCGAATTCGTGGAGGCCGCCGAGCCGCGCGACGCGCTCCGGTCCCGGCCGCAGCATCAAATGATAGGTGTTGCCGAGAATGATATCGGCGCCGGCCTGCCGCACCTGGTCGGTATAGAGCGCCTTGACCGTGCCGACCGTGCCGACCGGCATGAAGGCGGGCGTGCGCACGATGCCGCGCGGCATCGAAACCTCGCCGCGCCGCGCCTTGCCGTCGGTGGCGATGAGGCGGAAGGAGAAGGATGGGGTCATGGCGCGATCTTCCGGCTCGGGCCAGGCAGTCCGGCAGGACAGAGGGGGGTGCGAAAGGTCGCCACTAGGCAGATCTCTTCGGGAACAGCAGGCTGGAATCCCCGTAGGAATAGAAACGGTAGCCCGCGTCGATCGCGCGCCGGTAGGCGGCGCGCATGGTCTCCAGCCCGCTGAAGGCCGAGACCAGCATGAACAGGGTCGAACGCGGCAGGTGGAAATTGGTCATCAGCGCGTCGACCGCGCGAAAACGGTAGCCGGGCGTGATGAAGATGTCCGTCGCGCCCGACCATTCACGGATCGTCCCGTCCGGCGCGGCGGCGCTCTCCAGGAGGCGCAGCGAGGTGGTGCCGACCGCGACGACGCGGCCGCCCCGCGCCCGCACCGCGTTCAGCGCGGCGGCGGTGGCTGCCGGAACCTGCCCCGTCTCCGCATGCATGCGGTGGTCGGCCGTGTCGTCGGCCTTCACCGGCAAAAACGTGCCGGCGCCGACATGCAGCGTCACGAAATGCCGGGCGATGCCCTTCGCGTCCAGCCGCGCGAAGAGGTCGGGCGTGAAGTGCAGACCGGCGGTGGGTGCGGCGACCGCGCCCGCCTCGCGCGCATAGACGGTCTGGTAGTCGGCCCTGTCGCGCTCGTCCTGCGGCCGCTTGCCGGCGATGTAGGGCGGCAGGGGGATATGCCCGGCGGCGTGGATCGCCTCGTCCAGCGCGGGACCGGACAGGTCGAAGGCGAGCAGCGCCTCGCCGCCGTCGCGCTTCTCGACCACGGTCGCGTCAAGGGTGCCGAGCAGGCAGACATCGCCGGCATGGCCGAAACGGATGCGCTCGCCCGCGTTGACCCGCTTGGCGGGGCGCAGGAAGGCCAGCCATTCGGCCGGGCCGACGCGCATGTGCAGCATGGCCTCGACGCGCGCGACATTGCCGTTGCGGTGCCGCTCGCCCTCGAGCCGGGCGGGGATCACCTTCGTGTCGTTGAACACCAGCGCGTCGCCGGGCCGCAGGAGATCGGACAGGTCGCGCACGGTGCGATCTTCAAGCCCCGAACCCGGCCGGACCACCAGCATGCGCGCGCCATCGCGCGGCGAAGCAGGCCGCAGCGCGATGCGGTCCTCCGGCAGGTCGAAATCGAAGAGGTCGACCTTCATCCCCTCAACGAGCAGTCCACGATCCAGGAGCCCTTGCCGTCCACGGCGAAGGCACCGGCGGAGATCTCCTCCAGATTGACCACGCGCAGCCGGGCGATCACGCCCTCGTAATTGTCGTCGGTGAAGTCGACCAGCAGCATGCGGTCGTCCTCGAACGCCTGCGCGACCCTGATCGGCGTGCCCTTGGCATAGCTCTGGTCGGTCGACCATGTCTCGTCGCCGACGGTGACGACGGCGCGCAGGATGGCGATGAACTGGAAGCGGCCGACCAGCATGTCGACCGACACGCCCTCGCCCGAGCATGAAATGTCGCCCGTCGCGTGGGCAGGCCCAGTGCCGAGCCCCGCTGCGAGAAGGGCGGCGGCCGCCGCGCTTGCCATGATCCGCTTCATGTTCCGATTTCCCCCGTGAGTTCGTCT
The DNA here is from genome assembly GCA_964629765.1 of uncultured Mesorhizobium sp. GTDB lineage: Bacteria > Pseudomonadota > Alphaproteobacteria > Rhizobiales > Rhizobiaceae > RCIO01. The sequence goes on from CAZVTK010000230.1 coordinate 1,876, forward strand.
CCCGGGTCCGTCTACCATTCAAGAGAAACAGGCCGGTCGCGGCGCGGCGCCGGCCCGTTTCCGGGTCGTTTCGGGCGGCGCTCCGCCTCAGCCCTTGATGTCGGCCGCGACCTTCATCGACACGATCTTGTCGGGATCCTGCACCGGCTCGCCGCGCTTGATCTTGTCGACATTGTCCATGCCCTCGATCACCTGCCCCCAGACCGTGTACTGGCGGTTGAGGAAGCTCGCGTCGTCGAAGCAGATGAAGAACTGCGAGTTCGCCGAGTTCGGGTTCTGGGCGCGCGCCATGGAGCAGACGCCGCGGCCGTGGTTCATGTTGGAGAACTCGGCCTTGAGGTCGGGCTTGTCGGAGCCGCCCATGCCGGCGCGAGCCGGGGCGAAGGAAGGCTTGTTCGAGTTGCCGAACTTCACGTCGCCGGTCTGCGCCATGAAGCCGTCGATGACGCGGTGGAACACCACGCCGTCATAGGCGCCCTCGCGCGCCAGTTCCTTGATGCGGGCGACATGGCCCGGCGCCAGGTCGGGGAGCATCTCGATCACCACCCTGCCCTTGGTCGTCTCCATGACGAGGGCGTTTTCCCGGTCCTTGATTATTGGGTCCTTGATCTCGGCCATCGGCCCGTCCTTTCGTTCTTGTGGTTATCTGTCCGAGGCGATGCGCACGCGGATCATGCGGTCGGGGTCGGAGACCGAGCCGTTATTGGCGGCCGAGCCCTTCTTGATGGCGTCGACGAGGTCCATGCCCTCCTCGACCTGCCCGACGATGGTGTAGCCGCCGTTCAGGTGCGGCGCGGCGGCGAACATGATGAAGAACTGCGAGTTGGCCGAGTTCGGGTTCTGCGCGCGGGCCATGCCCACCGTGCCGCGCTCGAAGCTCTCATTGGAGAATTCCGCCGGCAGGTCCGGGCGGCCGGAGCCGCCCATGCCGGCCATGCCGGGCTGGAAGCCGTTTTCCATGTCGCCATACTGCACGTCGCCGGTCTGCGCCATGAAGCCCGGGATCACCCGGTGGAAGGCGACGTTGTCGTATTCGCCGGCGCGCACCAGCGCCTTGATCTGCTCGACATGGCGCGGCGCAAGGTCCGGCCGCAGCGCGACGGTCACGTCGCCGCCCTTGAGCGTGATGATCATGGTGTTCTCGGGCTCGGCGGCAAGCGCCGGCGCGGCGGCTCCGGCGATGGCGGCGGCGAGAACGAAGGGCAGGCTGCGCCTGGTGAACGGCATTTTTGGCTCCTTGCGGGCAGTCAGGACTTGAACTTGGCCTGGAGCGGCTTGACCACCGCCTTCGGCACGAAGGGGCGGATGTTGCCGCCCATCGACGCGATCTGGCGCACGAGTGTGGCGGTAATGGTGCGCACCGAGGGGCTGGCCGGCAGAAACACGGTCTGGAGCTCCGGCGCCATGGTCTCGTTCATGCCGGCCATCTGCATCTCGTAGTCGAGGTCGGTGCCGTCGCGCAGACCGCGGATCAGCAGCGTTGCGCCGTGCTTGCGCGCGGCGTCGACCAGCAGCCCCTCGAAGGCGACCACCTTCAGCCGCCGAGCGTCCTCGCCGAACTCGTCGCGGCAGGATTTCCCGATCAGCGCGCCGCGCTCCTCGAAGGTGAAGAGCGGCGTCTTCGACGCCTGCCGCCCGATGCCGACATAGATCGTGTCGGCGATCGCCAGCGCCGCCTTGAGCACATCGAGATGGCCGTTGGTCGGCGGGTCGAAGGATCCGGCATAGAAGGCGAAGCGCTGGCTCATGGGCGGCCTTCTAGCGGCGCGGCCCGGCTGTGGCAATCGCGTCTGTCCGGCGACGCTCAGACTAATGGCCAGACCATGGCGGGTTTCCTGAACATGGGATGAACGGCGCCGTCACGGACGGTTCAAATCACGCCGCATAGTAAATGACGCAAGGTCGGAGATGAAACCAAATCGACGGTCCGCCGTTGTTAGCAGCAAGGAGACCACTGCCATGATGATCACCATGCTCGCCGCCGCCATGACGCTGGCCATGCTCATCGCCACGGCCTTCAGCCTGCATCAGGAAGCCCAGCGCGCCAAGAGCCGCCAGCGCGAACGCGTGCGCAATCCCTACATGTTCCGCTGAGCGGAACCCCTCCACCAAACCCACCACCGGGCGACTCCCCTGCGCCCGGAATTCAGGCGGCGCCGGCCCACCTCCAGCCGGTGCCGCTTTTTCTTTATCCGCCGCTACGAAGCCGTGGGCGCCGCCGGTCCAGGCGCCACAGGGCCGGACGACGGCGCCTCATCCGCTCCGTCCTCGCCCTGCGGCTCGGAAATGCGCTCCACCGACACGACCTTCTCGCCCTCGGCTGTGTTGAAGATGGTGACGCCCTTGGTGGCGCGGCTGGCGATGCGGATGCCCGAGACCGGCACGCGGATGACCTGCCCGCCGTCGGAGACCAGCATGATCTGGTCGTCCTTCTCCACCGGGAAGGCCGCGACCAACTCGCCGATCTCGCCGCGCTTGGACACGTCGGTGGCGCGGATGCCCTTGCCGCCGCGGCCGGTCAGCCGGAAGTCGTAGGAGGACGAGCGCTTGCCGTAGCCGAACTCGCTGACGGTGAGCACGAACTGCTCGCGCGCCTTGAGCTCCTCATAGCGCTCCGGCGACAGCACCGCTTCCTCCGAAACCTCCTCGTTGGTCAGCGCGATATCCTCCGCCTCCTCACCCGAGATCGCCTTGCGCTCGGCGACCGACTGCTTGAGGTAGGCCGCGCGCTCGGCCGGGTCGGCCTCGACATTGGCGAGGATCGCCATGGAGATGACCTTCTCGCCATTGTTCAGCGCGATGCCGCGCACGCCGAGCGAGGAGCGGCCGGCGAAGACGCGGACATCCGTCACGGGGAAGCGGATGCACTGGCCGGAACTCGCGGTCAGCAGCACGTCGTCGCGCTCGTTGCAGGTGGCGACGCCGAGGATCTCGTCGCCCTCCTCGTCGAACTTCATCGCGATCTTGCCGTTGCGGTTCACCTGGCCGAAATCGGAAAGCTTGTTGCGCCGCACGGTGCCGCGCGTGGTCGCGAACATCACGTCGAGGTCGGCCCAGCTCGCCTCGTCCTCCGGCAGCGGCATGATCGTGGTGATGCGCTCGCCCGCTTCCAGCGGCAGCATGTTGCGCAGGAACTTTCCGCGCGACTGCGGCGTGCCGACGGGCAGGCGCCACACCTTCTCCTTGTAGACGATGCCGCGCGAGGAGAAGAACAGGATCGGCGTGTGGGTGCTCGCGACGAACAGCCGGGTGACAAAATCCTCGTCCTTGGTCGCCATGCCGGAGCGGCCCTTGCCGCCGCGCGCCTGCGCCCGGTAGAGCGCCAGCGGCACGCGCTTGATGTAGCCCTCATGCGTGACGGTGACGACCATGTCCTCGCGCTGGATCAGGTCCTCGATGTCCTGCTCGAACTCGTTGTCCTGGATCTCGGTGCGGCGCGGGGTGGCGAACTGGTCCTTGATCTCCACCAGTTCCGAGCGCATCAGGGCGTAAAGCCGCTCGCGCGATTCCAAAAGCGCCAGGAATTCGCGAATCTGGTCGGTGACCTGGCGCAGTTCGTCGGCGATCTTGTCTCGCTCCAGCCCGGTCAGACGCTGCAGGCGCAGATCGAGGATGGCGCGAGCCTGCGTCTCGCTCAGCCGGTAGG
>CAZVTK010000231.1:0-5504 GCA_964629765.1 uncultured Mesorhizobium sp.
TTCTCGCCCATCACCGGCTGGTCGCGCCCTACGATGCGCTGGTCGTCGCCCGCCATGCAGAGCCGGGGACGGTGGTGAAGGCCGGCGATCCGATCTTCACCCTGATCGACCCGGCCACCATCTGGATTCAAGCCTATGTCGATGAAGAACGTGCCGGCCAGCTTGCTCTTGGCCAGTCCGGCGCGATCCGGTTGCGGTCGCAGCCTTCGGCTGAGTTCCACGGCTCCATTGCCCGCATCGGCGTTGAAAGCGACCGGGTGAACGAGGAACGCCGCGTCTGGCTGACCTGTTTTGACTGTCCTGCTGACATGTTCCTCGGCGAACAGGCCGAGGTACGTATCCTGACCGGCACGCGTGCGACCGCACTGATGGTGCCCGAGGTGGCGATCGCCGGCTTCGACGGCTATCGCGGCACGGTGTGGGCGGTGCGGGACGGACGCCTCGCGCGGGTGGAACTGACCTTCGGCGCCCGCGACGATCGCGGCCGCGTCGAAGTTACGGGCGGCCTGCCAAAAGGAGCCGCAATCGTCGCCCAACTACCGAAGGGCGCAGCGGAGGGCCGGCGCGCCCGCCTTAAGGATGTGCCATGAACCTTGCGCTCAAGGACATCCGCCACGGCTTGTTCCGCTTTGTGCTGACCTGTTTCGGGCTGGGGCTTTTGATGACGGTTGTGCTGGCGATGATCGGCATCTACAACGGCCTCGTCTCGGACGCGCTGGCGGTGGTGAAAGCGCCAGCGGCCGATGTCTGGGTCGTGGAGGCTGGGACCAAGGGCCCGTTCGCGGAAGCATCCAGCATTCCCGCCGATACGCGCGATGCGGTCGCGCGAATGCCCGGCGTGAGCGAGGCGGGCGCGGTCAACTATCAGAACGTCGAGGCCTCCCACGCCGGGCGCACACTCAGGCTCTACGTAGTCGGTTACGAACAGGGCCGTCCCGGCGGGCCGCTGACGATCACCGAGGGACGCGGCATCGGCGCCAGCCATTTCGAACTGATCGCCGACCGCAAGACCGGTCTTCTGCCCGGCGAAACGATCCGGCTCGGGCGCAACCGCTTCACCGTGGTCGGGCTCGTCGAGGGCGCCATGAATTCAGGCGGCGACCCGGCAGTCTATGTGATGCTCGCAGATGCGATGGCGCTTCAGACCGAACTCGATCCGTCTGCTCAGCGGGTGCAGGCCGCACGCGGCGCCGTTTCCGTCAAATCGGCGTCCGTCGCCGCCGTGATCGCCCGTCTGTCGCCGGGAGCCGATGTCGATCTGTTGACCGCCACCGTGCGCCAGTGGAAACATCTCGCGGCCGTAACTCAGGCCGAACAGGAGCAACTGCTGCTTGTCTCGGTGGTCGACAAGGCGCGCCGCCAGATCGGCCTGTTCCTCGGCATCCTGCTTTCCGTCAGCGCCGTGGTGATCGCGCTCATCATCTACACGATGACGATGGAAAAACTGAAGCAGATCGCCACGCTGAAGCTGATCGGCGCCCCCGACAGCACCATTGTCGCGCTGATCGTGCAACAGGCGCTGATCCTCGGCGCCTCGGGCTGGGGCATCGGCCTGATGCTGATCCTCAGCGTGAAGGACTATTTCCCACGCCGCGTCGTGCTGGAACCGTTCAATGCCATGGTGCTTGCCGGCATCATCGCCGCCGTCTGCCTGCTCTCCTCGGCGCTCGGCGTTCGAGCGGCGATGAAGGTCGATCCCGCCACGGCGCTCGGGAGCTGACATGGCGCTCGGCGATATCCTCATCGAAGTCTCGGGCGTGGCTAAGCATTTCGGCGAGGGCGAAACCCGCGTCGATGCCCTGCGCTCGGTCGATCTGACCGTGCGGGCCGGCGAGGTGATCGCACTGCTCGGCCCTTCCGGTTCGGGCAAGACGACGCTGCTCAACATCATCGGCTGCATCCTTGCCCCCTCGGCGGGACGGGTGGTTCTGGACGGCGAGCCGGTGTTCGACGGCAAATGGCTGCGCCGCGATCTCAGGCGTCTCAGGCTCGACAAGATCGGCTTCATCTTCCAGGCCCACAATCTTCTGCCTTTTCTCACGGCGCAAGAAAACGTCGCGGTCGTATTGGCCCTTGCCGGCCGCACGACCGAGGAAGGCCAGGCGCGGGCACGCGAATTGCTGGACTATATGGAAGTCGGCCACCGCGCCAAGGTCAAGCCCGCGCTGCTCTCGGGCGGCGAGGCGCAGCGCGTGGCGATCGCGCGCGCGCTGGCCAACCGCCCCCGCATCATCCTGGCCGACGAACCTACCGCGGCGCTTGACGGCGCGCGGGCCGGGCTAGTGATGGACCTGATGCGCAAGCTTGCCGTCGAGCAGGAAGCCTGCATCGTCACCGTCACCCATGATGAAAAGATCTTCGACCGTTTCGACCGCCTGATCCACCTGCGCGACGGCCGCATTGCCGACGCCTGATCCGGAGCCGCTCCATGCTTGCAAAACGATCCCGCACCCTGAAGATAGCCGCCGTCGTCGCGATGGCTTTCGGTCTTATGACTATTCTTTCGGGCGGCAGGGCGCTGTTCGGCAATGTGGATATGGGGGCGGTTGTGCCTTTCGTGCTGCGATTCAATTTCGTCGCGGGATTTGCCTACGTTCTCGCCGGGGTCGGCCTGTGGCGCGGCGCCGGATGGGCACCGATACTGTCGCTTGCCATTGCCGCCGCGACGGCTGCGGTCTTCGTTGCGTTCCTGTGGCATGTCGGCTCCGGCGGCGCATGGGAGCCGCGCACGATGGGCGCGATGGTCTTGCGTACAACTGCCTGGATCGCCATTGCAGCCTTTGCATTGCGGCGCGGAAAAGCCGCCTGACAATTCCCGTACCCAGCCAGCACCGGCGGCCGAGGCCGCGACTGCGCCAGCCAGGAACCCGATATGAAGCGATTACCGTCGATTGACCTGTCACTGGTCCTTTCACTTGCCACCGTCCTCGGCATGGCGATGGCAACGATTGGCAAATGGCCCCTGAATGACGCTCTCGGCGTTCTGGAACTTCCAGGACTGGTGCTCGTCTACGCGGCGGGTGGTCTGCCGACTGCGTGGCGCGCGCTCGCCGCGCTCTGGCGCGAGCGTGTGCTCGACATCGATCTGCTGATGATCGTGGCCGCCATCGCCGCAGCCATCGTCGGCGCCCCGTTTGAGGGGGCGGTGTTGCTGACGCTGTTCAGCATCTCGACCACGCTGGAGGACCGCGCGCTCGGTCGGGCGCGGCGCGCCATTGAGGCGCTGATGGCGTTGCGCCCCGAAACCGCGCTGCGCAAGACCCCCGGCGGCGCGATCGAGGAGATTGCCGCCTCGGCGTTAGCGATCGGCGATGTGGTGGTGCTGCGGCCCGGAGCGCGGGTGCCAACAGACGGCGTGATCGTCGCCGGGCGCGGCGGCATCGATGAGGCCAACATCACCGGCGAATCGATGCCAGTCTCCAAGGAGGTCGGCGCGCAGGTCTTCGAAGCGACAGTCAATCTCGACGGCATCATGGACATGGCCGTCACACGCACGGTCGGCGATAGCACCATTGCCCGCATGATCCGACTGGTGACGGAGGCTCAAGCCGCCCGTGCCCCCTCCGAACGCTTCAGCGAATGGTTCGGGCAGCGTTACACGATTGCGGTTCTGGCGGGCGCGGCGGTTGCCTTTGCCATTTTCTATATTCTGGGACGGGACTGGGAGATCGCGCTTTACCGCGCGGCGACGCTGCTGGTCGCGGCCAGCCCCTGCGCCATCGTCATCTCGGTTCCCGCCGCGATCCTCTCGGCCCTGTCGGCGGCGGCACGCGGTGGTGTGCTGTTCAAGGGCGGCGGCGCACTGGAAACGCTGGCTACGGTCGATACCTTTGCCTTCGACAAAACCGGAACGCTGACCACTGGCCGGGCCGAGGTCACCGGGATGGTGGCGCTGAATGGCGATGAGGACGGCTTCCTGTCGCTGCTGGCCGGGATCGAGGCACATTCTGAGCATCACCTCGCGGCGGCGGTTCGTCGTGAGGCCGCTGCGCGCGGGCTCGATGCGGCAAACGTCGTCGACGTGACCGCTCGACCAGGCATCGGCATCGAAGGTGTCGACGCACGTGGGCCGGTCTGGGCCGGCAATGCCTACCTTGTCGAGGAAATGAATGCCTCGATCGAGCACCCCGCTTTGCAGGCGCTTGCGGACGGCGCCAATACAGTCGTCTATCTCGGGCGCGGCGCGACGGTGCTGGGCGCCGTCAGCGTGGCGGACGAGGCCAGGGCAAGCTCCGCTTCGGCGCTGGCCGCCCTGCGCGACAGCGGCGTGCGCCGGATCGTCATGATGACCGGGGATCGGCAACCGGTGGCGCTGCGCATCGGCCGGGAACTCGGGATCGAGCCCGATGAGATACTTGCCGGGATGTTGCCGCAGGACAAGGTGCGCGAGGTCGGCGAACTGGCCGCAACCGGCAAAATCGCCTTCGTCGGCGACGGCGTCAACGACGCGGCGGCCCTTGCTCGCGCGGATGTCGGAATCGCCATGGGCGCCGCCGGCTCCGAGGTCGCGCTCCAGGCAGCCGACGTCGCACTGCTGTCGGAGGACATGGAGCGGCTGGCCGACGCGCACCGTCTTTCCCGCCGTGCATCGAGGATCATCCGGCAGAACCTGACTTTTGCCATTGGTGCAATGGTGGTGCTGGTCTTCGGCGGCCTGTTCCTTGACCTGCCGCTTCCGCTGGCGGTGATCGGCCATGAAGGCGGAACCGTGCTTGTGGTGCTGAATGGCCTACGGTTGCTGTCCGACCCGATCCGCCAGCCGAAGGCGTCTGTTGCCGGCTAGGCGCTGGCGGGTGTCGCGCAGCCTACCTGAACCGTGGGGATGCGCTCACCCCCGAAAGACGCGCAGATGCGGAAACGCGCCCTTTTCCAGATAGGCTTCCTCCTCGGGCGTCGATCTACGGCCAAGAATGGCGTTGCGGTGCGGGTGGCGGCCAAAGCTGGCGATGATGCGGTGCACCTGCTCCGCTTGATCGACGAGCGAGGCATAGAGCGGCCGCAACGCCGCGGGCGCGCGGGCGGCGATGTCGCGGCGCAGGGCGATCAGCCGGTCGATGCGGGTCAGATGGTCCGACCCCTCTGCATGGCCCAGGGGCTGGGTGAAGGCGATCTGGAACCACGGCAGGTCAAGTGCGTCCCAGTCTCCGTTTTCCAACCCTTCCAGCGCCTGCGCCAATGCCGCCAGGTCTTGCGCCCAGGCCCGCGGGTTGCCCCGCCACAGCGAGCGCGGGAACTGGTCCAGCACCACGATCAGCGCCAGCCGGCTCTCGGGCGTCCCTGCCCAATGATTCAGCGCCCCCGCCGCGCCGCGTTCGGTCAGCGGGCCAAAGCGCGCCGCAATCGTTCCGTCCGCGCCGCCATGCATCCGCCAGCGCCAGTGCTCGGCATGGCGGTCAGGGTCGATATCCAGTGCGCGGTCCTCAGGGAACCAGAAATCCAGAACCTCGCCGATCTGTCAACGGCGGCGCAAAAGTCGGCCATTGGGCGGCGCAAAAGTAGGCCAC
>CAZVTK010000232.1:0-5495 GCA_964629765.1 uncultured Mesorhizobium sp.
GCATGTCGACGGCGGCGTGGCTCATGCGCGCTTCGGTGTAGCGCATGGCGGCGGCGGCATCCCCGTCGATATTGCCAAAATTGCCCTGCCCGTCGACCAGCGGGTAGCGCATGGAGAAGGTCTGGGCGAGGCGCACCAGCGCGTCGTAGATCGACTGGTCGCCGTGGGGGTGGAACTTGCCCATCACCTCGCCGACGATGGTCGCGCATTTGGAGAAGCGCGTGCCGGGGTCGAGCCGGGCGAGGCGCATGGCGTGCAGGATGCGGCGATGCACCGGCTTCATGCCGTCGCGCACGTCGGGCAGCGCGCGGTTGGTGATGGTCGACAGCGCGTAGGCGAGGTAGCGCTGCTCCAGCGCCTTCCTCAAATCGACCGTCTCGATGGAATCGCCAGGGGAATCGCCGCCTGGGGGCGGCGGCGGGGTGGTGGTCTTTGCCATGAACGGGGGTTAGCGAAACGCCTGATTCGCGGCAAGGGCGCGGTAACCACCGCGGCCGCAGGGCGGCACGCGACCGAAACAATGGCTTGGCAAGCTGGCCGAATTCCGCGCATTGTCGCGGGGGGCGCCGCGGTCCCGCCAAGATTGCCATTCCATAAGATGGCCCGGCAGATCGTCGGCGACGATTTCTCTCAGGCAAGAGGCGAGGATTTCCATGCGGACAATGATGATTGCGGCGCTGGCCGCGACGCTGGCCATGTCGGCCGCGCCACAGGCGCTGGCGCAGGTGGACGAGGCGATGCTGGAGCGGCTGAAGGCGATGCTGGCCCAGCAGCAGATCAGGATCGACTGGGCTTCGACCGACGTCTACGACAATGCCGAGGGCGAGGAGGTCACGGCGCTTCTCGACGTCAAGGTGAAGGCGGCGGAAGGGCCCGAAGTCGTCATCCCGGCCATCGAGATCGGCAATGTCGCGCAGAGCGACCTCGGCTGGACGGTCGGCTCGATCGAGGTGCCGTCCTACAGCCTCTCGGAAGACGACCGCAGCTTCTGGATCAACAACATCCGCATCGGCGGCGTCACCGTGCCGGCGGAGGGCAAGAAGCTGCCCTATGGCGGGATGACCGCCTATGAGAGCGTCTCGGTCGCCGAAGTCGGCGTCGACATCAAGGGCGCCGAGGTGCTGCGCATGGCCGACTTCCATGTCGAGATGAGCCCGATGGCGGGCAATGCGCCGCTCGAATATTCCGGCGCGGTCGAGTCGATGAGCATCGACTTCACCACAGTGCCCGACGAAACCTCGCGGGGCGTTCTGCAACAGCTCGGCTACCTGAAGATGGAAGGCTTCATGGAGATGGGCGGTAGCTGGAACCCCGCCGACGGCACGCTCGACATGGCGCAGTTCGACCTGACGGTGAACAATGCCGGCACGCTGGGCATCGCGCTCGCGCTCGGCGGCTACACCGAAGCCTTCATCGAGCAGCTTTCGGCCATGCAGGCGCAGCTCACCGCCAATCCCGGCGGCGACAATTCGGCCGCGGGGCTGGCCATGCTCGGCCTCATGCAGCAGCTCACCTTCCAGTCGGCGCAGATCTCTTTCTACGACGACTCCGTGACGAACAAGGTCATCGACTTCGTGGCGCAGATGCAGGGCATGAAGCCGGCCGACCTGAAGAATCAGGTGAAGGGCATGGTGCCCTTCCTGACCATGCAGCTCAACGATCCCGAGCTGACCAACGCCGTGACCCAGGCGGTGAGCAAGTTCATCGACGATCCCAAGAGCCTGATCATCTCGGCCGAGCCGGCCGCGCCGGTGCCGTTCGCGGTGATCATGGCGGGCGCCATGTCGGCGCCGCAGACGCTGCCCAAGCAGCTCGGCGTGAAGGTCAGCGCCAACGAATAGGCGCCGCACGGCATCGCACGCATCGAGGGCCCGGCCGCAGCGCCGGGCCCTTGCGTTTCAGGCGACGGTCGTGCGGGCGAGGCCCCATTGCGCCGCGCAGGTTTCGAGGATGATGCGCGCGCCCGCAGCAAGCGTGCGAACAGTCACGGCGTTCGGGGCGTTCGGGGCGTTCGGGTTCTCCGGTTCGCTGCCGCGCAGCGGCGGAACATGGACGAACCCCGCCATCGGCGGCGCGTACGAGGCAAAGCGCGGGGAGCAGGCGAGGTGGAAGGTGTAGTTGCACAGATAGCCGCCGGCATCGTCCGACCAGGCGACCGGCAGCCCCCGCGCGACCAGACGCGCGGCGATGGCCTCCAGCGGCAACGTGGACGGCAGGTCGGCTTCATCCTCGAAGATGGAAGCGGCGGGCAGAGCGCCGGCATTGTCCACGCGGCCGGTCGCGTTGGCGTTGCGCGCAAGCCGCTCCAGCGTGAAACCCGCGGCGCGGGCCGACAGGCCGAAATGCACGGCGATGTCGGGCCTGAAATCGCGGCCGAGCGCTTCGAGCCTGCCCGGCACCGCCGCATAGTCTACGGGCAGCACTTCGAGCAGGATTTCGCCAAGCCTTTCCAGCCATTGCGGACGCCGGCGCAGAGATCGAATCAGATGCGCGGTGGGGTTCACCGGCGCGCCGGGAAAGGGCGTGAAGCCGGTGACGAGGATGCGTGGGCGCGCCATCGCGCCAGACTGGCCCATCACCCGGACCGTGACAAGCGCGAGCCGCCGCGGGCGGCGGCTCATCCCGCCATCCCAGGCGAAGCTGCTACTTCAGGCTGTCGGCGGAGCCGATGAACCAGCCGTGGACGTTGGCGACTTCGCCCGTGCCGGCGAGCTTCGACGACTTCGCGAAGGTTCCGATAGTGCCCTGCCCCTTCGCTCCGATGAACGACCCGGAGCCGGTGACCTCCGGGCCGGTTATCCCCAAGCCGTTCTTGCTCAAGGTCGCCGTATTGATCGAGAAATCGCTGAGCTCGGACGTGAAATTGCCCGAGAAGGACGCGGCGTCGAACTGCTCGGCACCGCTGAGCGTCATGTCTCCCCTGATCGTCGCCTCGACGAAATCGGCCTTCATCGAGACGGAACCCGTTGCGTTGACCTGGGCGTCGCCCACCGTGCCCATGATGCCCGCCTTGCCGGTGTAGGTGGCGGCCATATTGTTTCGCCGGTATCCTTCGATCACCGCATTGTCCGTATATGGACCGACATAGGCCAGGCCGCGCTCCAGCCGCCCGTTCGGAAGGTTGTTCTCGGTTGCGATGAGGAAGGTGTCGGCGATGCCGTTTCCGTCCGCGTCGGGCTGCGACATGACCACCGCGGTGCCTTGGGCGTTGAAGAAGACTCCGGGCGAGGCATCCGCTTCGTCCATGCCCTTGATGTCGTGGTAGCCGTCGACGGCGATGGTGAAATCGGCCTTGCCGGCGCTCTCGCTGAAATTTGCCTTTGCCGCCTGAAGACCAACCGCTTCGGTGCCCTTGCCGCCCTCGGTCGCCAGAACCGCAACGCGCGCGTTGTTGCCTTGGGCGGGACCGGCAATGGGCGACTCCAGCTCGATTTCATCGCGGCACGCTCCCGCCGTCAGCATCGGCGACAACAGAACCACCATCCCCGCAAGGAGAACTTCTCTACGCATGTTGCCTCTCCCGCGCCGTCGCCGCGAGCGGCCGCCGGGATGGCCGGCCGTCACGCGGTCCACGCGCACCTTCAGCATCGGGCCGGCGCGGGCAATACGTCATCTTGCGTATGGCGGGCCGAGGCCGGGGCTGTCAGGATAGCGGCTTCAGGACAGGGATTGCCCGAAGCGCTCGGCGAGCACCCTGAGCGCGGCGGTGCGGTTCTCGACCTTGAGCTTGGCGTAGATGGCCTCGAGGTGCTTGTCGACCGTGCGCTTGGCGATGTCGAGGATGGTGGCGATGTCGGCGTTGCTCTTGCCCTCGCCGACCCAGTAGAGCACCTCGGCCTCGCGCGCGCTGACGCCGAGGACGAGATAGCGGCGCCATTGCTGCTCCAGGTTCTTTTCCTGAAGCAGCAGGATGCGCTGGGCGATGCCCTCGATCGTCGCCGCGCGGCATTCGAGCACTGGCCCCTCGCGCCGCTGCCGCAGCAGGGGCAGCCTCGCCAGCCCGTCCGCCGCGCCCAGCCCGGCGATCCACTGCGCCATCTCGTCCGGCAGCTCCTGCCGCCACGGCTCCGGGTTGTAATAGGCGTCGAGCAGGCCGGAAGCCTTGGAGTTCATATGCACGATGCGGGCGCCGGCATCGACCAGCGCGATGCCGACGGCGGCGCGGTTCATGGCGGAGATCGACAGCAGCGACAGGGCCTTCGCCTCGGTGAACTCGCGGGCGTTCTCGTAGGCGGTCACCAGATGCGGCCGCAGCAATTCGGCGAGCTCGCGCTCGCGTGCGCTGAAGGAACGCTCGCCGCGGTTGAAGCAGATGAAGGCGAACCGCCGCATCGAGTTCATCAGCGGCAGGACGAGGGAGTCCTCGAGGCCGACCGGACGCTGCGCGACGAGGTAGAACGGGTTGCGCAGCCACTCCTCGCGCGACACCACGTCGGAAATCGAGACGATCTCGTCGTGCTCGGCATTCGCAAAGCGCGCCATCAGCGGGTGGCTGGCCATGGCCGGGACACCGGGCGCAAGCGTGCTCGCCATCTCCTCGGCGCGCTCCGGCGGATGGGTGACGATGGTCGTCTTGCCGGTGGCGAGGTCGATCTCGTTGTAGGTCGACATCAGCGACGGGATGACGCGATCGAGCTGCGCCAGCATCACGGGCGCGAGGGCGCTGAGATCCTGGAGGCGGTAGAGGCCCGGCAGGATGTCGAGCACTGCGGCAAGGTCGTCCGGCGTCATGGGCGGCATAAAACCCGATAGGCATACCACCACCTGAAGGCGGCTCGCCTCCCCGCTGGCGGCGCCGGCACGATGGTCACGTAATTGTGAGCCTTTGGCCGCACAAACTCAAGTGGCATCCGAAGGCAGCAACTGCGCGGCGGGGCCGGTAACGGGGCCGCAACGGGGGATTGACATCGGTCAATGACCGGGGACCCTGCGGGGGTAAACAGAGGCATCGATCATCGGAGGCAACAGCCATGTACCAGCACATCCTGCTCTCGACCGACGGATCCGAGCTCGCCCAGCACGGACTCGATCACGGGCTCTCGCTCGCCAAGGCGCTGGGCGCGAAGGTCACGATCCTCACCGCCACCGAGCCGTTTCCGTTCTCCTCGCGCGCCGTGGGCGCCGGATGGGTCGTCACCGACGGCGATCTGGCCACCTACGAGAAGGGGCAGAAGGACTATGCCCTCGGCATCCTGAAGGACGCGGCCGAGGCGGCGAAGAAGATCGGCGTCGCGGCGGAGACCGTCCACGTGGCCGACGCACACCCGGCAACGGCGATCATGGAGGCGGCCAAGGCCAAGGGCGCCAGCCTCATCGTCATGGCCTCGCACGGGCGGCGCGGCCTCGGCCGGCTGCTGCTCGGCAGCCAGACCGCCGAGGTGCTGGCGCACAGCCCGGTGCCGGTGCTGGTGGTCCGCTAGAGCCTTTCATGGCTACACGGGGAATCGTTCTGCCGGAGCGATTTCGGGCCAAGGTCGAGGGCTTCGGCGAAGGTC
>CAZVTK010000233.1:0-5467 GCA_964629765.1 uncultured Mesorhizobium sp.
CCGGCACCTGCAAGGACCGCGAGATCCTGCGCCACGACCCGCATACGCTGGTCGAGGGCTGCCTGATCGCCGGTTTCGCCATGGGCGCGCACGCCGCCTACATCTATGTGCGCGGCGAGTTCATCCGCGAGCGCGAGGCGCTCCAGCGCGCCGTCGACGAAGCCTACGACGCGCGCCTGATCGGCAAGGACAACCTCAACGGCTGGGATTTCGACATCGTTGTCCACCACGGCGCCGGCGCCTATATCTGCGGCGAGGAGACGGCGCTGCTGGAAAGCCTCGAAGGCAAGAAGGGCCAGCCGCGGCTGAAGCCGCCTTTCCCGGCCAATGTCGGCCTCTATGGCTGCCCGACCACGGTGAACAATGTCGAGTCCATCGCGGTGGCGCCGACCATCCTGCGGCGCGGGGCGGGGTGGTTCTCGTCCATCGGCCGGCCGAACAATGTCGGCACCAAGCTTTTCATGCTGGTCGGGCACGTCAACACGCCCTGCACGGTGGAAGAGGCGATGGGCGTCACCTTCCGCGAACTGGTCGAGAAGCACGGCCACGGCATCCGCGGCGGCTGGGACAACCTGCTGGCGGTCATTCCCGGCGGCGCGTCATGCCCGGTCGTCAAGGCCGAGGACATCATCGACTGCCCGATGGACTTCGACGGCTTGCGCGAGCGAAAATCCTCCTTCGGCACGGCCGCCGTCATCGTGATGGACAAGTCGACCGACATCATCAAGGCCATCGCCCGGCTCTCCTACTTCTTCAAGCATGAGAGCTGCGGCCAGTGTACGCCGTGCCGCGAGGGCACGGGCTGGATGTGGCGCGTGATGGAGCGGCTGGTGCGCGGCGAGGCGCACAAGCGCGAGATCGACATGCTGCTCGACGTGACCAAGCAGGTCGAGGGCCACACGATCTGCGCGCTGGGCGACGCGGCCGCATGGCCGATCCAGGGCCTGATCCGCAATTTCCGCCCCGAGATCGAGCGGCGCATCGACGAATTCACCCGCAACTCGCATCGCGCCGAGCCGATGCTGGCGGCGGCGGAGTAGGGGGCGTCGATGGTTGAACCGCTCGCCAATGAAGTGAAGGCGCTTCTGACCGAAATTCGCGCCAAGCTCGATGAACACAGCAAGCGTTTTGATGCGTTGAGTCAGAGCTTGCTGGAACAGAAAGAAATGCTGGTGCGCGCCAATCAGACTCTCAGGCGCCAGATCGAGCAAGTGGAAACCGTACATTGACGACCAGCCGCCCCAGCCATCTCAGCACCGACGTCGCTCATGCGATGAACCTGCTCGCCCATCCGATGGCGAGCTGGGCGGCGGCGTCGGCCGTGGGCATGGGGCTGGCGACGCAGGCATGGGGCCTGTGGGCCGGCGCGCTCGCCGGGATGATGGAGAATGCCGGCCGGCTGGGCTATGACGCGGCGCATGCCGGCGAGAAGGCCGAGACGGTGGCGGCCGTCAGGGCGCGCGCGGCGGCGGTCAATTTGATGGCCGACGCGCAGTCGCTGGCGCGCGAGGTGGCCGACGCGCCGGCGCCGCAGCCGCGCGCCCGGACTGCCGGGCCGACGAAGAAGGCGCCGCCGCTGCGGCGGCAGGCACCTGCGAAGGTTCGGGAAGCGGATGCGGCCGTCCGGCCGGCCGCGGCGGAGAGACCGGCCGAGCCCGACGATCTGAAACAGATTTCCGGCATCGGGCCGAAGCTGGAGCAGGTGCTGAACGGATTGGGCATCTGGACGTTCGACCAGATCGCCGGCTGGAGCGGTGCGGACGTGGCCTGGGTCGAGGACCAGCTCGGCCTTTCCGGGCGCATCGGCCGCGACGGCTGGATCGAGGCGGCGCTGGTGCTGGCGCGGCGGAAGTGAGATAGGGCCGATAGCGGCCGAAGGGGAATTGCGGCGAAAGCCGCCGGAGTGACGGGCGAATGGCGAAGCTCAAGGTCGACGGGAAAGAGATCGAGGTACCCGACCACTACACGCTGCTGCAGGCGGCGGAGGAGGCGGGTGCGGAGGTGCCGCGTTTCTGCTTCCACGAGCGGCTGTCGATCGCCGGCAACTGCCGCATGTGCCTGGTCGAGGTGAAGGGCGGGCCTCCCAAGCCGCAGGCGAGCTGCGCGATGGGCGTGCGCGACCTGCGCCCCGGCCCCAACGGCGAGCCGCCGGAGATGTTCACCAATTCGCCGATGGTGAAGAAGGCGCGCGAAGGGGTGATGGAGTTCCTGCTCATCAACCACCCGCTCGACTGCCCGATCTGCGATCAGGGCGGCGAATGCGACCTGCAGGACCAGGCGATGGCCTTCGGCGTCGATTCCTCGCGCTTCCACGAGAACAAGCGCGCGGTCGAGGACAAATATATCGGCCCGCTCGTCAAGACGATCATGACGCGCTGCATCCACTGCACGCGCTGCGTGAGGTTCACGACGGAAGTGGCTGGAATCTCTGAGCTTGGCCTGATCGGCCGCGGCGAGGACGCTGAGATCACCACCTATCTCGAACAGGCGATGACCTCCGAGCTCCAGGGCAACGTCATCGACCTGTGCCCCGTCGGCGCGCTGACCTCGAAGCCCTATGCCTTCCAGGCGCGGCCGTGGGAGCTGTCGAAGACCGAATCGATCGACGTGATGGACGCGGTCGGCTCGGCCATCCGCGTCGACGCGCGCGGCCGCGAGGTCATGCGCATCCTGCCGCGCGTCAACGAGGCGGTGAACGAGGAGTGGATCTCCGACAAGACCCGCTTCATCTGGGACGGGCTGCGCACCCAGCGCCTCGACCGGCCCTATGTGCGGCGCAACGGCAAGCTCACTCCGGCTTCGTGGAGCGAAGCCTTCGCCGCCATCCGGGGCGCTGTCTCGAAGACCACGGGCGAGCGGATCGGCGCCATTGCCGGCGACCTCGCGGCGGTCGAGGAAATGTATGCGCTGAAGCAGCTCATGGCCTCGCTTGGCTCGGCCAATATCGACTGCCGGCAGGACGGCGCGGCGCTCGACCCGTCGTTCGGACGCGCGAGCTATGTCTTCAATCCGACCATCGACGGCATCGAGGAGGCCGACGCGCTGCTGATCGTCGGCTCCAACCCGCGCTTCGAGGCGTCGGTGCTCAATGCGCGCATCCGCAAGCGCTGGCGGCAGGGCGATTTCCCGATCGGCGTGATCGGCGACATGGGCGATTTGCGTTACGACTACACGCCGCTCGGCGCCGGTCCGGACACGCTGTCCAGGCTGGCGGCCGGCGACATCGCCTTCCTCGACGTGCTGAAGAATGCGCAGCGGCCGATGGTCGTCGTCGGGCAGGGCGCGCTCGCCCGCGCCGACGGCGCGGCGGTGCTGTCGCTGGCGGCCAAGCTCGCCAGCGCGGTCGGCGCCGTCACCGAGGGCTGGAACGGCTTTGCCGTGCTGCACCATGCGGCCGCGCGCGTCGGCGGGCTCGACATCGGTTTCGTCCCCGGTGAAGGCGGCAAGGACGTCGCCGGCATGATGGGCGCGCTCGACGTGCTGTTCCTGCTCGGCGCCGACGAGATCGACATGGCCGCCATCGGCCCCGCCTTCGCGGTCTATATCGGCACGCATGGCGATGCCGGCGCGCACCGCGCCGACGTGATCCTGCCCGGCGCGGCCTATACCGAGAAGTCGGGCACCTTCGTCAACACCGAGGGCCGCGTGCAGAGGACGAACCGCGCCGGTTTCGCGCCGGGCGACGCGCGCGAGGACTGGGCGATTCTGCGGGCACTGTCGGACGTGCTCGGGAAAAAACTGCCCTTCGATTCGCTGGCGCAACTGCGCGGCCGGCTCCATGGCGAGTTCCCGCATCTGGCGGTGGTCGACACCGTGGCCGCCGGCGACCCGGCGGCCGTGTCCGTACTCGCTGCGCGTGGCGGCAAGGTGGCCAGGGGCGCGTTCGTGTCGCCGGTGAAGGATTTCTATCTGACCAACCCGATCGCGCGGGCCTCTGCCGTCATGGCCGAATGCTCCGCGCTGGCCAAGGCAGGCTTCAGGCAGGCGGCGGAATAATGGAAGACTTCTTCTACACGTGGATCCTGCCGGCGCTGATCATGCTGGGCCAGTCGCTGCTGCTGATCGTGGCGCTGCTCGTCTTCATCGCGTTCATCCTCTATGCCGACCGCAAGATCTGGGCGGCGGTGATGCTGCGGCGCGGCCCCAACGTGGTCGGGCCGTTCGGCCTGTTGCAGTCCTTCGCCGACCTTCTGAAATTCGTCTTCAAGGAGCCGGTCATCCCGTCCGGCGCCAACAAGGGCGTGTTCCTGCTGGCGCCCGTCGTCTCGACGGTGCTGGCGCTCGCCACATGGGCGGTGATTCCGCTCGACCATGGCTGGGCCATCGCCGACATCAATGTCGGCGTGCTGTTCATCCTCGCCATCGCCTCGCTGGAGGTCTACGGCGTGATCATGGCCGGCTGGGCCTCGAACTCGAAATATCCGTTCCTCGGCGCGCTGCGCTCTGCCGCGCAGATGGTCAGCTACGAGGTCTCGCTCGGCTTCGTCATCGTCACCGTTCTCCTGTGCGTCGGCTCGCTGAACCTGACCGAGATCGTGCTGTCGCAGCAGGGCGGCATCGGCACCTGGCTCGGCCTGCCGGGCAGCTTCCTCGACTGGTACTGGCTGCCGCTGTTCCCGATGTTCGTCATCTTCTTCATCTCGTCGCTGGCCGAGACGAACCGGCCGCCCTTCGACCTCGTGGAAGCCGAGTCGGAGCTCGTCGCCGGCCACATGATCGAGTACTCGTCGACGCCGTATCTGCTGTTCATGCTGAGCGAATACGTCGCCATCATGCTGATGTGCGCGCTCGCCACCATCCTCTTCCTCGGCGGGTGGCTGCCGCCGCTCGACGTCGCGCCGCTCAACTGGATCCCCGGGATCGTCTGGTTCGTGCTGAAGGTCTGCTTCATGTTCTTCGGTTTCGCCATGGTGAAGACGATCGTGCCGCGCTACCGCTACGACCAGCTCATGCGGCTGGGCTGGAAGGTGTTCCTGCCGATCTCGCTGTTCATGGTGGTGGCCACCGCCGCCGTGCTCAAGATCGTGGAGTTCGCGTGATGGCGGCCGGCCTCGTCGGCGCGCTCGCCGGGCTGGTGCTGGCGCTCGCCTATGTCGCCTTCGCGCGCGCCCTGTCGCGGCGCGTCGAGCTCGACGACACCCGCAAGGCGCTGAAGGTCAGCGCCCTGGTGCAGGTCGTGCTGCTGCCCCTGATGGGCTTCGCGGCCGGCAGACTTTTGTACGGAGACTAGCCATGTCGGCCCTTGCCCAGGCAGCCAAGTCCCTGATCCTGAAGGAATTCGTCAGCGCGTTTTTCCTCGGGATGCGGCAGTTCTTCGCGCCCAAGCACACGATCAACTACCCGTTCGAGAAGGGGCCGACCTCGCCGCGCTTCCGCGGCGAGCACGCGCTGCGCCGCTATCCGAACGGCGAGGAGCGCTGCATCGCCTGCAAGCTGTGCGAGGCGATCTGCCCGGCGCAGGCCATCA
>CAZVTK010000234.1:0-5457 GCA_964629765.1 uncultured Mesorhizobium sp.
CCGGCCGCGCCGCCCTTGACGCCGAAATTCGGGCCCAGCGACGCCTCGCGGATGCACACGATCGTCTTCTTGCCGATGCGGTTCAGCCCGTCGCCGAGGCCCACCGTCGTCGTGGTCTTGCCCTCGCCGGCCGGCGTCGGGCTGATCGCGGTGACGAGGATCAGCTTGCCGTCCTTCCTGCCGCGCTGCGCCTTGATGAACGCGGCCGAGATCTTCGCCTTGTCATGGCCGTAGGGCAGCAGATCCTCGGCCGGTATGCCCAGCTTCGCGCCGATCTCCATGATCGGCTTCTTCTTCGCGGCGCGCGCGATCTCGATGTCGGACTTGAAACCGGACATGGACAAACTGCCTCCCTGAGCAACGTTGCGGCGCGCCGGCACCCTCGCGGCCCGCCGTGTACAGTCTGTATACAAGACCCGGCCCGATTGGAAAAGCGGCTTTACGCCTGAGCAGGAACTTGCGGCCGGAACTTAGGTGGCGGCGCGGCGCCGCGCCGTCCCGATTCAGCCGCCGGATGAGCGAAATGCGACGGAGCGCTGCGCCGCTACCGCTGGAGCACGTCCTCGATCTCGTCGAGATTGGCGCGCACGCGCAGCACGTAGAAGCCCATCGTGGCGAGGTGCGTGGGCATGATCCAGCCCGCCTCGTTGCCGTTGGAGATGATGAGGGGCTGGATGCGCAGCGCCGCCTTGAACTGGCTCTCCAGCCGGTCCCACAGAGGCCCGAGCAGGCGCTGGCCGATCACGTCCTCGAAATCGGCGCGGGCGGCATAGAGGATGCCGTAATAGCCGTAGAGCTGGCCGTAGGCGAACCAGAAGCGGTCGTCGGCGCGCACGTCGAACCAGCCGTAATTATAGCCCTCCGAACGTTCCCTCAGGATGTCGGAGGTCGAGCCGATATCGTTGGCGATGCGCTCGAGGAACGACTTCAGATTGTCGGCGCGCGCGTCGAACACCGCGTCGCAGCGCTCCAGCCTGCCGTTGAAATTGTGGAGATCGACCATCGCCGAACGGTAGAAGGCCGGCGTCGGCGTCTTGAAGCCGAACGGGTTGAGCCCGAAATACCATGTTTCCTCGTCGAACTGCATGTTGCCGCGCGCATTCTGGAGGTTCTGGTCGATCTGCGAGGTGCCGCGGATGCGCCCGAGCAGGTCGACCAGCTCGACCGTGGTGCGCCGCAGCGCCTGGTTCACGCCGCGCTGGAACGAGGCCTTGTTGTCGAGGAATGGCGTGTGGTCCCAGTCGATCCCGAACAGGCCGAGCTTGTAGAGGATCATCGACGACAGCCAGGGGTTCTGGTTGACGTTGTAGTCGATCAGGTCCGCCGTCACGTCGACGATGGCCGAGCGCCCACAGGTGCGCGTCGTCACCCCGTCGCCCTGCCCCGGCACCGGCTCGCCGGCCGACAGGTTGCGGCCCGTCAAATTGTACGTGGTCGGATAGGCGGTGTTGAAATTCGTCCACACCACCGCGTGGTAGAGAAAGTAGCCGTAGAGGCCGGCGAGGATGAGGAGCACGATGCCGACCGGCCCGCGGATCAGCCAGCCGCGCGCCCGGTACCAGCGGCCGAACGCGACGAACGGCCACATGATCCCGGCGACCGCCATGCCGAATCCGCGGCCTATGGCCTGGAAGATGCGCGTGAAGAAATTCACCACCGAATCAAGCATGCAATCCTCGTCCTGGCCTCGCTTCGGCGTCGCCCCGCCCCGCCTAGTCGGCGATGCCGTAGGTGCGCGCGCGAAACGCGTCGCTGTCCTTGAGATATGTGCTTTTCAGCATGTCCACAACATAGCGCCGCCACGGCTCGCGGAAGCGCTCGTAGTCCGCGTAAAAACCCTGCTTGTTGAAGGCATAGCGGAACAGGAAGTCCGTCGGGATGAAATCCGAGATCAGCCGGTTGGTCAGCCATGCGTCTGGATGGTCGGGCCGGGCGCGCACGATGAGGAAGCGGAAATCGGGGCGCACCTCCTCGACCTTGATCTGGCCGAACTGCGACAGCTCCCGCTTGGCCGCGTTGAGGAAGGGAAAGCGCGCATCCACCGTCACGCGGTCGGCATTGGCGTGGATCCAGGTCTGGAGCCACACCCGGTCCAGCCCGACGATGTCGCGCTTCGGCTCGGCCTGATGCACCAGCTCGCGGATGATCATGTTGGCCCGCATTTCGAGGATGTCGGCCGGCTCCATCCACGAGGCGCGCGGCAGGTCGAGCCGGCCCGACGCGGCGAGGAAGCGGAACACCCGGTCGGGATCGCGGATCGACAGGTAGGACACCTGCCACGGCCGCGAGCGGCGGAAGCCCGGCGCGGTCGGGTCGCAGATCACCGTCGTCACCTGCGGGTCGATGAACACGTAGAGCCCGCCGAAATGGCTGGTCCAGTAGGCGTTGTGGCGGAAGATCACCTGATCGGGAACGAGCGCGTTCTCACGGATGTCGCCGGTCACCTGCGCCAGCTCCACCATGCGGTTCAGCATGGCGTCGTCGCGCCACGCCTCCGGCTCCTGCTTCAGCTTGTCGGTGAGCCGGCCGAGCTCGGCCGCCTTGCCGACCACGTCCTCGGCCGAGAGGACGCGGAACTCGACCTGGTTGATCGACAGCAGATCCTCGATGTCCTCCACCTTGGAGATGGAATCCTCGATCTCGCCGTAGATCACGTCCTTGATCGTCAGCGCGTCGATGGCGCGCGCGTTGCGGGTCATGAACTCGTAGACGAGCTGCGACGTGTTGGAGAACGCCGTGTGCACCACCGGCAGGTCGATCTGCTGCGGGGTCAGGATGATGAAGCGGCGGTTGACCTGATTCGGGTCGAGATAGTGGATGTCGCCGATCTCGTTCGCGATCTGCGGCGAGAAGCCGGTGCGGTCGATCTCGAATTCCTTGAGCTTGGTCGGCTTGAAGCCGAACGCCTTCAGCGCCTTGTTGTAGCGCTCGATCAGATGCGGCTCCGACACCGGCAGCAGCCGGCCGTAGATCAGCTCGTTGTCGCGCAGGAGGTCCATCGATAATGGCCGTTCTATCAGCTGTGCAAGACGCCTGTTTCAAGTGCCGCCCGCGCCAGTCGCTTGTCCAGCGTCGCTAGCGGCAGCCCGATCCGCAACGCGAGTTCCAGGTACATGCTGTCGTAAAGCGTCAGCCCGTGCACGTCTGCGAGTTCGACGGCATCCATCCATACCTGGTCGCCGCCCTCCCGATCGGTAATCAAATCCAGATCAGCTATCCGTTCAAATGTTCTGCGTCGATAGGCGTGGTCGATCCGCCGTCGGCGGACAGCCATGACCAGACCGTTGCCGAATTCAACCGGAAAGAGCGGCGGAACGTGAGCCGCCCCTTGCGTCACCTCGGTCAGAATCCGATCAGCCAATGGATTGCTTTCGTCCGGCAGGAACCATGCAAGGGCGATCGAGCTATCGATCACGAGGGTCAATAGCGCCTGCCCATCTCGATATAGTCCCGTATCGTCAGGCCGTCGGGGTCGGGTTTGACCTCCCTTCGCATCTCCAGAATCGCGCGGGCAGCTTCGCGGGCCTTTGCCCTCTGTTCCTCGGTTCGGGCAGGCGGCACCAGCCGCGCCACCGGCTTGCCGTGACGGGTGATCGTTATCTCCTCACCCCGCTCCACCTGCTCGAGGAGCGAGCTGAAGGAATTTCGCGCCTCGAGCGTACCGACCTCGCGCATGTCCATTCTCCCAAAATCTAGCCAGCCTAGCCAGAATCTAGTTCGTCCGCTCACAGGACGCAAGACGTGGCCGCCTCACGCATTCCACAGCCCCTTCCTGCGCAGTTCCTCCATCTCGCGGGCGGCGCGCTCGCGCAGCCGCGCGTCGCGCAGCATCTTCTCCACCGTGGCGTCGTCGGCGCGGTCGGAGTAGCGGAACTCCGAATCGGCGTAGCGGTTCACCTCCTGCATCACCATGTCCATGGTGAAGGGTTTTCTCAGCTCGGCGATCATGTCGCGCTTGCCGTCATAGCTCTTGTGCATGAAGTCTTCCGGCTTCTCGAACCATGCGTCCGGCAGCTCGATGTCCATCGCCCGCATCTTGATCGCGTCGGTGACGTTCTTGATGGCGCGGCCGGTGAAGCGCGGCTCGGCCTCCTTGATGCGGTGCAGATAGGTGCCGATGTCGGCCAGCGTCCTCGGCTCGCCGAACTCGTCCATATAGCGGTCGTAGACCTTCCTCAGCCCGTCCTCGTGCGGCTTGGAATGGCTCTCATAGGCGTTCGACACCGCCCGCTGGATCTCCTGCGCGGCATAGAGCTCGTGCTTGCCGAGTTCTATCTTGTGGTTCTTGCCGGCGAGCAGGACGAAGATGTCGATATAGTCCTCGCGCGTCTGCGGCCCGTCGACCAGCCAGCGCGCGCCGGCGCGCTGGCGCAGCGCGTCGTCCACGTTTTCCGGATAGTTGGAGAACATGCCGAACGAGCAGTTGCCGCGCACCACGGTCATCGCGCCCGAGAAGGCCGACATCAATACGCCGGTGATCTCGTGCTGGCCGGCCGAGGCGCGGTCGTCCGAGCGCTTGGCCGCCACCTGGTCGATGTCGTCCACCGTGCCGAAGGCGATCGCACGCGGGTTGAGCACGTTGTCGATGAACTGCTTGCAGTTCTGCCCCGACTTGCCCTGATAGGACGAGATCTGGTCGACGCCGAAATTCTCGTAGTGGAACGGCCAGCCCGCCACCACGCAATAGTCGTTGACCAGCCCCGCGATCATCTGGATCAGCGTCGTCTTGCCGGTGCCGGGAGCGCCGTCGCCGATGAAGGTGAACAGGAAGCCGCCGAGCTCCACGAACGGGTTCATCTGCCGGTCGAAATCATAGGCCATCAGCATCTTGGCCAGCTTCACCGACTGGTATTTGGCGATGTGGTTGCCGACCACCTCTTCCGGCTTCTTGAAGCTCATCGACAGCGGCTTCGACTTCCTGCCCGGCGCCACGTCGAAGCCGTCGAGGGTGAAATCGTCCGCGTCGAGCCGCATATGCGCGTTCTCGAAGGCGCCCAGCCCGTCGAAGCGCCCTTTTCGCGACAGGAGCCCTTCCAGCGTCGCGGTGGCGAACGCCTTCGCCCGCGCGGCAAGGTCCGCCTCGTCCTTGGCGCCCGCCAGCGCCGTGTCCAGCCCGGCAATGATGCTCTTGACCGCATCCTGCTGGCTGTCGAAATTGAAATTCGGCTCCTTGACGTCGTTCGGCGCCTCGCCGTCGCTCTCCACCAGTTGCAGCAGATACGCCGCATAGGTGAAGGCCGCGACATAGGCCGAGGCCGCCAGCAGCTTCTTGAAGGCGGCCGCCTCGTCGCCCTGAAGCGGCGCGCGCGCGTTCTTCTGCTGGAGGCTCTCGAAATCGGTCGCCTTGCCGAAGATGTCGCCGACGGCCAGCGCCACCTGGATGCCGCGCCGCGCCCGGTAGAGCAGCGTGTGCTGGCCGATGCCCATGATCGCGTCGTCCGGGCGGATCGCCTGGAT
>CAZVTK010000235.1:0-5410 GCA_964629765.1 uncultured Mesorhizobium sp.
AGCGCGCTCATCCATGCGCCCGAGCGCTTGGACGGCCGGTTGAAATAGTCGCCGAGGAAGGTCGCCCGCAGCGCGCCGCCGGTGTCGCGCACCTCGAACACGCGCACGTCCGGATGCCAGGCGGCGGTGTCGGGGCGGGCGACGAATTTCAGGCCGAACAGCCGGCCGGCGACGTCGAAGGCGGCCTCGATGATGCGCTCGAGCTGGAGATAGGGCTTCAGCTCGGCCTCGTCGAAGGCGTATTTCTCGGCGCGGAGCTTCTCCTGGAAATAGCGCCAGTCCCATGCGGCGATCGCGTGGTTGGAGCCGGTTCCGGCCGCAATGCGGGCCAGCTCCCGCTGGTCCTGCGCGGCCTTCTCGCGCGCCTTCTTCCAGACCGGCTCAAGCAGGTCCATGACCGATTTCGGCGTCTTGGCCATGGTGTTGTCGAGCTTCAGCGCGGCATAGCTTTCATAGCCGAGCAGCTTCGCCTTCTCGGCGCGCAAGGCGAGCTGGCGGGCGACGGTCGCCCTGTTGTCGGTGTCGCCGCCGTTCTCGCCCCGGGCGGCCCAGGCGCGGAACGCCTGCTCGCGCAGGTCGCGGCGGGCCGAGAAGGTGAGGAACGGCTCGACGATGGACCGCGACAGGGTGACCGCGTAGCGGCCGGGCTGGCCGCGCTCCTCGGCCGCCGCCTTCATCGCCTGCACGAGGAAATCGGGCAGGCCGGCGAGGTCGTCGCCGCCGTCGAGGAACAGCGCCCAGCCCGCCTCGTCGGCGAGCAGGTTCTGCCCGAAGGTCGCGCCCAGCGAGGCGAGCTCCTCGTTGATGGCGGCGAGCCGCTTCTTGCCGGCCTCGTCCAGCTTCGCGCCGGAGCGGACGAAGCCTTTCCAGGACAGTTCCAGCACGCGCGCCGTCTCGGGGTCGAGGCCGAGCGCGTCGCGCCGGGCGTGCAGCGCGTCGATGCGGGCGAACAGCTTCGGGTTCATCGAAATGGCCGAATAGTGCCGCGACATCTTCGGCGCGATCTCGCGCTCCAGCGCCTGGATCGTCTCGTTGGTATGGGCGCCCGCGCGCAGCCAGAAAATGGACGAGACGTGTTCGAGCGGCCGGCCGGACAGCTCCAGCGCGGCCAGCGTGTTGTCGATCGTCGGCTCGCCCTCCGCGCCGGCGATGGCGTCGATCTCGGCTGCGTGCGCGGCCAGCGCCGCGTCGAAGACGGGACCGAACTCCTCGTCCTTCAGGACGGAAAAATCCGGCAGGCCGAGCGGGCCGGTCCAGTGCGTCAGCGGATGGCGGGAAAGATCGATGGGCGCGGCGGTCATGTCGGCGTTCCGGTCGGTTGCGTGGTGGGCACGGATGTAGTCGCGCCTCCGGGCCGGCGCAACGCTTGACCCTGCACCGGGATAGAAGTAAGTCTGCCTTATTATCAGCCTCTCAATATAATCTGCGCCCCGGCAGGAGGCGGCATGTCCGTTCGCATCGACCCCGACAGTTTCGGCTTCCTCGTCAACGACGTCGCGCGGCTGATGCGCGGCGAGATGGAGCGGCTTGTCGCGGAGGCCGGGCTGGCGCTGACGCCGGGCGAGGCGCGGGCGCTGGTCAACGCCGCCCGTGCGGGTGCCGTGCGGCAGACGGTTCTGGCGGAGCGGATGGGCGTCGAGGCCATGACCATGTGCGGCTATGTCGATCGGCTGGAAGCGCAAGGGCTGGTGCGCCGCAGCGTGGACCCGCAGGACCGCCGGGCCAAGCTCGTCCATCTGACCGACGCGGCCGACGAGATGCTGGTGGCCCTGGGGGAGGTGGGAGCCGAGGTGCACCGACTCGCCAGCACCGACCTTTCCGCGCAGGAGTGGAGCGCGCTCAACGCCCTGCTGAAGCGGGTGCGGGAGACGCTGTCGCCGGGGCGCGGCGAAACCGTCCGGAAGGGGAGCGCGGCATGAACATGCATGCTGCGGGACCAGCGGGCCGGGCGCCGGCCATGTCGGAGCGGCGCACGAGCATCTACGGCGCGCTGATGGTGGTGATCGGGCCGTTGTCGCTCGCTCTGTTCACGCCGGCCATGCCCGAGCTGGTCGAGGTGTTCGGCACCACGGAAGCGATGGTGAAATACACGCTGTCGGCCTATTTCGCCGGCTTCGCCGTGACCCAGCTCGTCTGCGGCCCGCTGTCCGACGCCTATGGCCGCAAGCCGGTGACACTGGCGTTCCTGTCGATCTACGTGGCGGCCAGCCTGCTCGCGGTTCTGGCGCCGACGATAGAGGTGCTGATCACGGCGCGGCTGCTGCAAGGCGTCGGGGCGGCGGTGGGCGTGGCGGTGTCGCGGGCGCTGGTGCGGGACCTGTTCACCGGCGACGCCTCGGCGCGGATCATGAACCTGATCGGCCTCATCATGGGTTTCGCCCCGGCGCTGGCGCCGACGCTGGGCGGGTTCCTGCTGGAACTGACCGGGTGGCAGTCGATCTTCGTGGTGATGCTGGTGGGCGGCGCGATGGTCCTCGCCACGATCCAGTGGAGCATGGCCGAGACGGTCGTGCCCGATCCGTCGCGCTTCCGGCCGCGGGCGCTCGTCCGGTCCTATCGCGCGCTGCTGGGCGACCGCTATTTCCTGCTCGCCAGCTTCATCATCGGCGGCGGCACCGGCGCGCTGTTCACCCAGGCCACCGTGCTGCCCTTCATCCTGATGGCACGCGCCGGGCTGTCGCCCTCGCAGTTCGGCCTGGCGATGCTGATGCAGTCGATGCCGTTCTTCTTCGGCGCCCTTCTCTTCCGCGCCGCCATGCGGCGGTTCGGCGCCAGTGGCCTCATCCCGGCCGGCATGGCGTGCATGACGGTGGGCTCCGTCGCGGTCGCGGTCTCGCTGTTCACGCTGCCGCCGACATTCCTGTCGGTGATGGTGCCGGTCGCCTGCTTCACCTTCGGCCTCGCCTTCATCATGCCGGCGCTCAGCACGGCGACGGTGGCGCCGTTTCCGCACATGGCGGGCGCGGCCTCGGCGCTGTCGGGCTTCATCCAGATGGGCAGCGGGTTCCTCGGCGGCGTCATCCTGTCGACGATGGGCGACCCGGTCGTGGGCATGGGTGTCCTGATACCCGCGATGGGCCTGGGCGCCGTGGCGGCATGGCTGGCATGGCGGCGCATGCCCGAGCCGGCGCTGGCGCGGGCGGTGATGCCGCGCCGCGAGGACGGCGCGGCGCAGTAGCCCTCAATCGATCTCGGGGCGCTCGAAGTCGCCGGTCTGGCGGTTCATGGCCCACAATTCGCCGGTCGAGATGTCGAACCAGGCGCCGTGCAGCGTCATCTTGCCCTTCTCGTGCAGGATGCGCACGCAGGGGAAGGTCAGCAGGTTCTGGATCGAGTGGCGGATGGCGATGCGCTCCAGCGCCGTCTGCTTCTCGCCCGGCGTGGTCATGCTGTTCTCGGAGACCGCCCCGGCCGCCGGCCCGAGCTGGCTCATCCACTTGCCGATGAAGTCGCCGGGCGAGAGCGGCGCGCCGGACGGGTTGAGCGCGGCGCCGATGCCGCCGCAGCGGCCGTGGCCCATGACGAGGATCTGCCGGATCTTCAGGCTCTGCACCGCAAATTCCAGCGCCGCCGACGTGCCGTGGTGCTCGCCGTCCGGGCTGTAGGGCGGAACGAGGTTGGCGACGTTGCGCACGACGAACAGCTCGCCCGGCCCGGCATCGAAGATCGTCTCGGGCGCGGCGCGGCTGTCGCAGCAGGCGATGACCAT
This sequence comes from uncultured Mesorhizobium sp., assembly GCA_964629765.1. GTDB lineage: Bacteria > Pseudomonadota > Alphaproteobacteria > Rhizobiales > Rhizobiaceae > RCIO01. The sequence continues at coordinate 3,710 of CAZVTK010000235.1, forward strand.
GGTCTGCGGGGACTGCCCCTCGCGGGCGAGGGCACGGTAGCGGTCGGCCGAGTAACGGCTGCCCATGAAGTTGCGGTAGCCCGCAAGCAGTTCCGGCGGCAGATGGTCCATGCCTTTCTCGCTATCGCGTATTGTCCGGTGCGGCAACCCGCTTAGACATGGATGGCGATCGGCAGGCCGAAGCGGTCGCGCGGCGGCCCGGGCGGGAAGCTCTCGGCCGCGCCCACCGCCAGCCGGCGGGCGACGGTGAGCATGGCGCAGGCGTCGAGCAGGTCGTCGCGGGCCGCGCCGAGGGCGGGAAAGGGGAGCGCCGCCAGAAGACTGGTATCGAAACCCTCGGCTGCCAGCAGGGCGGCCCGCTCAGCGAGGCCCGGGCCATGCGGAGCACCCTTCACCTTTTTCGGCTGCGACAGGGGAGCGCGGCCGTTGAGCCGCCAGAAGGCGAGCTCCGGGTGGCCTTCGACGATGCGTCCGGCGCGGCCGGGCTCCTCGCGCAGGAACGCGTCGAGCTCGCGGATCTTCCTGAACAGGCCAAAACCCTGGATGGCCACGGCGCGGGACGGCGTCGAGGTGGCGCGCGCCGCGGCGCAGCAGGCGCGGTGGGCGCCGTACCAATCGGCAGCGGCCTGCGCATCCGTGCAGGCATGGACCGCATCGCGCGACGGAATCGAAAAGACGCTGGACTGGCGGGCGCCCAGCAGCGGCCGCACCAGTTGCTCCGGGCCGCGGCCGCCGAAGCAGTGGTCGGGCAGGCCGATGGGCATGTCGACGGCGATCAGCGCCTCGTCGCCGAGCGATGCCGCGAGGTCGGCGAAGCGGGCGAAGGTTTTTGCCCGCACGGTGCCGCCGTCCTCGATTGCGGCGATCCAGCCGCCGGGGCAGCCGTCGACGCCGGCCAGCACGGCCCCGGAAGGCCCCGGCATCTCAGGCCCAACCATCTCAGGCGCGGCGGCCGGCGGGATGCGGCAGGTGGCGGGTCTGGACCATGGCCATCGGGTGCTTCAGGCTCTGCGCGTCGGTTTCCAGCGTCAGCTCGTCGGCGCCGCGCTTGGCGGTGCGGGCGAGCACCTCGAACACGGATTCGGTGGTGGTCTGGAGCGCCCGGTGCGGCTCCTGCCCGTCAAGCGTACGGGCGAGGAACACGGCGGCGGTCAGGTCGCCGAGGCCGTTGGGCGGCGTGTCGATGATGCGGTGCTCGGCCATCATGGCCTGCGTGGGCGTCACCAGCAGGTTGCCGGTGTGGCGCGCCATCAAGGCCGGCGACGAGGTGACCAGCATGGTGGCGGGGCCGGCGTCCAGCGCCGCCTCGATGATGGCCTGCGGCGTCTCCAGCTTCACGCCCGTCATCCATTCCAGCTCGTAGCGGTTGGGCGTGGCGATGTCGGCGAGCGGCATCAGGAGGTCGCGCTGCTTGGCGGCCACCGGCTCGGGCACGTAGAGGCCGCCGGAATCGCCCATCACCGGATCGCAGAGATAGAGGGCGTCGCGGTTCCTGCGCTTCACCGCCTTGACCAGCGAGGCGACGGCGTCGGCCTGGCTGGCGTCGCCGAGATAGCCGGAGAGCACGGCGGCGACCTCGCCCAGCCATTTGGCGTTTTCGAGATCCTTCATCAGCGCGGCGAAATCGGCCTTCGGCGGCACGATGCGCGTCGCCCGGCCATGGCCCGGATGCCAGGGCAGCACGACGGTCGGCACCGCCCA
>CAZVTK010000236.1:0-5406 GCA_964629765.1 uncultured Mesorhizobium sp.
CGCGTGCCTTGCGGGAGGCCAGGATATGGGCGATGCGGGTGGTCAGCACGCGCGTCTTGCCGGTGCCGGCGCCGGCGAGCACCAGAACCGGGCCCTCGGTGGTCTCGACCGCGAGCCGCTGCTCGGGGTTCAACCCGTCGAGATAGGCGGGACCGCGATCGTGGCCCGCACGCGCGGCCATGGCGCGCGCGGCGATGCCGCCCGCCGGGGGGCTTGCGGGGGCCCTTGCGGACGGGGCACCCGGACCGCCGGGGCCGTCGAAGAACGGCATATCGTCGTCGCGGAAGTCGGACATGTCTGCGGGAATGTAGTGATTCGGTGCCGAAAGGCCAGAACGGGACGGCAACATCAGGCGGCGCATTGACGCGGGCGGTGGCCGGGGCGCAGCAATGCGGCCTTCGCGCTCACGAGGAAACAACCATGACTGCCAGTGCTCCGTCGCCTGACACCGCCCCGGACTTCGAGCCGCCGGCGCCGATCCTGCGCATCTTCGACGAGGCCAGGGCGCGCGAATTCTACGAAGGTTTTCTCGGCATGGCGGTCGACTGGGAGCACCGCTTCCATCCCGGCGCGCCGCTCTACTGCCAGGTCTCGCGCGGGGCGCTGAAGATCCATCTTTCGGAGCATTCGGGCGACGCCAGCCCCGGAGCCAACATGGTCGTCTATACGCGCGGCGTCGAGGCGTTCCAGAAAGGGCTCGTGGCGAAGAACTACAAATACAACCGTCCCGGTCTGGAAAGGCAGGACTGGGGGCTCGAATGCACGGTCATCGACCCGTTCGGCAACCGCATAAGGTTCATCGAGCGGCAGGGATAGGGCCGGGCGCGTAGCCGCTCAGTGCTCGCTTTCGCACAGCTCGTGGTCGCCGAGCGAGCGCAGCACGTAGCATTCGGCCGCCGTGCCGGGCGCGTGGCTCGCCGTCATGCGCTCCAGCTCGGTTTCGAGGCGCTTCAGCCGGGCGATCTTGGCGCGCACCTCCGCGAGCCGGCTTCCGGCGATCGCGTCGGCATCGCCGCACGGCCGCTCGGGGTGGCCGGCGAGTTCGATCAATTGCCGGATCGAATCGAGGTCGAAGCCGAGTTCGCGCGCGTGGCGGATGAAGGACAGCCGCTCCAGCTCCGCGCGGCCGTAGCGGCGCTGGTTGCCTTCGGTGCGCTCGGGCTCGTCGATCAGCCCCTGCTGCTCGTACCATCGGATGGTCGGCACCTTGACGCCGGTGCGCCGCGACAGTTCGCCGATGGTGAGCATGGTCAGCCGCCCTCTCATATCTATAGTCTCTGGAGAATTTAGGTGGCCGGCGCTTCCGACGCAAGTGCGGCGCGCCGGCCGCGGCCTTCATCACGCCGCTTTGAGTGGACCCGGCGCCTCGCCGCCATAGGTTCGGCGCAGACCAAGAGAGGAGAAGCGCCATGAACGAGCGCGCGAAGACGCCTGTCATCACCCAGGCGATGATCGACGCCTACGACGAATATACGCATTTGACGCTGGACCGCCGGGGCTTCATGGCGAAGCTGTCCAAGCTCGCCGGCTCCGGCGCCGCGGCCGCCGCCATCGCCCCGATGCTGGCTGCCAGCAGCGCGCGCGCGGCGATCGTCGCGGCCGACGACGCCCGCCTCGTGACCGAGGAAGCGATGTGGCCGGACGGCAGGACCGGGAGCAAGGGCGTTCACATGATGCGCGGCTATCTGGCAAAGCCGGCCGGCGCCCCCGGCCCCTTTCCCGCAGTGATCGTCATCCACGAGAACCGCGGGCTGAACGAGCACATCAGGGACGTGGCGCGGCGCATGGCGCTGGAGGGCTTCCTCGCGCTGGCGCCCGACTATCTGTCGCGGCTGGGCGGCACGCCGGCCGACGAGGAGGCGGCGCGCGCCATGTTCGGCCAACTCGACGCCGGCGGCGTCATCGAGGACGGGGTGGCGACGGTGGCGTTTCTGGAGGGGCATGCCGACGGCAACGGCAAGGTCGGCGCGATGGGCTTCTGCTGGGGCGGCGGCACGGTGAACAACCTTGCCGTCAACGCCCCGGCGCTCGACGCGGGCGTTGCCTACTACGGCTCGCAGGCCAGGGACGGCATCGACAGGATAAAGGCCCCTCTGCTGCTGCACTATGCGGGGCTGGACGAGCGCATCAACGCCGGCATCGAGGCGTACCGCGCGGCGCTGGAGGCAGCAGGCAAGGAGTTCACCATCCATGTCTACGAGGGCGCGAACCACGCCTTCAACAACGACACGTCGGAGGCGCGCTACGACCGGACGGCGGCGGAGCTTGCCTGGAGCCGCACGGTGGCTTTCTTCAAGGAAAAGCTCGCCTGAGCCGACGCCAGCGCGCGGGTGCCCGTCCGCGCCCGCCAATTTGCCGCAAGCCCGAGTCGTTTCCCTGGCGCAAGCGCCCGTGCTAGCAAACCGGCGGAGGCATGATGTTCGATCTGGCGGCCCATCGCAGGGACAGGACCGTGGCGTTCGCCGTCGCGCTGGTTCTGCTGCTGCAAGCCTTCTTCACCGCGTGGGCGGTCGCGGCGCCGGCCGCCGGGGCGATGCCGGTCGACGCATGGGGCCACCCGCTCTGTGTCATCTCAAGCGACGATGGGGCCGCCCCCGACGGGAGCGCCCCAGACGGGAACGCCCCAGACGGGAACCTTAACGCGCCGGACTGCTGCGCGATGGGCTGCGGCGGCGCGGCAAGCGTCGTGCCCACCCCCGAGGGCGATGCGGAACCGTTCCGTGCCGAACCGGCGGGCTCTGTCCGCACAACCGTGGCCGACCACGCGCCGCTCCCGTCCCGCGGCCACGCTCCGGGCTCGCCGCGCGCTCCACCCTCGGCCGCCTGATCCGCCGGGCGCTTGACGCCTCAAGTCCGGACCAGCCCGTGACGCCGTGAGCGCCGGGCCGATGGAGCACTGAAAATGCAAAATTTTCCTCGCGGCGCCGCGCGCGCCATTCTCGCCAATCCCGTCCTGTCCCGCTCGGCCTTCGCGCTGGGGCTCGTCCTCGCCATAGGCCAGCCGCTGGCGGCGCATGAGTTCAAGCTCGGGGACCTCGAGATCGGCCATCCGTGGTCGCGCGCGACGCCCGCAGGGGCCAAGGTCGCGGCCGGCTATGCGACGATCCGCAATGGCGGGGCCGAGACCGACAGGCTGCTCTCCGCCTCCGGCGAGATCGCCGGCAGGACCGAGATCCATGAGATGTCGGTGGACGACAAGGGCGTCATGACCATGCGCCCGGTTCAGGGCGTGGACGTTCCGGCCGGCGGCGCTGCCGAGCTGAAGCCGGGCGGCTTCCACATCATGTTCATAGACCTGAAGGCCGGCGCCAGGGAGGGCGAGCGGTTCAAGGGCACCCTGACCTTCGAGAAAGCGGGCACGGTCGAGGTCGAGTTCGCTGTCGAGCCCATGGGTGGCGGCCAGGACGGCGGCCACGGAAATCACGGCGGGTGATGTATCGCGAGTTGCGCCGGCCTTCGCCGGCCGGCGCAGCTTGCTCGCCGCCCGGGCGATGGCAGGGCGGCTCGCGCTGAGCGCGGCACGGCTTCCGGGATTCATGCCGCGATGGGTGACGAGTGGCGCGAGCATTGCACCCAACCGCGCTCGCTGATGGACGGCGCATCAAAGCAATTCGAGGACGCTTCAAAGCGCTGCGACCTAATGCGTGCCCAAAATGTAGCGTTGAACCGCTAAGGGAAGACGCTCAAGGGCGCGGCAATCGTCTCTCGAAATCTGAATATCTGCCGACTTGAGTGAAACACCGCATGACCGGCTGAGCGTCAAATTGTCAGTGTGATTCTTCACGATCCATTCCGGCATCAACAATGCAGCGGCAAATTTATTCGCTTGCTTCTCTGCACTTGCGTAGGCCGGCAGCTTATCAAGATTTTTATAGCGCTCAGGCGCCCTGTGAAGGGGAACTGCGTGATCGTGCAGTACGAGGTGGCCAAATTCATGTGCCAAAGTAAATCTAGCGCGTGCATCACCGGCAGCAGCGGAGAGATATACATTCTCTCGAGCCATAATTCGCAGTGGATCAAATTCTGTATATGCCTCTACATTGTCCAGCACGTGAGATTCTTCTATAGAAAATGTGAAATTCGGAATAAGTTGCGGGAGAACCATCTCGACAATCGCAACGATATCGACTTTTTCCAATTCAGCGGGCACGCCGCATGCTTCACGCCACGCATATGCCAAGTCTGAAATTTCCGAATTCTTGAGGGGCTTGACGTAAAAATCCTCAGCCATCTTTGCCCCGCACTTTAATCCCAAGTTTTCGAATTTGATCCGGCTTTAGAGAATTGACTGTTCGAAACAAACGGTTCCCTTCTGACTTTGTCATCTTAACAGAAGATCGACCTGTCGGAGAAAACGAACCTCTTACGAGCTCTTGATGATCCACGAATCCAGCTTCCACCCATCGGGAAAATGATGAGATATAAGTAGTACTGGGCACATCTACGCCGGTTTCGTACTTTGTTATCTGTGATGGCGAGTGACCCAGTTCATTATATTGATCGGCCATAGTCTTATTCTTACGAATGCGCAGTTGCCTCGCCAGTTGGCCAAACTTAGTAAGTGCATGATCGGCCATAAGCGTCCTCCAAACGGTTAGCTGCAGCCACTAGTGGCGCCGCAGGTGTCGCATTTCTCGCATGTCCCGTTTCTCACCATAGTGAAATTCTGACACTCACTGCACATGTTTCCAGTATATCCCTGACTTATGGCCTGCATCCGTCGAGATGCAGCAATCGCCTTTGCCTCCAATGCATCTTTATGAGACGCATCAGAAAATATTCCAGACAGAGCGCTTTTGGCGGCCTGTGCTTCATCAGCCTCTTCACGGTAGTCGTCTAGGACGAGCTCGCCTTCGTCATCCGGGTCTTTCGCCAACTCCTCGTAGCTTCTTTTGAAGGCAACTGACTCATGACGCATTTCGATTGCGACCGCGGGGCTAGCCGATGCTGTCGAGTATAATCGTACAGTCGAGTTAGGAGCTTTTGGCCTTTCGGCCGAGGCGCCGCCCTGGCCCCCGAACCCTTTCGGATCAGCAGTGCCGATGGACCCTCCGGAAACCAGCTTCATCGGCGAGGCGCCGCGCGTCAGCCCCTTGGAGAAGGGGATCGCCTTGCCCTCGTTGATGCCCTTGCCGAGCGCCGTGTTGGAGAAATCCGACTGGTCGACATGGGCGAGGTCGTGGCGTGCTAGGTAGGACACCGCCAGCTCGCGGAACACGTAGTCGAGGATCGACGTCGCGTTCTTGATGGCGTCGTTGCCCTGCACCATGCCGGCCGGCTCGAACTTGGTGAAGGTGAATGCCTCGACATATTCCTCCAGCGGCACGCCGTATTGAAGGCCGAGCGAGATGGCGATGGCGAAGTTGTTCATCATCGCGCGGAAGGCGGCGCCCTCCTTGTGCATGT
>CAZVTK010000237.1:0-5216 GCA_964629765.1 uncultured Mesorhizobium sp.
GAACAGCCGCTCGGTCCGTCTCTATCTTGCCGATGGCACGCCGAGCGGACTGATCGTCGCCGAGATCGGCAACTGGTCAGGCAAGGTGCTGGCAGCGCCACGGGCTCGGTTGGCCGAACTGCTCAAGCGCAGCGAAGCATCACGCACGGGGATTTACATCCTGACCGGTCCTGATCCGGATCGGCCGGGCGGAACCATCGCCTATATCGGCGAGGCGGATGACGTAGCGTCGCGCCTGCGCATCCATCTGCGTTCTGGGGACAAGGACTTCTTCGACCGGCTGGCGATCGTCGTCAGCTCCGACGACAACCTGACCAAGGCTCATGTCCGCTTCATAGAAAGCAAGCTGATCAAGCTGGTGCAGCAGGCAGGTGCCGCATCGTTGACCAATGGCACCGATCCAGACTTCCAGCGGCTGCCTGAAGCCGACCGAGCGGACATGGAGTTCTTTGTCGAGCAAGTGACGCTCATGCTGCCGATCCTCGGCTTCGACGTGTTCCGGCGCTCGGTATCGCAGTCAGCCGCATCCGCCTCGGCCGCTGCTGGCGACGCCGTGTTCACATTTGCCACGGCAGGCGCATCGGCAACGGCACGTGAAACTGACGACGGGTTCGTCGTGATCGCCGGCTCGACGGCGAGGCGGGCGCCGAGCAGTACGTTTCCCGCTGGCTATCTGGCTCTGCGCGACAGCCTCGCCGCCGACGGCAAGCTGATCGACGGGCCGATGCCCGATCTCTACACTTTCACCACCGACGTGGTGTTCTCCAGCCCCAGCGCGGCGGCGTCGATCGTGGCGGCCCGCAGTGCCAGTGGTCCAAGAGAGTGGAAGGTTGCCGACACTGGCGACATGTACAAGGACTGGAAAGCAGAACGGCTGGACGGGCCGGTCGCGGCTTGAGCCTGCAACTCACGTCTCATCGCAGCCGCCGCTGCAGGCGCCACTCCCTTGGCTGCCGTGTTGCCACCGCCGGCGATCCGGCCGCGGCTTGATACGGCCGTAATTTCCCGCATGTTGACCGCATCGGCACAGGCGGGAGCGGGATGAACGGCATCAAGCGGTTGTTCGGGGTCGTAAGCATCGGCGTCGCGCTGGCTAGCGGCCTCGCGGTGCCGCCGGGCCTGGCGCAGACGAGCGATGCTGCGAGCGCGGTCGAGGCAATGTCCGTGAGCGAGCTGATGGACCGGACCACCGCGCTCGTCGAAGAGGGCAGGCTGACCGAAGCCGAACCCGTTGCACGGCAGGCGGTGGCAGCAGCGGAGCGGGCGTTCGGCGAAGATCATCCCAACACCAGCGTCGTGATGGCGGAGCTTGCAGCCATCCTCCATCGGCTGGAGCGACTGGATGAGTCGGAACAGCTCTATCGCCGCATCCTCGCAGTCTTCGAGGAGGCCGGTCCGGGCAGCGAGCAGGGCCTGGCGACGGCGCTGAACAATGTGGCCGAGGCGCTGCGCCGTCTCAACCGTCTGGACGAGGCGGAGGAGATGCACCGCCGCGCGCTGGCGCTCTACGAGCGCATCCTGCCCGAAGGCCATCCCAATATCGGTGGAAGCCTCAACAACATTGGCAGCCTTCTTACCGAGCTCGGCCGCCCAGGCGAAGCGGAACAGGTCTTGCGTCGTGCCCTCATCATTGTCGATGACGATGCGACCACAGCCACGGTGCTCAACAATCTCGGCCTGGTGCTGGAAAAGCTAAATCGCTTTGATGAAGCTGAGCAGACTCATCGCAGGGCGCTGGCCATACGCGAGGAAATACTGCCCGCGAATCATTCAGACATTGCCGTCAGCCTCAGCAATTTGGCCGGCGTTCTCACGAAATCGAACAGGCTGGAAGAGGCGGCCGAGATGCTGCGCCGGGCGCTCGCAATTTCGGAGCAGGTCCTGCCGGAAAACCATCCCGACATTGCAACGATCATCAATAACCTCGGAATACTCCACTATAACCTCAACCAGTTTGTCGAGGCGGAAGCACTCCACCGTCGCGCATTTACGATAAGCCAGCACACCTTACCTGAAAACCATCCCGATATTGCTCGGAAAGTGAGCAGTCTCGCCATAGTGTTGGGGGCTCTCGGCCGGCTGGACGAAGCCGAGACGCTGTCCCGCCAGGCACTGGCGATCGGCGAGCACGCGTTCCCCGCCAACCATCCCCGAGTCGCAGGCTATCTCAATAATCTCGGCTGGATCCTGGAGAGACTTAATCGCGGCGACGAGGCCATAGAAATGTACGGTCGCGCGCTAACAATCTTCGAGCAGTCCCTTCCTGACAACCATCCTGATTTGTCGCATACCATCCACAATCTGGGCCGTCTGCATTGGGCCCTGGGCAATTCCACGGAAGCGGAGCAGCTGCTTCGCCGTAGTTTGGCGATCAGGGAGCAAGCCCTGCCCAGCCATCATCCGAATATTGCTGACAGCCTCACATACCTCTCCGCGCTCCGAAGCGCCCGCGGCGATTATGAGGAAACGCTTGTGCTCGCCGACCAAGTGGCAGCTATTTACGCTGCTCCGGAGAACCGGGCCCATACGGATCGTCACCTCTGGCGCAGTAGCGCATCCTATCGTGCCAGGATCGCGCAGCTGTTGTTGCAGCGGGAAGGAGAAGCGGTAGCCGGCCTCGTCCACAAAGCGCGTCGGTCAGCCTTTGTCGATCTGCAGCGGGAACGCTCCGGCGGGGCCGGAGACGCCATCGCTCTCGCGGCAGCTCGCGCCCAAGCGTCTGATCGCGGCGTTGCCGCGCTGGCTCGCGAGCGCGACAACGTTCTTGTCGAGATACGACGCCTCGATGGTGCCTTCCTTGCCGTTTCCGCCGATAGCCAACTCGACGGCAAGAATCGCGCTGAGCGCCTTTCCACATTGCGGGCCGACGCCGACAGTGCCCGGCAGCGGCTGGCCGAGATCGATCGGGAGATCGCGGAGCGTTTCCCCGCTTATTCGGAGATCGCAGAAGGGACGCCTCTGCCGGTCTCCGAGGCCGGGAAATTGCTCGCCCCCGACGAGGTGCTGCTTTCGATCACCCCCAACGGCATTGACGGCCTCTTCTTCGCATTGAGTCATGATGGTGGTGGCTTTGAGCGTATTGCCGGGGCAGCCGCCTCGGCGGCCCTTGCGGCGCGGCTGCGCTGCTCGGCTGCCGGCCGGCTCGATCCTGCGTGCGCGACGATCGAAAGCGCAGCGATTGCGGCGACGGGCGGCAGCGCAAACGGTGACGTCATCCGTGGTGCACAGATGATGCAGAACCGGGAGGGACAGACCGGCGAGGTTTTCGACCTCGATCTCGCCCATGATCTTTACAACCGCCTATTCCCGCAGGCAGTGCATGATTTCCTGCGCGGCAAGAAGCTGATCATCGCTCCGGCACCGGAGCTGATGAGCCTGCCGTGGCATCTGCTCGTCACGGAAGCGCCGCCTGCCGGCTGGAATGCTTCGGGCGGCGCCAGGACGCGGGCCTATCGCGAGGCGAAGTGGCTGTTCCAGAGCCATCCCTCCATCACCGTGCTGCCGACGATCGCATCCCTGCGCGCGCTGCGCAGCGCCGCGCCCGATAGAGCGACAGCGGACAGAGCCTTTCTCGGCGTCGGCGATCCGGTGATCGGCAGGACCGCCGCTGAACGCGATGCTCCTCCGATGGAATGCGGCGCGCAGGTCCTTGTCGCCGACGCCGGCGCTGCCGTCGCCCGCTCGGCCGGCGCGATGCCCGCAACCCTGTTTGCCGGCGCCCGGGACGGCGATGGCTTCGGACTTGCCGATGCCGATCTCGTCCGCAGCCAGCCCCGCCTTGCCGATACGCGCTGCGAGCTCGCGGCCGTCGCAGGCTCGCTGGGCGGAACCGATGAGACGGCCGACCTGCTGTTCGGCGCGGAGGCCTCGGAATCGCGCCTGCGCGCGCTCGACGCAAGCGGCGAGCTCTCCCGCTACCGCATCCTGCATTTCGCGACGCATGGGCTGCTGGGCGGCGAGTTGGGTCTCGGCGAGCCAGGGCTGGTGCTGACGCCGCCGGACAGAGCGTCGGCGGACGACGACGGCATCCTCACCGCCAGCGAGATCGCCACGCTGACGCTGGCCGCCGACTGGGTCGTGCTGTCCGCCTGCAACACGGCTGCCGGCAGCGAGGTCGACGCAGAGGCGCTGTCCGGCCTCGCGCGATCGTTCTTCTATGCCGGGGCCCGCAGCCTGCTGGTGTCGTCCTGGCCGGTCTATTCTCCCGCCGCGGTCGACATCACCACGCGCGCCTTCGCGACCATGAACGAGGAGCCCACCATCGGCCGCGCCGAAGCGCTTGTCATGGCCATGCGCGACACGCTCGCCAATGCGAGAACCGAGCAGGCCGCACATCCCTCCTACTGGGGACCGTTCTTCCTCGTCGGTGAGGGCGCGAGATAGCATCCGGCCGTCGATGCGCCGTAACCTAACCGCGCCTGCTCTCAGCCGTGCTCCAACTCGCGGCGCGGGGGCGCCGACAGGGAGACACGCCGCGCGGGGCGACGGGCTGCAGGCGGACGGTGGCTACTTCACCTTCCGGCCGCGCTTCGGCTGCTCCGCGGGCTTCTCGGCAGGCTTGCGGCCGAGCCCGATCTTCCTGGCCAATGCCGACCGGGCCGCCGCATAGTTGGATGCCACCATCGGATAGTCGGCCGGAAGGCTCCACTTCGCCCGATACTCATCCGGCGTCAGTCCGCGAGTGCCGAGATGCCGCTTCAGCGACTTGTACTGCTTCCCGTCTTCCATGCTGATCAGGTAGTCCGGCGTGATGGACTTCCGGATCGAAACCGGCGGGACGAGAGCCGGCGTCTCCGGCACCCTGGGTTCCGACAATCCCGAGATCGCGTCCGCGATGCTCTTCACGATGTCCGGCAGATCGGTGCGGGCCACCGGATTGTTGCCGACATAGGCCGCGACGATGGTCGCAGTGATCTCACGAAGATCACTCTCCTGCATATTTCCCTCCTCGTATTCTCAGCCGCACAACCTCCATAGCACCGTAGTTACCTCGAAGAAACCTATCGGTTCCTGCCGCTCCCGTCTGGGCTGCCGTCGGGCCTTTTGCATCAGGGCTTGAACAATAGGTGGGGCGTCCACAGATGAGGATCGCGGCGTCACGCATCACACGATAGGGTTTGAACTGCAGGAGGAGTCATGAGCGGCAAGCTGTTTTCCCATCCGGTGTCAACGGCGGCGCAAAAGTCGGCCATTGGGCGGCGCAAAAGTAGGCCACT
>CAZVTK010000238.1:0-5183 GCA_964629765.1 uncultured Mesorhizobium sp.
TTCGCCCTCGGCTTCGTGCTCTATATAGCCGTCGGCAGCGACATCCATCTCGACCACATATTGTTCGGCGACGTGCTGGGCTCGACCTGGCCCGACATCGGCCGCAGCGCCCTGATCGCGGCGATCGTCGGCGGGGCGGTGGCGCTGTTCGGCCGCGACATGATGGTGCACGCCTTCGATCCGCAGCACGCGGCGGCCATCGGCCTGCCGGTGCGGCTGCTGCACTACGGCCTGCTGGCGATGGTGTCGCTGGCGGTGGTGGGCGCGTTGCAGGCGACCGGGCTGGTGCTCGCCATCGCGCTGCTGATCGCGCCCGGCGCCATCGCCTTCCTGCTGACGCGGCGCTTCCACGTCATGCTGGCGCTGGCGGCGGCGATCGCGGTCCTGTCGGCGCTGGCCGGCGTCTATGCGAGCTTCTTCATCGATTCGGCGCCGGCCCCGACCATCGTGCTGACCATGACCGTCCAGTTCGTTGCCGCCTTCGCCTGGAGCCAGATCCGCGACCGGCGCGCGGCGATGCGGGGCTGACGGGCTTTCTCTGTCCCGGCTGCTCCGCTAGTTTCCTGCGAAATTTTTCGGGGAGACAAAATCATGCTGCGCTGGGGCGTCCTTTCCACTGCGAAGATCGGCCGGGATTTCGTCATACCCGCGCTACAGCAGGCGGCGAACGGCACGCTTGCCGCCATCGCCAGTCGCGATGTGACCAAGGCAAGAGCGCTGGCGGATGCGACGGGCGCGCCGCACGCCTTCGGCTCCTATGAGGAGATGCTGGCGTCGGAACTGATCGACGCGGTCTATATCCCATTGCCGACCGCGCAGCATGTCGAATGGGCGATCAAGGCGGCGGACGCCGGCAAGCACGCGCTGGTGGAAAAGCCTCTCGCGCTGAAGGCGGCCGACATCGATGCGGTGATCGCCGCGCGCGACAGCAATGGAGTGGTCGTCTGCGAAGCCTTCATGGTCACGCACCACCCGCAATGGGCCAAGGTGCGCGAGCTGGTCCGGGACGGCGCCATCGGCCGGCTGCGCCATGTGCAGGGCGCCTTCAGCTACCACAATGTCGACCCGGCCAACATGCGCAACCGGCCGGAGCTGGGCGGCGGCGCGCTGCCCGACATCGGCGTCTATCCCACCGTGACGACCCGCTTCGTCACCGGCGCCGAGCCGCAACGCGTGCAGGCGCGCGTCGACATCGACGCGGAGTTCGGCACCGACTCCTATTCCAGCGTCAAGGCCGATTTCGGCCAGTTCGAGCTGTCCTTCTACCTGTCCACCCGCATGGCCGCGCGGCAATCCATGGTCTTCCACGGCGACAAGGGCTGGATCGAGCTCGCCTCGCCCTTCAATGCCGGCGTCTATGGCGACCAGGCGGTGACGCTGTGGAACCAGCCGCATACGGAGGGCACGACCTTCCGCTTCCCCAACGTGAACCAGTACCGGCTTCAGGCCGAGGCATTCGCCCGCGCCGTCGCGGGCGAGCCGGCCGACCTCTTCACGCTGGAGCAGTCGGTGCTCAACCAGCGCTTCATCGATGCCGTTTTCAGGGCGGCGAAGGGCGAGGGATGGCAAGCGGTGTGACGCCGCGACACGCCCGAATGCAAATGTAGGATTTGCCCCGGACGCGCCGGCGGGTTATTCGCGTTGAAACAACCATTCCGAACCGGGGAACGGAACGCTGGCGAAAAAGATCTGGCCCGTGGTGGGGATAGCCGCGGTGGCCTTCTCGATATGGCTGCTCTACCATGAGCTGCGCGGGATTTCCTTCCGCGAGCTGAAGGCCAGCTTTGCCGCCATCCGCCCGCTGGACTGGACGCTCGCCGCCCTCTCGACGCTCGCCGCCTATGCCGCGCTCGCCGGCTACGACCGCATCGCGCTTGACCATCTCGGCAAGAAGGTCGGGATATTCTTCGTCACGGTCACGTCCTTCGTCACCTATGCGCTGTCGCACAATATCGGCGCCTCGGTGTTCTCCGGCGCGGTGGTACGCTACCGCGCCTATTCCTCGCGGGGGCTTTCCGGACAGGAGATCGGCGTGCTGATCGCCTTCTGCTCCTTCACCTTCGCGCTCGGCACGATTTTCCTCGCCGGGCTCGTGCTCGTCATCGAGCCGCAGGTGACGGAGCGCTTCGCCGACGTGCTGCCGGTGCAGGCGACGCGCGGCGTCGGCGTGCTGATCCTCGTGCTCATCGGCCTCTACGCGCTCGGGAGCTGGCTCGGCTTCAAGCCGTTGAAGATCCGCTCGTTCGAGCTGCATTATCCGCGCCTGCCGATCGTGCTGCGCCAGCTCGTCATCGGCCCCATCGAGGTGTGCGCGGCGGCGGCGATCGTCTATTTCGCGCTGCCGGCGACGGGAAATCCCGGCTATCTGGTCATCCTCGGCATCTTCCTCGCCTCGTTCTCGGCGGCGCTGATCTCGCATGCGCCGGGCGGGCTCGGCGTGCTGGAGCTCGTCTTCATCACGGGCCTGCCCGAAATGGACCCGGTGGACGTGCTGGCGGCGCTGGTGGTGTTCCGGCTGTTCTACCTCATCATCCCGTTCATTCTCGCGCTGGGCGCGATCCTGATCTTCGAGCGCGGCGAATACCGGCGCAGGGAAGGCGCCTGACGCCTACCAATACACCCCGCCCCGCCTGATGCGGATGCGCGGGTCGCCTTCCGGCAAGCGGATATGGTCGGCGCTCGCCGGCTCGTCGCCCGGATCGGCGATGCCGGCGCGCGGCGAATCGGCGAGATGGCGGGCGAGCGTCTCCAGCTCCCGCGCCAGCCGGGGCGAGCGGGCGCCGATGCTCGGGATCGCCGTCCTGCGCCGCTTCGGCGGCCGGGCGAGCGCGGCCGGCGTCAGGATCGTGGCGTCCGGCGGCGGGACGGCGGCGGCCCCGGTCCCGGCATTGGCCTTGAGCCGCATCAGGCGCGAGACGCGCTCGGCCGTCGGCGGGTGGCTGCGCAGGATCGAGGGCTGCGGGTTGCGCCCGCCCGGCAGCATCATCTGCTCCCACATGCGGCCCTGCTCCCGCTCCAGCTTCTGCAGGGCGGACGCCAGCCCGTCCGGGTCGCCCGTCAGCATGGCCGCGCCGAGATCGGCGTCGAACTCGCGCGTGCGCGACAAAGCGAGCTGGAGCAGGCCGCCGACGGTGGGCGCGACGATCAGCACCGCCACGCCGATCCACGGGATCGGCTCGGAATAGCCGCCGGCCATGCCCATCAGGTTGATGAAGAGCGAGAAGATGCCGATGGTCGACATGGCCGAGGTGTAGCGCGCCACGACGTCGGCGAAGGCCATGACCTTCAGGTCCTCGTGGGCGATGTGGCTGATCTCGTGGGCGAGGACGCCGGCGAGCTCGCGCGCCGAGAGCCGCTGCGCCAGCGCGTCGGTGATGGCGATGGCCGAATCGTCCTTGCGGCCGACCGCGAAGGCGTTGAGCATCCGCGACGGCACCACGTGCAGGCGCGGCGACGCGGGCAGGCCGGCGCGGCGCGCCAGCTCCTCCACCATCGCCACGCCGGCCGGGAACTGCGCCTGCGTCACCGGCTGTGCCTTGTACATGGTCAGCACCATCTGCGGGCTGATGCGCTGCATGCCGGCCACGGCGAAGGCGCCGAAGGCGAGGGCGACCATGACGCCGAGAAAGCCGGCGAACACATAGGCCGTGACCGCCAGCAGGGTGAGGCTGCCGAGGGCGAGAAGCCAGGTGTGCAGCGTGTTGAGCCAGCGGTGGCGGCGGCCTTCGAGGAGGGCGAGCGGAGGCAAGGTGGCGTTCATGCGCATGAATATGGAGGGCCGCGCGGCCGTTGCCTATGGGCGGCGGCGCGGCAGCCCCGTTACGCGACCCTGTGCGCGGCCGGAAAATCGGGGGGCGGTAACGCTTGCGTGCCCAAAACCCCCTTCTTATATACGCCGCAACGCCGCCGGCCGGGACGTCTTTCCGGTGCGGGCCGGCGAATCTGAGAGAACAGGGGCTTCCGCCGGAACGCCTTATGGGTCCTGGAAGCTCGCTTGAGCGGAGAGTAATGAACATGGCTAAAGTCATCGGCATCGACCTCGGCACGACCAATAGCTGCGTCGCCGTCATGGACGGCAAGGACGCGCGCGTGATCGAGAATTCGGAAGGCGCGCGCACGACGCCCTCCATCGTGGCCTTCACCGACGGCGACGAGCGCCTCGTCGGCCAGCCGGCCAAGCGCCAGGCTGTCACCAACCCGGAAAACACCATCTTCGCGGTCAAGCGCCTGATCGGCCGCCGCTACGACGACCCGGTGACGGCGAAGGACAAGAACCTCGTCCCCTACAAGATCGTCAAGGGCGGCAACGGCGACGCCTGGGTCGAGGCGCGCGGCAAATCCTATTCACCCTCGCAGATCTCGGCGATGACGCTCCAGAAGATGAAGGAGACGGCGGAGTCCTATCTCGGCGAGAAGGTCGAGAAGGCGGTCATCACCGTTCCCGCCTACTTCAACGACGCCCAGCGCCAGGCCACCAAGGACGCCGGCAAGATCGCCGGCCTCGAAGTGCTGCGCATCATCAACGAGCCGACGGCGGCCGCGCTCGCCTACGGGCTCGACAAGAAGGCCACCGGCACCATCGCGGTCTATGACCTCGGCGGCGGCACCTTCGACATCTCCGTGCTGGAGATCGGCGACGGCGTGTTCGAGGTGAAGTCGACCAACGGCGACACCTTCCTCGGCGGCGAGGACTTCGACATGCGGCTGGTCGAGTATCTGGCGGCCGAGTTCAAGAAGGAACAGGGCATCGACCTGAAGAACGACAAGCTCGCGCTCCAGCGCCTCAAGGAGGCCGCCGAGAAGGCGAAGATCGAGCTGTCGTCCTCGACGCAGACCGAGATCAACCTGCCCTTCATCACGGCCGACCAGACCGGCCCGAAGCACCTGACGATGAAGCTGACCCGCGCCAAGTTCGAGGCGCTGGTGGACGACCTGATCCAGCGCACCGTCGCTCCTTGCGCGGCCGCGCTCAAGGATGCGGGCGTCAAGGCCGGCGAGATCGACGAGGTGGTGCTGGTCGGCGGCATGACGCGCATGCCGAAGGTTCAGGAGGTCGTGAAGCAGTTCTTCGGCAAGGAGCCGCACAAGGGCGTCAACCCCGACGAGGTGGTGGCCGTGGGTGCCGCCATCCAGGCCGGCGTGCTGCAGGGCGACGTCAAGGACGTGCTGCTGCTCGACGTGAC
>CAZVTK010000239.1:0-5162 GCA_964629765.1 uncultured Mesorhizobium sp.
CCGGTCAACGCCATCTGGGAGGGCTCGGGCAACGTCATGGCGCTCGACGTGCTGCGCGTGCTCAAGCGCGCGCCCGGCCTGTTCGACGAGGTGATGGAGGGCATTCGCCGCGACCTCGGCACGGCCGGCAAGGGCACGGTCAGCGTGCTGCGCGCGGCGATGGACGTGGCGATGTCCGACGAGGGCTCGGCGCGCATCCTGACCGAGCAGCTCGCTCTTGCCGCCGCCGCTGCCGAGCTGAAGCGCCTCGGCGCGGGCCGCATCGCCGATGCGTTCATCGAGACGCGGCTCGCGGGCCAGTGGCGCGGCACCTACGGCATGCTGCCGGCCCGCCACGACGCGCGCGCCATCGTCGACACGCTCTATCCGGACGCGGCGTAGGCGCCCAGCGCCAGCATGGCCGGCATGGTGAAGATCGCCAGCACGGTCTGGATGGTGGTCACCGCGGCGTAGAATTCGGCGTCGCCGCCGAGCTGGCGGGCGAGCGTGTAGCCGTTCATGGCCGTCGGCACCGAGCCGGCGAGCACGAGGTAGACGGCGGCATCGCCGCGCAGGCCGAGCGCGAGGGCCAGGCCCAGCACCATCATCGGCAACAGCAGCAGTTTCGCCGCCACCGGAACCCAGACCGCCACCCGCAGGGAGGCCATGTCGGCCGGCCGCAGGCCGGCGCCGATCGAGAGCAGGCCCATGCCGATGGCCGCGCTGCCCATGAAGTCGAAGGCCTGGAGCAGCGGCGCGTAGAGCCCGCCGGGAACCTGCCGTATCAGCAGGGCGGAGATGACGGCGATGACGAACGGGTTCGTCGCCAGCGCCCGCGCCACGTTGCCCCAGCCGGCGTGGCCGTGGCCGAAATGCGAGACCACGGCGACGGACAGGATGTTCAGCGGGACGATGATGACCGCCATCGCCAGCGCGACCACCGCCGCGGCCTCGGGCGGATAGAGTTTTTGCGCCACGGCGAGCGCCACGAAGCCGTTCCATCGCAGCGCGGTCTGGAACAGCGACGAGAATTCGCCGCGCGTGATCAGGCCGGAGGCGCGCCACAGCGGCCATGTCCCCAGCACCAGCGCGGCCATGGCGAGGATGGCGCCGAGGAGGGCGGCCAGCATGGCGTCGAGCTCGAGGGTGGAGAAATCGGCGCCGACGATCGTGGTCAGCAGCAGCATGGGATAGAGCAGCCAGTAGCTCAGCCGCTCCAGCCCGGCCCAGCCGGCGGCGTCCATCACGGGCCCGCGCCGCAACAGGTTGCCCAGCACGATCAGTATGAAGATCGGCAGGATGCTTTCGAAGATGGCGAACATGGCGGCTCCGTACCGGCGCCGCATAGGCAGGGCGCGTGCGCCTGTAAAGACGCGGCTGCAGGGATTCGCCCGCCTCTGTTAAGGTTAACAAATGGTTTCGATTGCGGACCGGCGGCCTTGGCCACACTTTCCCGGTCCGAAACGGGGCCGGTCCGAAACGGGGCCGGTCCGAAACGGGGCCGGTCCGAAACGGGCCCGACCCGAAACGGGGCCGGCCCGAAACGGGGGAACCATGAAGCGCAGCGCTGCAATTCTCATGTCGCTCGGCTGGACGGCGGTCTTCGGCCTCGTCGCGGCGTTCGCGCTGTTCGCGGCCGAGGACGGGGCGGCCCGCGCCATCGCCCTGTTCGCGCTGCCCATCGACGGGCGCGCGGTCGAGACGCTGCCGGGCAGGGCGGTCATGGGCGGGCTGTGCTTCGGCGCCACGGCGGTCGCGGCCCTGTTCGCCACCGCGGCGCTTGCCAATGCCCTGTCGGGCCGCGACAACCGCTCCTATGCGCGCCTCATCGTGGAGATGGCCCATGGCGGCGGCTTCGGCATCGCCGGCCTCATCGTGCTGACCGTGGCGCTGGCCGCGTCGGGAACCGTTCTGGCGGCCTCGCTCGCCGCCCTTGCCGCGATGGTCGCCTCGCTGCTGTTCCAGCGGCACGCGCTCGCCGACATCGTTCCGGCCCCGGCGGCGGCCCCCGTGGTCGCCCGGCAGATGGCGATGGCCGCCGCAGCCAATGTCAACGTGGTGCGTTTCCCCTACTACAACAGGGCGGGCGGAGCGGCCTGATGAAATACATCCTGTTCTTCTGGGCGGTGCCGATGGGCCTCTTCTGGGGCTGGTTCACGCTGTCCTACTACGACATGAATTTCGGCTGGCTGATCCTCAGCCGGCTGGTGCACGACTTCGCCTTCCAGTTCTACGGCGACATTCTCGGCATCGACCCGGCGACGATCCCGCCGCTGGTAGCGCGCGCCTGCGTGGTCGACACGGCGATCATCTTCGGCATCTTCGCATGGCGGCGGCGCGCCGATATCCGCGCCTGGTGGGACGCGCGCCGCGCGGCCGGCGACGGCCCGATCAGCCTTGGCCCGATCAATCTTGGCGCAACGCCCGCAGCCGGTCCAGTGCCCCCTGGAGAATGAAGGCGGCGGCGGCCGAATCGATCATCCCGTCGCGGCGCCTGCGCGAAAAATCCATCTCGATCAGCGTGCGCTCGGCCGCCACCGTCGACAGCCGCTCGTCCCAGAAGACGAAGGGCAGGCCGGTGAGCGGGGCCATGTTGCGCACGAAGGCGCGGGCCGCCTGCGCGCGCGGCCCTTCGGACCCGTCCATGTTGACAGGCAGGCCGACCACCACGCCGGCCGCCTGATCGGCCTTCAGCGCGGCGAGCAGCGTCTGCGCGTCCTTGCCGAATTTTTTCCGCACGATGACGGGTCTTGGGTGGGCAAAGGCCAGCGAACGGTCGGACACCGCCAGACCGATCGTCTTGGTGCCGAGGTCGAGCCCGGCGACAACGGCGCCGGGGGGGAGGTCGAGGTCTTCGAGCGGGACGACGGTCATGGGTAGACACTCGTCGATGCAGCGTCCCTTCGCACCCCCCTCTGTCCTGCCGGACATCTCCCCCTCACGGGGGGAGATCGGACGGCCGCTTCCGTTTCGCCAATCCTCAACGATTGGCGAAACCGGTAATGAAAGCCGATCTCCCCCCGTGAGGGGGAGATGTCCGGCAGGACAGAGGGGGGTGAACAGGCGCACACGCTCGTCACCGCATGCGCATCCGCTTTGACTTCATCATGCGCCGTCCTATCCTGCGATCAGACCGAAAGCGAGGAGGCAAGGCGCATGAAGATCACATGGTACGGGCATTCGGCCTTTCGCGTCGAGCATGGGGACGCGGTGATCCTCATCGACCCCTTCCTGTCGGACGTATCGTGGTGGAAGGGCGGCTGGGAAGGGCCGGCCGAGGGCGCGACCCATGTCCTGCTCACCCATGGCCACAACGACCATGTGGGCGACGCGCTGAAAATCCTGAAGAAGAGCGGGGCGCAGCTCGTCGCCAATTTCGAGATCTGCATGTGGCTCGTCTCGCAGGGCCATGACGGCAACAGGATCAACCCCGGCAATACCGGCGGCACGGTCGACTGCGGCGGCTTCACCGCGACCTTCGTGCGCGCCGACCACTCCTCCTCCTTCCAGGTCGGCGAGGGCAGGACCGTCTATCTCGGCAATCCGCTCGGGCTGGTGCTGCATTTTTCCGACGGCCGGAGCCTCTACCATATGGGCGATACCGACATCTTCTCCGACATGGCGCTCATCAACGAGCTGCACCAGCCGAAGATCGGCATCGTGCCCATCGGCGACCGTTTCACCATGGGCGGCGCGGTGGCCGCGCTCGCCTGCCGGCGCTATTTCGATTTCGAAACGGTGATCCCCTGCCACTACGCCTCCTTCCCCATGGTCGACGGGACGGCGGAGAAGTTCGTCGAAGGAATGGAAGGCGGCGACACGAAGGTTCTCGTCCCGGAGATCGGAAAGGCGGTGACCCTATGAGAATCAGTATGTTGGCGGCTGTAGCTGCGATTCTGATTCCGGCGGCTCCCGCGATGGCTCAGCAGGAGTTGATAAAGGGCGTCTACGCCCGCTCGCCGGAGCAATGCGCGGAGGCGAAGAAGGATTTCGACGGGTTCATCGAAAATGGCGAGACGTTGCTCACCGCGCGCGGCATCGAGGGCATCGAATACAATTGCGAGTTCGTCGACTGGAAGGCCGCGACGCGTTCGCTGGGCGCGGTGGCGACCATGCTGTGCGAGGAGCCCGGCTACGCCTATCCGGAGATCTACGCCGTGATGCCGCGCGCCGAGGGAGAACTCGAGTTCTCCTCGCCTCTGACGTCGGCCGCGTCCGAGAATCCGGGCAATGCGGGCGTCTACTATCTCTGCGAAGGCGTTACGATGCCGTAGAGGATTCCCCCCTCATCCGGCCCTGCGGGCCACCTTCTCCCCGTTGGGGAGAAGAGGGTGCCGGCGTGGCGGCCGGCTCCCTCTCCCCGCGGGGAGAGGACGCGAGCGGGTGAGGGGGCGTGTTGCGCCGCAGCGCGCCCGCCGGTATAGGCCGGGACACGCTATAGCGTGCCACGCTATCCATTCCGGAGCATCCTCGCATGTCCGTCGACATCGCCACAGTGAAGCGCGTCGCGCGGCTCGCCCGCATCGCCGTCGACGAGGACGACGCGCAGCGCATGACCGGCGAGCTCAATGTCATCCTCGGCTTCGTCGAGCAGCTCAACGAGGTCGACGTGTCCGGCGTCGAGCCGATGACCTCGGTCACGCCGATGGCGATGAAGAAACGGCAGGACGTCGTCACCGACGGCGGCAAGGCGGGCGACATCGTCGCCAACGCGCCGGCGACGGAGGAGAATTTCTTCCTCGTCCCGAAGGTCGTGGAGTAGGCGGCATGAGCGACCTGACGAAGTTCACGATCGCGCAGGCGCGCGAAAAGCTGGCGGCGAAGGCATTCACCGCGAGCGAGCTGACCGAAGCCTATCTTTCGGCCATCGACGCGGCGAACCCCACCTTCAACGCCTATGTCGCGGTCACGCACGACAAGGCCCGGGCGATGGCGAAGGCGTCCGACGCGAGGCTGGCGAAAGGCGAGGCCAGTGGGGAGATACGGGCGCTCGAAGGCATTCCGCTCGGCATCAAGGATCTGTTCGCCACGGAAGGCGTGCACACGCAGGCCGCCAGCCATGTGCTGGATGCCTTCAAGCCGCGTTACGAATCGACCGTCACGTCGAACCTTTGGGCCGACGGCGCGGTGATGCTCGGCAAGCTCAACATGGACGAGTTCGCCATGGGCTCGTCCAACGAGAC
>CAZVTK010000240.1:0-4031 GCA_964629765.1 uncultured Mesorhizobium sp.
GCTCCGCTCCTCGAACTGACCGATTTTGACCCATACCGCGGCTCGAACCCATTATGAGTACACGACCTAATGCCCGCTGGCGGCAACGGCGGGCGCATTGGCCGCCGCGGCTTCGAGCGTGAGCGTGACCTGGTTCACCAGCGCATCCACCGACGCGGCTGTGTAGTCGAGCAGCGGCGCCGGATAGACGCCGAAGAAGATGACGAGCGCGACCAGCGGATAGATGATCGCCTTCTCGCGCGTCGACAGGTCGAGCAGCCCCTTGAGGCTGTCCTTCGTCAGCACGCCGAAGACGACGCGGCGGTAAAGCCACAGCGCATAAGCGGCGGAGAGGATGACGCCGGTGGTGGCGAACAGCGCCACCCAGGTGTTGACCTTGAAGACGGCGAGCAGCGTCAGGAACTCGCCGACGAAGCCGCTGGTGCCCGGCAGGCCGACATTGGCCATGGTGAAGATGAGGAACACCACGGCGTATTTCGGCATGTTGTTGACGAGGCCGCCATAGGCGGCGATCTCGCGCGTATGCATGCGGTCGTAGACGACGCCGACGCACAGGAACAGCGCGCTGGCGACGAGGCCGTGGGAGAGCATCTGGAAGATCGAGCCCTGGATGCCCTCCACGTTGAAGGCGAAGATGCCCATCGTCACATAGCCCATATGGGCGACCGACGAATAGGCAATCAGCTTCTTCATGTCCTCCTGCATCAGCGCCACGAGCGAGGCGTAGACGATGGCGACGACGGACAAGGTGAAGACCAGCGGCTGGAAGAACAGCGATGCCTCCGTGAACATCGGAAGCAGGAAGCGCAGGAAGCCGTAGCCGCCCATCTTCAGGAGAATGCCGGCGAGGATGACCGAGCCCGCCGTCGGCGCCTCGACGTGGGCGTCGGGCAGCCATGTGTGCACCGGCCACATCGGCATCTTCACCGCGAAGGAGGCGAAGAAGGCGAGCCACAGCCATGTCTGCATCTGCGGCGGGAAGTCGTGCGTCAGAAGCGTCGGGATGTCGGTCGTGCCGGCCTGCCAGAACATGGCCATGATGGCGAGCAGCATCAGCACCGAGCCGAGCAGCGTGTAGAGGAAGAACTTGAACGAGGCGTAGATGCGCCGCTTGCCGCCCCACACGCCGATGATGATGAACATCGGGATCAGGCCAGCCTCGAAGAACACGTAGAACAGCACGATGTCGAGCGCGCAGAACACGCCGATCATCAGCGTTTCCAGGATGAGGAACGCGATCATGTATTCCTTGACGCGCTTCTCGATCGCCTCCCACGAGGCGAGGATGCACAGGGGCATCAGGAAGGTCGTCAGGATGACGAACAGCATGGAGATGCCGTCGACGCCCATGTGGTAGGAGATGCCGCTGTCCAGCCAGCCGGCCTTCTCGACCATCTGGAAGCCCGGATCCTTCGGGTTGAAGCCGATCCAGACGAACAGCGACAGCAGGAAGGTGAAGACGGTCGTCAGCAGCGCGACGTTGCGCACGTTGCGCGTGGCGGCCGGGCCGTCGTCCCGGATCAAGAGGATCAGGAACGCGCCGACCAGCGGCAGGAAGGTGACGGTGGAAAGGATGGGCCAGTCGGTCATGGCTTAAAATGAGCTCCCGACCATCATCCAGGTCACGAGGGCCGCGACGCCGATCAGCATCGCGAAGGCGTAGTGGTAGAGGTAGCCGGTCTGCAGCTTCACGACGTTGCGGGTGACGTCGATGACGCGCGCCGAAACCCCGTCCGGCCCGAGCCCGTCGATCACCTTGCCGTCGCCGGTCTTCCACAGGAAATGGCCGAGCCGCTTGGCCGGCCGCACGAACAGGAAGTCGTAGAGCTCGTCGAAATACCACTTGTTGAGCAGGAATTTGTAGAGCCCCTGGTGCTGCGCGGCGAGGCGCTTCGGCGTCTGCGGCGAGCGGATGTAGAACTGCCACGCCGCGAGGAAGCCGAGGAGCATCGCGACGAAAGGCGACCACTTCACCCATGTCGGCACGTCGTGGAACGCATGCACGATGTGGTTGTCGGCGGCCGTGAAGATCGCGCCCTTCCAGAAATGCTCGTAGTGATGGCCGACGAACCATTCGTGGAACACGAAGCCCGCGAAGATGGCGCCGAGCGCGAGGACGAACAGCGGCGCCAGCATCACGGGCGGCGATTCGTGCACATGGTGCATGACGTCGGCCGAGGCGCGCGGCTTGCCGTGGAAGGTCATGAAGATCAGCCGCCACGAATAGAAGCTGGTGAACATGGCCGCCACCACCAGCAGCGTGAAGGCGAAGCCGGCGAGCCCGTTGTGCCCGGCGAAGGCGCCCTCGATGATGGCGTCCTTGGAGAAGAAGCCGGCCATGCCGATGACCGTGCCGGGAATGCCGACGCCGGTCAGCGCCAGCGTGCCGATCACCATCATCCAGTAGGTGGTGGGGATGTGCCTGGCCAGCCCGCCCATGCGGCGCATGTCCTGCTCGTCCGACACGGCGTGGATGACCGAGCCGGAGCCGAGGAACAGCAGCGCCTTGAAGAAGGCGTGGGTGAACAGATGGAAGATCGCCGCCGAGTAGAAGCCCATGCCGATGGCGACGAACATGTAGCCGAGCTGCGAGCAGGTCGAATAGGCGATGACGCGCTTGATGTCGTTCTGCACCAGGCCGACGGTCGCGGCGAAGAAGGCGGTGATCGCGCCGATCAGCGTCACCGCCAGCAGCGCCGTGTGCGACAGCTCGAACAGCGGCGACAGGCGCGCCAGCATGAACACGCCGGCGGTGACCATGGTGGCGGCGTGGATCAGCGCCGAAACGGGCGTCGGGCCTTCCATCGCGTCCGGCAGCCAGGTGTGCAGCGGCACCTGCGCCGACTTGCCCATGGCGCCCATGAACAGCAGCAGGCACACGACGGTGATGGCCGCGTGCCGGTCGAGCTGCCAGCCGAGGAAGTCCAGCACCGCCGCGCCATGCTCGGCGCCCTCGGCCG
The DNA here is from genome assembly GCA_964629765.1 of uncultured Mesorhizobium sp. Taxonomy (GTDB): domain Bacteria; phylum Pseudomonadota; class Alphaproteobacteria; order Rhizobiales; family Rhizobiaceae; genus RCIO01. The sequence goes on from CAZVTK010000240.1 coordinate 2,961, forward strand.
GCAGGTATGTCTGCGCATTGGCGAAGATGGTCGAGAAATTGACCGAGCCGAACAGCACGAACACGCCGAATATGCCGAGCGCGAAGCCGAAATCGCCGACGCGGTTGACCACGAACGCCTTGATGGCGGCGGCGTTGGCGGACGGCTTCTTGTACCAGAAGCCGATCAGCAGATAGGAGGCGAGGCCCACGCCCTCCCAGCCGAAGAACATCTGCACGAGGTTGTCGGAAGTCACCAGCATCAGCATGGCGAAGGTGAACAGCGACAGGTAGGCGAAGAAGCGCGGCCGGTGCGGGTCGTGGTGCATGTAGCCGATCGAGTAGATGTGCACGAGCGCCGACACGGTGTTGACGACGACCAGCATGACCACCGTCAGCGTGTCGATGCGCAGCGCCCAGTCGGCCTGGAGCGGGCCGGATTCCAGCCAGCGCAGCACCGGGACGGTGAAAGACGCGGTCTCCTGCAAGGCGACGGTGAAGAAGGCGACCCATGACAGGACGGCGGAGATCACCAGCAGGCCGCTGGTGACGTATTCGGACGCCTTGGCACCGATCGAGCGGCCGAACAGGCCGGCGATCAGGAAGCCGAGAAGCGGGAGGAAGACGATGGCCTGGTACATGATTGCTGTCGCTCAGCCCTTCATCATGTTCACGTCTTCGACCGCGATGGAGCCGCGGTTGCGGTAGAAGACGACGAGGATCGCAAGGCCGATGGCCGCCTCGGCCGCCGCCACGGTCAGCACGAACAGCGCGAAGACCTGGCCGACCAGGTCGCCCAGCGCGGCCGAGAAGGCGACGAAATTGATGTTGACGGCGAGCAGGATGAGCTCGACCGACATCAGGATGACGATGACGTTCTTCTTGTTCAGGAAGATGCCGAACACGCCGAGCGTGAACAGGATCGCCGAAAGCGTCAGATAATGGCCGATGCCGACGGTCATGGTCAGATCCCCTTCCCCGTCTCGACCTTCTTCACCTCGATCTCGCCGCGGCCGCGCGCCACCTGCACGGCGACCGACTGGCGCCTGACGCCCTCCTTGTGGCGCAGCGTCAGCACGATGGCGCCGATCAT
>CAZVTK010000240.1:4041-5023 GCA_964629765.1 uncultured Mesorhizobium sp.
GGCTTTCTGTATGATGATGATGTTGTCCGTATAGAGCACGTCGCCGTGCGCGGCCGTGTTGTGCCGCTCGGCTAGCGGCGGGATCGGCATGGCGATGTCGGTGGCGAGTGTGGGGGCCAGCGCGTAGCCGCCGAGCACCACGACCAGCTCTGCCACCAGCACGATGCCGACCAGCGCGCCGATGGGCGCATATTGCAGCGCGCCCTGCTTGAGGCTGGCGAAGTCGACGTCGAGCATCATGACGACGAACAGGAACAGCACCGCCACCGCGCCGACATAGACCACGAGCAGGATCATCGCCAGGAACTCGGCCCCGGTGAGCAGGAACAGGGCGGCGGCGTTGAAGAAGGTCAGGATCAGGTAGAGCACGGAATGCACGGGGTTGCGCGCCGCGATGACCATGAAGGCCGCGGCGACCGCCACGAAGGCGAACAGATAGAAGAATGCGGCCTCGAGCCCGTTGAGCATGGGTACCCCGTTACCTCGTGAAGGACGGTTCGCCCGCCCTCCCCCTGGCGGCCCCGCGCCCGCCTCCGGCCGCGAAACCGCGTGTTCCTTAGACGAGCCGCAAAGGCGCGTCCACGTGTGAATGCCGCTCGTTCCCGACAACGGCTTTCGACCCCCACTCCGTCACGCTTCGCGTGCCACCTCTCCCCCGAACGACGGGGGAGAGGAAGCGCCGGCCGTAATGAAGGGCTCTTTCCTCTCCCCCGGGCAGGGGGAGAGGTGGTGAGCGAAGCGAACCGGAGTGGGGGTGCTTCATGAGGAACGCCATCCCTTCACCGGTACGGCGCGTCGACCGCCATGTTGCGGGCGATCTCGCGCTCCCAGCGGTCGCCGTTGGCGAGCAGCTTGTCCTTGTCGTAATAGAGCTCCTCGCGGGTTTCCGTCGCGAACTCGAAATTCGGCCCCTCGACGATGGCGTCGACCGGGCAGGCTTCCTGGCAGAAGCCGCAATAGATGCACTTCACCATGTCGATGT
>CAZVTK010000241.1:0-4897 GCA_964629765.1 uncultured Mesorhizobium sp.
GCGCCATCGCCAGCGGCGTTTATGACGTCGGACTGGAGACCCTGACGGCGGAAAGCTTCGTCGTCACCGAGCGCACCTCCATTTACACCCACCCGTCGACCGGCGCGCAGACCTATCTGCTCACCATCGCCGAACGCCGCCGCAACCGGCCGACCACGCTTGATGATGCGCTCGCCTGGCTCGATGATCCGCATGTCCGCCTGCTGGTCAACGAGCGTTCGGGCCGCGCGGCGGTTCAGATTCCGGCGCCGTCCATCATGCTCGACGATGGTGAAATCGAGCGGCGTGTCCGCCTGCTCCGGCCGATGGAGCAGCATCACGCCACGGTCGCGATGATGGCGGACAGCCATTGGCAGGAGGCCGACCGCGACAGCTTCGCCGCCGTCTGGCAGCGGGAAGTTGGAGCGGTGCCCGCCTTCACCGAAGGCACGATCCACATGGTCAGCGGCTTGCTCCTGCCCGTATGGAAGCGACTGCCGAACGAGTCGACGCGGGTCTATCGGCTCCAGACCGATGACGACGAGCGCATCATCGGCCGCCGTGTCTCGCCGGCCTGGGCGGCGAATGCCGCATCGACCGGCACGACCAGCCTCAGCAGCGCCGACGCCTATGCGGCCCTCCTCGACGGGCGGACGATCCTCGACCTTGCCGAGGGGCTGCAGCTTCACCGCGCACGGGTCATGGGTGCAAACCGGATCGAGCTGTCCGGCTTCACCGACACCATGCGCGATCGGCTGCGCGCCTATGGGCTGTTCGGGGAGATTATCTCCTGGAAACTGCGCTTCTTCGTACCGGTCGACGCCTCCGGCCCCGCCGTCCTCGACAAGCTGCTCGACACCTATCCGGTCGCGCGCATCAGCGAGCGGGAGGCAGCGTAAATGGCGCGGCAGGACGCATCTCAGCTGGCGCATAGTCTCGGCCGACAGGCCGAGGCCGTGTGCCGGCGCTATCTCTCCAACGGCCAGCGGCAGGGCAATTACTGGCAGGTGGGCGATGTGCGAAACGCCAAGGGCCGCTCCATGTTTGTGCGCCTGCGTGATACGCCCAAGGGACCGGCAGGCAAATGGAACGACGCCGCCACGGGCGAACACGGCGACCTTCTCGACGTGATCCGTGAATCGCTCGGCCTCATCGACTTCACCGACGTCGCCGAGGAGGCGCGAAGCTTCCTCAGCCTCCCGCATCCCGACCCGGAGCCGGAAGCACCACGCCGCGGCTTGACGCCAGCACCGTCAGGATCGGCTGAAGCGGCACGGCGGCTCGTCGCCATGTCGCAGCCAATCGCGCGCACAATCGTGGAAACGTATCTGCGTGGACGCGGCATTGCGCTTCTGCACGGATGCGGAAGTCTGCGTTTCCATCCGCGCTGCTACTACAGGCCCGAGCACGGACCGACCGAGACCTGGCCCGCCATGATCGCCGCCGTCACCGATCTCGACGGCAGGGTCACCGGGGCACACCGCACCTGGCTCGCACCGGACGGCTCCGACAAGGCGCCCATCGACACGCAGCGCAAGGCGATGGGCGATCTCCTCGGTCACGCCGTCCGTTTTGGCGTGCCCGGCAGCGTGATGGCGGCAGGCGAAGGCATCGAGACCATGCTGTCGCTGCGTCAGGTTCTTCCCGACATGGCGATGGCGCCGGCGCTCTCGGCCGCGCATCTCGCCGCCATCCTGTTCCCGCCGACTTTGCGACGCCTCTATATCGTCCGCGATAACGATCCGGCAGGGGACGGCGCGCGGGACATCCTGATCGAACGGGCGAACGCCGAAGGGATCGAGGCCATCGTGCTGTCGCCGGCAACAGGCGATTGCAACGAGGATCTGCGCCTTTTCGGCGTGGATGCGCTGCGGGCCGGAATCCGGGTGCAACTCGCACCCGAAGACGTCGCCCGCTTCATGCGCCTGGCCGCCTGACAGGAACGGGCTGGGAAGGGCGGTCCGGGGCCGTCACGCCCGTTTGGATGCGTCTCACCATCGGAAGGGACCGCGCCTCGGCCTTCGAGAGGGCGATCGGCCGACAGCCGGGCCGGATCGGCAATGGCTGCGGCCAACGATTTTCCGGCGGCCCTACGGGCCTTTCCATCGCGAAACAAAATCGCCGGCCTTCGCCATCCTCCGCTGACGCTCCGGCCCTTCGCTCCGCTGTGGGTGCAGGTCCGTCCCGCCCGCCGGCTTCGTCGCCATGAAGGCCGCGACGGTCGCGGTCCAACCGACGGAGCATCCCATGAGCGAGCATGACGACTTCGAACCCAATCACGCCTCCTCCCCCACTGACCATATCGTCCAGGAACTCCAGCTCTACGGCTATCGTCCCTCCGAAGACGAACCCGATCCTCGTCCGGTCCCGGAAGACCGCATCATCGAAGGCGCAGTCGCTGACATCTTCGACGCCCTGGTCGCCACCATCACCGACACCAGCCTCGACACTGAGCTTGGCGATCTCCTCTGGTCGACGGTCAACATGTTTCACCGCGCCGTGGACCGGATCGAGCACAAGCTCGACGACAACGAGCAGGCCCAGAAGCAGCTTCAGCGCGAACAGGACGGCTCGGAGGTGAAGTCCCTGCAGCTCGAACGCCTCATCGACATGGGCAAGAGCCTGGTCGAACGCCGCGACGGCATGGAAGTCTTCCGCGAAAGCGCCGCCGAACACTATTGCCAGGCCACCGGCCAACCCTGGTCGCCACGGACCGGATCACGCGTCAACCATCGCAATCTCACCTCCGCGATGATCGACAGCCGCGATTTCCTCGCCGCCAAGCGCCGCGCCGAAACCGAAGTGCTCGTGCCAGCCGGACCCAAGATCGCCTTCTCGGGCGGCGATACCACCGACCACAAGCAGATCTGGGCCAAGCTCGATCAGATCCACGCCAAGCACCCCGACATGGTGCTGATGCATGGCGGCTCGCCGAAGGGCGCCGAAAAGATCGCAGCCCGCTGGGCCGACACCCGCAAGGTGCCGCAGGTCGCCTTCAAGCCCGACTGGACGAAGCACGCCAAGGCCGCGCCCTTCAAGCGCAACGACCAGATGCTGGCCGTCATGCCGATCGGGGTCATCATCTTCCCCGGCACTGGCATTCAGGACAACCTGGCCGACAAGGCCCGCAAGCTGGGCATTCCGGTCTACCGTTTCGGGAATGGGGCGCGTAAGCGCCCCATTCTCCTTCCTTGAACCTGATATCAACTTCTCTATATTGCTATCATCGCTATCACCTCAGCAGGAGATGCCATCATGCCCGCCGTCACGATCAGGAACCTGTCCGACGCCACGCATCGCGCCCTCAAGGTGCGCGCGGCCCAGCACGGCCGCAGCGCTGAGGCCGAAATGCGTGAAATCCTCGAAACGGCCGTCCGGCCGGCCACCCGTCTGCGCCTCGGCAGCGCGCTCGCCGAGCGCAGCCGCCGGCTCGGCTTGACCAATGAGGACGTCGCCGCCCTCGATCAGGCCCGCGACCGGACGCCCGCCAAACCGATGAGCTTTGAATGATCCTCCTCGACACCAATGTCGTCTCCGAGGCCATGAAGCCCGCGCCGGACGAGGCCGTGCAGGGATGGCTAGACGAACAGGCCGTCGAAACGCTGTTCCTCTCCAGCGTCACCATCGCCGAGCTGATGTTCGGGATCGGCGCGCTCCCGGACGGCAAGCGCAAGGACAAGCTCACCGACGCCTTGAACGGCGTGATGGAACTGTTCGACGGACGCATCCTGACTTTCGAAATCGAAGCGGCACGCCGCTATGCCGAACTCGCCGTCAAAGCCCGCGCGGCGGGCAAGGGCTTTCCCACCCCTGACGGCTACATCGCCGCTATCGCCGCTTCGCACGGCTTTGCCGTTGCCACACGCGACGCCAGCGCGTTCCTCGCCGCCGGCATTGACGTCATCGACCCGTGGACCATCGCACGCTGATACCGTTCCCCGAGACGGTGGATCTCGACATCGGCCTCGCCTACCGCTTCCTCGCGAACCGGACTGGAGCCGCCGTCACACCAGCAGCGCGTCATCGCCGTACTGCACCCTCACATCATGCGCGGCGGCTTCCAGCGTGATCCATCGCGGGTCTGGCCCAGCGGCTTTGCACAAGACGCCTGTAATGTCGCGCAAGAGCTGGCTCGAATCCTTTCGGGCACGGACGGTCGGGACAACACGGTCTCCTGAGCGAAGATGACCACCCCCGCTTCAAAGCGCTGGTCCTTGTTTCAACCGATGGCCTGACGCCATCAACCCGTAAAGGGTCGGACTACGCATCCGCGTGCCGCCGCTCCGGCTTCGCCTCACGCGGTGATTGCGGCCATCGGCCGAACACTTCGGGCGCCTGTTAGCGGGGGATGGTCCTCCGCTCGAACAGGAGCCGGATCGATGTCCCTGGAAACCGCCAACGCCTTCGCCTTCAGCCTCGCCAGCACCCTGATCGCCGCGATCGTCATCTTCCGGGCCGGTGACGGCACCTTCTCGGTCACTCCGGCCGCCGAATACGACGGCGATGAAACCGCTATCGTCGGCGAAATCGACCCATTCGCCTTATGAGGCGAACCGGGTCGCTCAAGCAGCGGACGCCGCGCGTTTCCGCTCCCACTGCGACAGAATTCCTGCTATGTTCCTGTCGCGCCGTGGTGGTGGTGGAGGCGCAATCCGTCAGCCATTCACGGAGCCGCCACGATGATTATCGTCAGCATTCTTCTCAGCATCACAGCCATCGGATTTCTCTGCTGGCTGCTCTTCACGCTTGCCGTGTTCGCTCTGCCGTTTTTCGCAGGAGTCACCGCCGCCACCTGGGCCTATGGCACCGGTGCGGGCTGGCTCGGCGCCGGCCTGGTCGGCCTGGTCACCGCAGGCCTGACCTTCGGTGTCAACGGCGGCGCAAAAGTCGGCCATTGGGCGGCGCAAAAGTAGGCCAC
>CAZVTK010000242.1:0-4895 GCA_964629765.1 uncultured Mesorhizobium sp.
GGTTGCGCAGGGCGATCTGCTTGGGCACCAGCTCGCCGACGATCAGCGAGAAATAGGTGATGAGCGCGACGACCACGCCGACGCCCAGCGTGTCGGCGAACCGGTCGGGCATGCCGACCGATTCCAGCCAGTCGGTCAGCCGCAGGCCGAGCGTCGCGCCCGAGAAGGCGCCGGACAGGACGCCGACCAGCGTGATGCCGATCTGCACGGTGGAAAGGAAGCGGCCGGGATTGTCCTGCAACGCAAGGGCGCGGCCGGCCGCGGCGGACCCCTTCTGCTGCATGGTGCGCAAGCGGGCCGGGCGGGCGGAGACGACCGCAAGCTCCGACATCGCCAGGAGGCCGTTGACGACGATGAGGATGGCGACGATCGCAAGTTCGAGAGCTAGCATGGCGCAGCCCTCATATCATCCCGGCTTCGCGTCTGCGAAGGGGCAATCGTGGGTCCGTCAGTTGCAGGCCCGTCAGTTGCAGGCCACGTAGCCGTTGCGCCGGCCCTTGAGGTCGAAGTGGAAATGGTCGGCGTGGTCGCGGTTGTAGCCAGGGCCGAGCACGGTGGTGAAATAGTCGCAGCCGCCGGAGCGCACGTTCTTCAAAAGGCTCTTTTCGCGGAAGGCGAAGAAGCCCGGCTTGCGCACGTCGATGTCGCGGCCGTTGTTGAGCTCGATGCGCATGACGTCGAGCGCGTTGCCCTTCGCATGCTCGGAGACGGTGCGCGAGCCGGCGATGCGCCGGCACGAATAGGACGAGCCCTGGTGGATGGTCTTGACGCCGGAGAAGAAGCGCGTGCGCGCCGTCGGCGACAACTCGTTCTTCGTCCATGTGGCGAAGGCCAGCGCCATCTGGCAGTTGAGCGTCGCCGCCGGCTTCATGTCGATGCCGCCGGGCATGCCGCTGACCCGGATGGGCCAGTCGATGCCGCAGGAGCCGCCGTCGTCGATGGGCTCGATGTCGGACCAGGCGACGCCGAGCTTCTTCAGCGCCAGCCGGCACTGCTGCTCCTCACCCGGCATCTGCGCGTAGGAGGAGAGCGGCGCATCGCTGCGCGGTCCCTGCGACAGGAAGGGGTTGGACTTCACCAGCGCGCCGAGCCCGCGCACCGAGCCGGCGCTGGCGCCCACGGCGGAGGTGCGCTCGCTGCTGACGAGCTGCGGGTCGTCCAGCACGCTGCCCGAACCGCACGAGGCGAGCACTGCCATTGCGGCGATGATGGCGGCGGCGCGCACGCGGCGCAGCGGCCGCGCGGCGAAGATGCCCTGGGTACGCATCCTACAAGTCCCCGGCATGGCGATATGCGGGAAGGATAGGCCGCAAACGTAAAGAAGAGGCTGCGCCGCGCCTTCACGCCTGTGGCCGGAATGGGGCAGGGAGAATGGGGCGGCGCTACTTGCAGTAGGTGCCGCCGCGCCGCCTCTGCGCGAGGTCGAAATGGAAATGCGTGGCGTGGTCGGCATTGGTGCCGGGGCCGAGCACGGTCTTCCACGGCCCGCAGGCCGCGCCGCGCACCTCGCGCATGAAGTCCCGCTCGGTTGCCTCGCCGGGGCCGTAGGCGCGGATGTCGAGCCGGCGGCCGTCGTCGAGGTCGAAGGAGCCGATGTCGATGGCGTTGCCGAAGGCGTGCTCGGAAAGCCGCGCCGGGCTGTCGGCGTCGCCGACGCGGCCGCGGCAGACATAGGCCGACGCATGGTTGATCGTCTTCAGGCCGGTGCCGAAGCTCTGGCGCGCGGCGGGCTCGATCGTGTCGCGCGCGTAGCGGGCAAGGGCGAGGGCGGTCTGGCAGTTCAGCACCGCGTCGGGCTCGATGCCGAAGCCGCCGCCGAGCGACGAAAGCACCAGCGGCCAGTCGACGAGGCAGCCGCTTTCGTCGGCCAGCCGGCTTTGCTCGCGGAATCCGGCGCCGAGAGCGGCGAGCTCGGCGCGGCACTGTTTTTCCCCAGCCGACATTTCGGCCGGCGCGGGCGGGATCGCGGCGCGGGCCTTGCCCGGCGCCAGAGCGGCGTCGATGGCGCTGCTGCCGGCGGGACGCTGCGCCGGCACGCGCGGGACATAGGCCAACAGGTCGCCGACATTGCCGTCGATCTCGGTCTGGCTCGGCCGCGGGCGCGGGAAGTTGGGCACCTGCGCGATGAGGTCGCCCACGGCGCCGTCATGGTCGGTGTGGGGCGCGAGGTCGGGCGGCGCCTCATCGTCGGGCCGGGAGAGGGTGGCTCCGGCCGTTTCGGGTACAGGTGGAAGCAGCAGCAGCGCCGGCGGCAACGGGTCGCCGACGCGCCCATCGTCCGGCGTTGTGGGCATGATGTCGCCACGCAGCGGCGGGGCGCGCATGGTCTGCGGCAGTTCGAGTGCGGCGCGCTGGGCGAAGGCGGCCGCGCCGGTCAGGCACGCCGAGGCGAGCAGCGCGAGGGCGGCGCAGGCTAGGGCGGTCGGTCGGTCGCGCAACGGCATCGTGGCCAGTCTGCCGCCGATTGGGGCTTTCGCAAGCCATGCGCGATCACAAAGGCTTTCAATGTGAATCAGGCAGCGTGAATCAAGATCGCCGCGAAGAGAGCGGTGGGGACTGCCTCCGGCCGATTGACAGCGGACGGAGGCGGCCCGAATGCTCCGCGGTCTCTCCCGCCGGAACCCCGTCCATGTCGACGCTGCTGTCGCCCTACGTGCTGCCGGTCATCATGCTGGTCATCTCGAACGTGTTCATGACGTTCGCGTGGTACGGGCACCTGACCTTCGCGTCGAAGCCGCTTTGGGTGGTGGTGCTGGCGAGCTGGGGCATCGCCTTCGTCGAATACTGGTTCGCCGTGCCGGCCAACCGCATCGGCCATCAGGTCTATTCGGCGGCCGAGCTGAAGACCATGCAGGAGGTGATCACGCTGGTCGTGTTCGCGGTATTCTCGGTGCTCTACCTGAAGGAGGCGATCACCTGGCAGCACGTCGCCGGCTTTGCGATGATCGCGGCCGGCGCGACCCTCATCTTCAGGGCGTGACGCCCGTTCGGCCGCCTGTCTCGCTGCCGGCGCGCCTGCGGCGCATCTGCGGCACGAGCTCGACCACGAGGATGGCGGCGAGGATCAAGACGCAGCCGACGAAGCCCGTGGCGGGCAGGCGCTCGCCGAGGATCAGCGCGGCGAAGACGGCGGCGAACACGGCTTCGGTGGACAGGAAGATGGCCGCCTGCGGCGCGCTGGTCCAGCGCTGGCCGATGATCTGGAGCGTGAAGGCGATGCCGCCCGAGACGATGCCGGCGAACAGGATCTCGGGCAGGGCGGCGCGGATGCCGTCGAGCGGGAATGGCTCGAACAGGGCCGCCAGCGCCCCGGCGATCACGCAGCACACGGCGAACTGGGCGACCGCGAGCGTGACCGGGCGGCCGGTGCCGGCGGCGTAGCGGCCGACGAGGAAGACCTGAAACGCCCAGAACACGGCGCACAGGATGTTGAGCCAGTCGCCGGGCGCCAGCGCGCCGATCTCGCCGCCCGAGAGCAGGAAGATGCCGGCGAGGGCGAGCGCCGCGCCGGGCCAGATCGCCGGGTGCGGGCGCTCGCGGAACAGCGCCACGGCGACGAAGGGCACGAAGACCACGTAGAGGCCGGTGAGGAAGCCGGCATTGGTGACGGTGGTCGTCAGCATGCCGATCTGCTGCACCAGCATGCCGCCGGTGAGCAGCAGGCCGATGACGAGGAAGGCGCGGCGCTCGCCGCCCGTCAGCGGCCGGGGCGCGCGCCGCGCCTCGACCAGCGCGAAGGGCAGCATCGCGACGGTGGCGACGGCAAAGCGCAGCGCGACGAACAGCATCGGGCCGAGCGCGGCCATGGCCGTCGACTGCGCGACGAAACCCATGCCCCATATGGCGCCGGCGGTCAAAAGCAGGAGATTGGCGAGGGGACGCGGCACGGCGGGCTCACAAGAGGCTCGGGGGAATGCGCCGGCGTCTACCAGCCCGCCGGCCGGCCCGCGAGCACCTGCACGGGGGCGCCTCATGGTCCAGCAGAGGGTCCAGCGGGTTCCGTAACGGGAATTTGAGGCGTCTTCCCGCCCGATTGGGCATAGTCTGCCTGCTCGACAGGTGTCCCATCAGGCGCCCTTGGCCGACGTGAACGGTTCCGTTCCGCAATTCGGCCGCCGGGCGGACAATTCGAGGCGCGGTGTGCGCGCCGTGCGACGAAGCCCGGGCGTCTCCCTGCCGCCCGGGCTTCCTTGTTGCACGGGGGCGACGCTTTTGCGCACCGGGCGACGCTGGGGAAGCATAGATTTTGCGTGAAAACCGGCGGGGATTTGCTATATTGTGAGGCAGATTGCCGGAACGGCTCCGCTGGCTTCGCTTGCGGACCGTTTTTATTTTGTCCCGGCCCCATGAAATGTCGAAGGCGAGGTTTGGAAAATGAACAAGGTCCCCATGACGGCCACCGGTTTCGAGGCCCTCAAGGAGGAACTGCGCTGGCGCCAGCAGGAGGAGCGCCCGCGGATCATCGAGGCGATCTCGGAGGCGCGCGCCCATGGCGACCTTTCGGAGAACGCCGAATATCACGCCGCCAAGGAGGCGCAGAGCCTCAACGAGGGCCGCGCCGCCGAACTCGAGGACCTGATCGCGCGCGCCGAGGTGATCGACGTGTCCAAGCTTTCCGGCGACAAGATCAAGTTCGGCGCCACCGTCGTGCTGGTCGACGAGGACACGGAAGAGAAGAAGACCTACAAGATCGTCGGCGACCAGGAGGCGGACGTGAAGTCCGGCCGCATCTCCATCTCCTCGCCGATCGCGCGGGCGCTGATCGGCAAGGAGGTCGGCGACGCCATCGAGGTCAACGCGCCCGGCGGCGCGCGGGGCTATGAGATCGTCAAGGTGCAGTGGCTCTAGGTCACGTACCCATAAACGGGGTTCCGTTGTTCGGCGTGTTCTGATTC
>CAZVTK010000243.1:0-4838 GCA_964629765.1 uncultured Mesorhizobium sp.
CTTGCCGCTGAGATCGATCGAGAGCGCGATGCCGCCGCCGGAAATGTTGGGCGGCTCGGTGGCGACCAGCGTCTCGGCGCGGTGCAGGATCTCGAGCTCGCCCTCGGAGAGAAGCGCGTTGCCGGTGCGGAAGCGTATCTGCGACAGCCGTGAGCCGGTGCGCACGACGATCGGGAAGGTGCGCGGGCTGACTTCGAGATAGAGCGGGCCGGAGTAGCCGGCCGGTATCTTGTCGAACTCGCGGCCGTTGTCGGTCATGACCCGGGTGACGATGTCGAGGCGGCCGGTCGAGCTCTTCGGATTGGCCGAGGCCGAGATGCCGGCCGGCAGGTTCAGACCTTCGAGCAGCGGCACGATGTAGACGCAGCCGGTCTCCAGCACCGCGCCGGCGGTCAGGTCGATCTCGTGCAGCTTCAGCCGGTCGAGCTTGTCGGAGACCTTGCTGGTCGGCCCCGGCAGGAAGCTCGCGCGCACGCGCCAGGCCTTTTCGCCGAGCCTCAGATCGAGGCTCGCGGGCTGGATCTGGTCGGGGTCGAGCGGGCGCGGCGCGGCAAGCGCGCCGGACTGGAACAGCGCGGCGATCTCGGTGTCGGGAAGAATGCCTGTCTGGCGCAAGCGATGCGTCTCCATGCGGCATGGCTCGCCCGAAGGCTTCGCATACGTCCATGCTGGCCAAGTGGTTTAGCAATCGGCGTGATTGACGCAAGCCGGAGACGGGTCTAAAGGGTCCGTTATCCCGTGGTGATTTGGCCGGTCGGCTTGCAGCCACGTTAAACAAGTCGCTAAAGGGCCGAGGTGATGAAACCGGCTTGCGACTTTCGCGGCCGGTTTTTTGTTGTTGGGGGCATGGAATGAGCAAGGAACAGCGCACATTGAGGCCGGCAACGCAGCTCGTGCATGGCGGCACGCTGCGCTCGCAGTTCGGCGAGACGGCCGAGGCGATGTACCTGACGCAGGGCTTCGTCTACGACAGTTCCGAGGCCGCGGAAGCCCGCTTCAAGGGCGAGGAGCCGGGCTTCATCTACTCGCGCTACGCGAACCCAACCGTCGACATGTTCGAGAAGCGCATGTGCGCGCTCGAAGGCGCCGAGGACGCGCGCGCCACCGCCTCGGGCATGGCCGCCGTGTCGGCGGCGCTGCTCTGTTCGATCAGGGCCGGCGACCACGTGGTGGCGGCGCGCGCGCTGTTCGGCTCCTGCCGCTACATCGTCGAGACTCTGATGCCCCGCTACGGCGTCGAGACCACGCTGGTCGACGGCCGCGACATCGCCGCTTGGGAAAAGGCAGTGCGGCCGAACACCAAGCTCCTCTTCCTCGAAAGCCCGACCAACCCGACGCTGGAGGTGGTGGACATCGCCGCCGTCGCGAAGATCGCCAACGCCGTCGGCGCGCGCGTGGTGGTCGACAACGTGTTCGCCACCCCGCTCCAGCAGAAGCCGCTGGAGCTCGGCGCGCATGTGGTCGTCTACTCCGCCACCAAGCACATAGACGGACAGGGCCGCGTGCTGGGCGGCATCATCCTCTCCGACAAGAAGTGGATCGACGAGAACCTGCACGATTATTTCCGCCACACCGGTCCCAGCATGTCGCCGTTCAACGCGTGGACGCTGCTGAAGGGGCTGGAAACGCTGCCGCTGCGGGTGAGGCAGCAGACGGAAAGCGCGGCGAAGATCGCCGATTTCCTCGCCGATCATCCGAAAGCCGCCCGCGTCATCTACCCCGGACGCAAGGATCATCCCCAGGCGGACATCATCTTGCGGCAGATGAAGGGCGGCTCGACGCTGATCTGCTTCGACGTGAAGGGCGGCAAGGCCGGCGCCTTCGGCTTCCAGAACAATCTGGAGATCGTGAAGATCTCGAACAATCTCGGCGACGCCAAGAGCCTGATCACCCATCCGGGGACGACCACGCACAAGAACCTCACCGATGCGGCCCGCGCCGAGCTCGGCATCTCGCCCGGCACGCTGCGCCTGTCGATCGGGCTGGAGGATGTCGACGACCTGATCGAGGACATCGACCGGGCGCTCGCGGCGGCGTAGCCGCGCGGGTAGCCATCAGGCCGGCACCTGCCATCTTGATGGCAGGTGCCTTTGCGCCTAGATTCGGCGTATGGCAGAACCACAGCTTTCCGTCCGCAGCGCCAAGGCGCGCGACATCGCGCACCGCCTCGCCCTGCGCGAGAAGCGCACCGTCGCGCAGATCGTCGAACGGGCGCTGGAGCAGTATGAGCGCAACGAAGCCGAGCGCGAACCTGCGGACGTGTTCTATCGCCGGCTCGCGGCGGAGAATGGTTGCGACGACATCGATCTCGAAGAGATAATCCAGGCCGCGCGCGTACCGAATCCGGGCATCGACCTATGATCTTCATCGACACGAATATCGTGTCGGAAACCATGCGCAGGCATCCGCACCCGCCCGTCATGGAATGGCTGGAGCGACATGACCGCGGAATCGCAGTCTCGACCGTGGTGATTGCGGAAGTGGCATTCGGCATCGAGAAAGTCGCTCTGGATCAGCGCGCAGCGCGGTTCGGCGCGACCTTGGACGAGCTGCGCCAGCGGCACGCAACCCGCATCTTCGCCCTGACCGAAGACGCCGCACTTATTTGCGGCCGGATCATGGGCGCGGCGTCCAGGCGCGGCCGCGCAATGTCGACCGCCGACGGCATGATCGCCGCGATCGCGCTGGTCAATGGCGGATCGCTCGCCACGCGCAACCTGAAGCACTTCGAGACCACCGGCCTCGAACTCGTTTCCCCTTGGGATTACTGAGCCTTCGTAAGCTTCTTCGGCGCGACCGTCCGCCACGCCGTCGTCAGGACGTGGCGGACCTCGTCCTCGCCGGCGGCGTCGAGGTGAAGCCGCGTCCAGCCCTTGAGGCCCCAGCCGCCCGGCAGGCGCGACAGCACGCCTTGCATGGTTTCCAGCATCAGCGCCTGGTCCTCGGGCGTCAGCTTCACCACGGCCTGCCGCCTGTCCTCGCGCCAGGTGGCGAATATCTTCCCCCCGACCCGGAAATCCACGGCCTCGAAATGGCTGCCTTCGGCGGCGTGCGGCATGGAAAGCGCCATGGCGCGGTAGTCGGCGGGCGAGATCATCGCGATTATCCTCCGGCAATCGGGCTCCGCCGGCCGCACACCCCTTGCCGGCCGGCCACGATGCGCCACAATGCCCATCCCATCCGGGCCCGTCCATCTGGCACGGGTCTATTGACAGGTCGGCAGGAATGTATCGCGCCACAACGCACGACATCGAGGTCAGCGTCGAGCCGTTCTTCATCGAGGACCGCTCGGCGCCCGAGGAAGGCCGCTGGTTCTGGGCGTATCGCGTCACCATCGCCAACCAGTCGGAGCGGCAGGTGAAGCTCATCACCCGCTACTGGCGCATCGTCGACGGGCTCGGCCGCGTCGAGGAGGTGCGCGGGCCGGGCGTCGTCGGCGAGCAGCCGGAGCTCGCGCCCGGCGACAGCTACCAGTACATGTCGGGCTGCCCGCTCACCACGCCGTCGGGCATCATGCAGGGGCACTACACGATGACCGATGGGCGCGGCGACACTTTCGAGGTGGAGATCCCGGCCTTCTCGCTCGACCTGCCCGAGCAGAAGCGCGCGCTCAATTGAGCGCGGGCGCGCTCGCCGCCAGCTCGTCCGGGTCGAACGCGTAGGCGGTCGAGCAGAACTCGCAGTTCACGCTGATGCGCCCGTCCTCGATGCTCTCGGCGACCTCCTCGGCGGAGAAGCCTGCGAGGACGCCGCGCACCCGCTCGCGCGAGCAGGAGCACTCGTCGCGGACCTCGGTGCCGTCGAACACGCGCACGCCGTGCTCGTGGAACAGCCGGAACAGCAGCCGCTCGGCGCCGACCGTCGGGTCGATCAGCTCGTCCGCCTCGACGGAGAGGAACAGCGCCCGCGCCGTCTGCCACGCATCGTCGTCGGGGCCTTCCCCGGCCGGCGCGCGGGCGTCGCCGTCGCCGCCATGGATGTCGGCCTGGCGCAGGCGCCCGGGCGCCTCGGGCAAGAACTGGATCAGCGCGCCGCCGGCGCGCCAGTGCGTTCCGCCGGCCTCGCCGGGCAGCATCTGCCGCGCCACGCCGAGCTTCACCTCGGTCGGGATCTGCTCCGACTGGCGGAAATAGTGGCGCGCGACATCCTCCAGCGAGGTGCCGTCGAGCTGCACGATGCCCTGATAGCGCTGCATATGCGTGCCCTGGTCGACGGTGAGCGCCAGCACGCCGCTGCCGAGCAGCGCCTCGGGCGCGTCCCTGCCGGCGGCGACCGCCTCGTCGAGCCGCTCCTGGTCGAAGCGCGCATAGGCGCGCACCGAGCCGGGCGTGCGCAGGTCCGCCACCAGCATGTCGACCGGACCGTCGGAACGGGTCTGGAGGATGAACTTGCCGTCGAACTTCAGCGAGGTGCCGAGCAGCACCGTCAGCGCCACCGCCTCCGCCAGCAGCCGGGCGACCGGCTCGGGATAGGCGTGGCGGCCGAGGATCTGGTCGAGCAGTGGCCCGAGCTGCACGGCGCGGCCGCGCACGTCGAGCGCGCCGACCTCGAAGGGCACCACATTGTCGTCGCCGGCGAAGCCGAAGTCGCCGAGGTTCAGGGTATTCTCGTTCACGTCATGTTTCCCGGTCTGGTCCCGGTTTGGCCGGCATGCAGGCTAGCGCCCACGACACGGCCGCGGAAGGGTCCGCTGGTTCAGTTCGCGTTGAAGCGCGGGAGATAGGGGCGGAAGGGGGAGATATCAAGCGCTGGCCTTGCGAGCCATGACGACAACTCCCGCCCCTTCGCGCCCCCCTCTGTCCTGCCGGACATCTCCCCCTCAAGGGGGGAGATTGGCT
>CAZVTK010000244.1:0-4801 GCA_964629765.1 uncultured Mesorhizobium sp.
TCGCCTTCCTGCGGCTTCTCCTTGGCGGTGTCCGGAATGATGATGCCGCCCTTGGTCTTCTCCTCGGATTCGAGGCGGCGCACGACCACGCGGTCGTGGAGCGGGCGGAACTTCGTCTTTGCCATGTTGGTCTATCCCTGGTGCGACTATCGCTTGAACGATCCTCCGTCCGGCGGGGAGGCCGGACCGCTGTTAGCACTCCCCGGTAGAGAGTGCCAACGCTGGGCGGTGAGATATGGAGACGCGAATTTCCTGTCAAGGGCGCGGCGGAGAAGAATTTCCGTCAGGCCGGTCATCCAGCCTAGCCGTCAGAGCCAGCCGAGCGCCTGCGCCGTCTGGAAGCCGGCCAGCAGCGAGATAAGGATTCCGACGGCGCGAAGCAAGAAGCGCTCGGGCAGGCGCGCAGTGACGTAGCCGGCGAAGGGCGCCGCGATGAGGCCACCGACGATCAGCCCGGCAACCGCGGTTCCGTGGGAGAGGAGGTCCCCTGCCTCCTCCCAGTGGCCGGTCAGGATGGCGCCGAGAAAGGCCAGCGACACCGACAGGGTGATGAGGAACTCGGCGGCGTTGACCGTGCCGATGACATAGCGCGGCGTGCCGCCGAAGCCGAGCAGGCCGGTCGTGACGATCGGGCCCCAGCCGCCGCCCCCGGCCGAATCGAGGAAGCCGCCGACCGCGCCCATGGGCGGCACCGCGTTGAGCGGCAGCGGCCTGCCCGGCGTCTTGTGGAACGAGCGCAGGAGAATCCACGCGCCGAGCACGGCCAGGTAGGCGGTGACGACGGGCTTGATGACGTCGCCGTCGAAGGAGGTCAGCACATAGGTGCCGAGCACGCCGCCGAGGATGCCGAAGGGCGCCAGCCGGAAGAACAGCTTCCAGTCGATGTTGCGGTTGTAGAGATGCGAGGAGCCCGAGGCGGCGGTGGTGAAGAGCTCGGCGGCGTGGATGGCTGCCGACGCATGCGCCGGGCCGACGCCGAAGGCGATCAGCGTGGTGGACGAAATGACGCCGAACGCCATTCCCAATGCCCCGTCGACCGCCTGCGCCAGCAGGCCGACGGCGAGGAACAGGAAAAAATCGT
Source organism: uncultured Mesorhizobium sp. (assembly GCA_964629765.1). Lineage (GTDB taxonomy): Bacteria > Pseudomonadota > Alphaproteobacteria > Rhizobiales > Rhizobiaceae > RCIO01. Next base: position 1,082 of record CAZVTK010000244.1, read on the forward strand.
CCATCCACTCTCCCGAATGTCCGCCCGGCGGGCGTTGCGCCAAGGCCGCAAGTGGCATGCTTTGCCACCATGCTCAATATGCCTGACCGCGGTATTTCGTTCCCGCCGGGAGCGGGGATCGCGCCGGGACGGCGTGCCGGGCGGCGTTTTCCGCCCCTATGCCGGGCGCCTGAACCGCTGCCGCGCATGCTCCACGCCGGCCCGGCAGGCGCAGCCTTCGAGATGGTCGTTGACCATGCCCATCGCCTGCATGAAGGCGTAGACCGTGGTCGGGCCGACGAAGCTCCAGCCGCGCTTCTTCAGCTCCTTCGAGATGAGCCGGGACGCGGGCGTGGTCGGGTTGGCGCGATAGTAGGCCATGTCGACCACGGGCGGACGCTCCTGCGCGGGCGGCTCGAAGGACCAGAAGAAGGCGGCCAGCGAGCCGTGCCTGTCGGCCATCTCCACCGCCCGGCGGGCGTTGTTGTAGACCGACGCGATCTTGCCGCGATGGCGGACGATGCCGGCATTGGCGAGGTGCCGCGCGACCTCGCTTTCGCCCGCCCGCGCCAGCCGGACGAAGTCGAAACCGTCGAAGGCGTCGCGAAAATTGTCGCGCTTGCGCAGGATCGTCAGCCAGGACAGGCCCGACTGGAATCCCTCGAGGCACAGTTTTTCGAACAGGCGCGCGTCGTCGCCGACCGGCATGCCCCATTCGGCGTCGTGATAGGCCATGTAGTCCGGCAGATTGCCATGCCAGGCGCAGCGCACACGCCCGTCCGGTCCCCTGGTCAGTCCTTCGGGCAATCCTTCAGGCAGCTCCATCTCGCCCCCTCTTGATTCACCGCCGATTTACCAGTTTCCTGAACCGGGCGGTAACCGTACCGAAAGGTTTCGGCGATCGGGCGCAATTTAGGCAACCCGATTCATCTTTCGGTGGCCGCCGGTTGGCATTGTGAGCCTGTAGCCCCGCCGCGTTCCCCATCAGGGAGCAGGCGTTTTCGTCCGATGCGTAAGTCACGAGTCCATCGATGAAGCATATTGCCATTCTCGCCGCCGTGGCGGCCCTCCTCGCCAGCCCCGCCCTCGCTCAGGAGCGATACGGCTCGCGCCCTTCGCTGGTGGTCAGCCCGGACCTTGCCGCGCCATGGGTGATGCAGCTTCGCCGCGCGCCCGACGGACGGCAGCAGCGCGCCGACCGCCGCGTGGTCAACGGCGCCGTGCTGCGACCCGCGCCGGAGCCGGCCGCGCGCCGCGCGGCACGCCAGCAGGAGCTGGGTCGCGAATTGCGCCGCGAGCCGATCCTGTCCGAGCGCATCGAGCGCCAGCGCCCGGGTCGAACCGAGGCGGAGGCGCGCCGCCCGCAGCGGGCCGACAGCTCGATCCACACGGCCGCCGTGGCCGCCGCCGCCCCGCGCGAAAACCCCAAGCCGACGCTCGACCCGAAATTCCTGCCGCAGGAAGTCTCCTATGACGGACCGCACAAGGCCGGCACCATCGTGGTCGATACCGCCAGCAAGTTCCTCTACCTCGTCGGCGAGGGCGGCCAGGCCCGGCGCTACGGCGTCGGCGTCGGCAAGGAAGGGTTCATGTGGAACGGCTCGGAGAACATCACCCGCAAGGCGGAATGGCCGAGCTGGCGTCCGCCGGCGGAGATGATCGAGCGCGAGAAGAAGAAGGGTCGCGTGCTGCCTGCGATGATGGAAGGCGGCCCGGCCAACCCGCTCGGCGCGCGCGCCCTCTATCTCGGCTCGACGCTCTACCGCATCCACGGCACCAACGCGCCCTGGACCATCGGCCAGAACGTGTCGTCGGGCTGCATCCGCATGCGCAACGAGGACGTGATCGACCTCTACGACCGCGTCAAGGTCGGCGCCAAGGTGGTCGTGCTCTGACGGAACACCTCGGACCAGCACTTCGGGGGACGGGCCGGAGCCGAGCTCAGCCGGTCCGTACGCAAAAGGCGGCGCGAGGGGTTGCGCCGCCTTTTTCGTCTTCTGTGCAAGCACTGCGGCTGCGCGGGCGCATTGACGTCGTCGAAGCCTCGACCTACGGCAATGGAAGGCGCAGGATATGGAGCATGCCTTCGGCGACGACGGAGCGGCCGCATGGCCTCAAATATTCGCTGTTCTTCGGACTGCCAGGCCGGCGGATCGCGGGCTACGACAACGAAGCGGGAAAAGGCGATCATCGCCATCTGCGCGACCGCGAGGAGCCTTGCCGCTTCGCCGATCTCGAGACGCTGATTGCCGATTTCCAGAAGGACGTCGAGCAGGAGCTGAAAGATGGATGAGCTGACGATCAGGGCCGAAGCGCTCGACACGTTCTTTTCGCGCGCAAAGGCCAGCGCGGCGAGGATCGACGCCGGCAACGTCTCGCCGGAGCCGGCCGGCCTGTCCTTCGCGACGCCGGCACAATTACTCGAAGGGCTTACCGTCAACCGCTGGAATCTCGTGGCGATGCTCCGCAGCACCGGCCCGTCGTCGATCCGCGCGCTGTCGCAGGCCGTCGGGCGCGACTACCGGGGCGTTCATGCCGATATCGCGAGGCTGCTTGAACTGGGTCTGGTCGAGCGCCGCGACGACGGCAAGATCGTCGCGCCGTGGGCAAAGATAACGGCCGAGCTGGTGTTCGACGTCGCGACGTAGCGCCTCATCGCCGCGACAGCGCGGCCGGCTTTGGCCCGCCATAGGCCCAGTCGAGCAGCTCGACCGTATGCACGACCGGCATCTGCGCGGCGGAGGCGATCTGCGTGATGCAGCCGATATTGCCGGTGGCGACCAGCGGCGCGCCCGTTGCCGCAAGGTTCTTCACCTTGCGCTCGCGCAGTTGCGCCGAAATCTCCGGTTGCAGGATGTTGTAGGTGCCCGCCGAGCCGCAGCACAGATGCCCCTCGCGCGGCTCGACCACGCCATAGCCGGCATGGCGCAGCAGATCCTTCGGCTGGCGCACGATCTTCTGGCCGTGCTGCATGGAGCAGGCCGAATGGTAGGCCACGGTCATGTCGCGCGCCTCGCCGGGCGGCAGGTCGAGCGCGGCCAGATATTCGGTGACGTCCTTCGCCAGCCCCGACACGCGCGCCGCCTTGTCGGCATAGGCGGGGTCGAGCCGCAGCATGTAGCCGTAGTCCTTGATCGTCGTGCCGCAGCCGGACGCGGTGATGACGATGGCGTCGAGCCCGCCGGTCTCGACCTGCCGGGTCCAGGCGTCGACGTTGCGGCGGGCGGCCTCCAGCGCGGCCTCCTCGCGGCCCATATGGTGGACCAGCGCGCCGCAGCAGCCCTCGCCTTGCGGCACCATGACCTCGACGCCCAGCCGGGTGAGCAGCCGCACCGTCGCCTCGTTGATGCCCGGCTCCAGAACCTGCTGCGCGCAGCCGGTGAGCAGCGCGACGCGGCCACGCGGCTCGCCTTGCGGGCCGTGCCGGCCGGGACGGCTGACCGGCGACCTTGCGGGGATGCGAGCCGGCGCCAGCGCCAGCATGGCGGCGAGCGGCTTCAGCCCCGGCATGGCACGGAACAGGCCGGCGAAGGGTTTTCCGAGCCGCGCCATCGACAGGGCGGCGCGCATGCGGCCGGGATAGGGCAGGACGGAAGCCAGCATGGCGCGGACCAGCCGGTCGAGCAGCGGGCGCCGGTACGTCTTCTCGATGTGGACGCGGGCGTGGTCGACCAGATGCATGTAATGGACGCCCGACGGGCAGGTGGTCATGCAGGACAGGCACGACAGGCAGCGGTCGAT
>CAZVTK010000245.1:0-4755 GCA_964629765.1 uncultured Mesorhizobium sp.
GCCAGACGCAGCGATGGTTCGCCTTCCGGTTCGAGGGCGACGAGAGCGAGATCGCCATCAACCCGCCGCCGGGCGGGCACGAGCCGGAATTCGACGACTGGGGCTGGAAGCCCATGGCGCAACTGCCGGAGCTGATCGTGCCGTTCAAGCGCGCGGTCTACGACGAGGTGGTGGCGCAGTTCCGCCACCTGGCGGGATAGGGCGCTCTTATTCCGCCGGCTTCTTCGCCAGAACCATGTAGTTGACGTCGATGTCCTTCGAGCGCTGCCAGCGATCGGCGATGGGGTTGTAGACGACGCCGGTGCGGTCGGCGATACTCATGCCGGCGGCGGCGAGCGCCGCCTCCAATTCCTCCGGGCGCACCAGCTTGCCGAACTGGTGGGTGCCGCGCGGCAGCCAGCGCAGCACGTATTCGGCCCCGACTATGGCCAGCGCCAGCGCCTTCATGGTGCGGTTGATGGTGGCGACGAACATGATGCCGCCGGGCTTCAGCATCTCGCCGCATTTGGCGATGAAGAGGTTCACGTCGGCGACGTGCTCGACCACCTCCATGTTGAGGATCACGTCGAATTCTTCGCCCGCGTCGGCGAGCGATTCGGCCGTCGTCGCGCGGTAGTCGATCTTCACGCCGCCCTCGGCCGCATGCAGCTTCGCCACCTCGATATTGGTTTCCGAGGCATCGGCGCCGACGACCGAAGCGCCGAGGCGGGACATCGGCTCGCACAGAAGCCCGCCGCCGCAGCCGATGTCGAGGAAGCGCAGCTTCTCGAACGGTTTCGGCGCACGCGCATCGCGGCCGAAATGTTCCGCCACCGCGTCGCGGATATAGGCGAGGCGCACCGGATTGAACTTGTGCAGCGGCCGGAACTTGCCGTTGGGGTTCCACCACTCGGCGGCCATCTTCGAGAATCGCTCGACCTCGGCGGCGTCGATGGTGGACTCGGCGGGTTTTCGTGCGGCCTGGGACATGGGGCGGGTCTCCTGCGAGGGGCAAGAAGTCGGGCGGGGCCGCCACAATGTCAAGGCATGCGGTTGCGGGGACCTGCTTCCGGCCAGCGTGCCGTTGCCGAGCCGGCCTTCCTCCTGCTAGACTGCCAGCAACCCATCGCAGATGGGCTGGGGCGTGAGAACCCCTTACCGAGCGGCGCAAGTGCGGCCGCAACGCACTCTCCGACATTGGTCGGGGAGGCGTCTGTGTATGTCCAAGGCGAAAGCCCAAAGACAGGCGCGGTCTTCTCGGTAAGGCTTCTCAACTCCCCGATCAGACGAGAGGGGAGAGAGAGCCTCCATGAGGAAAGCGATCCTGGCGGCGGCTTTGCTGCTGCCGCTTGTCGCCTTGGTGCATCCGGCGGCCGCGCAGACGATCGCCACGGCGGCCGTGCTTGCCGGCGAGGCGGCGGCCCGCGACGGCGACGATATCCTGTTCGGCAAGGTCAGCGTCCGGCTGCAAGGGATCACCGCCCCCGAGGATCGTCGCGGCACCGGCGAGACGGGCGGCGCGGAGGCGACAGCCAGCCTGCGGGCGCTGGTGGAAGGCCGATACGTCGTCTGCCATCTGGACGGCACGACCGCGGGCAACAACTGGCGGCCGGCCGGCATCTGCTATCTCGGCGACATGGACATCGGCGGCTTTCAGGTGGCGTCGGGCCATGCGCGCGACTGCCCGGCTTACTCCAGGGGCCGGTATGCGGAGGCCGAGGCGGCGGCGAAAGCCGCCGGCCGCGACCTGAGCGCGGTCTATCAACTGCCGCCATACTGCAACTGACGCGGCGGCTGAAGCCGCCGCGAGGGCCGATCAGGCGATACGGCTGCGAAACCGGGTTAACGTAACCGCCATCGTACCCCCACCCCTCACCCCTCCCCACAAGGGGGAGGGGAGTCTGAGGCGTCGAGGCCCCCCTCCCCCTTGTGGGGAGGGGTGAGGGGTGGGGGTGATGCCGGGTCCAACAGCATCCGCTACCCGAGTTCAGAGCCCTGGGTCAGGCGACCCTGGACTTGACGTAGCCGATATAGCCGCGCACGTCGGCCGCCGGCTCGGAATACGCCTTGCCGAGCTTCTTCTCCATCGCGGCCATGTAGTCCTTCGTCCATTTCGGCATCGCGTAGTCGATCACGTCGAGGAATTCGAGCGTGGCCGCGAGGCGTATGTCGGCGATGGACGGCGCCTTGCCGCCGATGAAGGGCTGGCCGTCCATGTAGAAGGACCGGAACACCTCCAGCGGCTCGGCGATGGCATCCTGCGCCACCTTCTGCGCCTTCGACTTGTGCTCGTCGCCGAGGTCGGACGAGCCGACCTCGCCGGGATAGAGCGGGAAGCCGAGCCGGCCGTAGGTGGCGCGGGCGAGCACCGGGTAGAGCGTGCCGACGAGGTAGAACATGGCGCTGTCGACCATGGCGCGCTTCGCCGGGTTCTTCGGGTAGAGCCTGTCGAGCCCGTGCTTGTTGGAAAGATACGACATGATCGCGCAGCTCTCCCACAGCACGCCCCTCGGCAGGCCCTTGTCCTCCATCATCGGGGTCAGGTGCGCCGGGTTGCGCTTCAGGAAGCCGTCCGAGCGGGTCGAGCCATAGACGTCCACCTCGTCCGCCGGCAGGCCGGCGGCGCGCACGAAGATGCGCACGGCGAGGTTGTTGACGCTGGGCTTCAGCACCGAGAGCGTCAGCGCCGGCTTCTTCGCGTTCGTTTTGGCTGGGGCCTTGGGAGCGGCCTTGAGCGCGGCCTTCGCCTTCGAGGCGACGGTGGACGCGGCCCTGGAGACGGTGCCGGCCGCGGCGCCCGCAGCCTTCTTCACCGCCGCCGCGGCCTTCGCCGCCGCCCTGGGCTTCGGCGCGGCCTTGGGTTTGGCTTGGGGCTTGGCCGCGGCCTTCGCCTTTGGCGCCGCCGCCGGCTTCGCCTTCACCGCATCGGCTTTCTTCGTGGCGGGTTTTGCCGCCGGTTTGGCCGGTGCCTTCGCGGGAGCCTTGGCCGCAGCTTTGGCCGGGGGCTTTGCGGCACCCTTCGGTTTGGCCGCGGGTTTCTTCGTCGTCGTCTTCGCCATATGGGTCCTCCTCGGGCTGGCTAAGCGCTTCTTCTTCAGTACGGGTTCTTGTTCAGTACGGGTTCCGGGGCGAACGGTCTTCGGAGAGGCTCTCCGTCGAGCCTTCCACGAGCTGCTCTATGGCGTCGGCGAGATGGATCTCGGCGATTGCGTAGTCGCCGCGCGCCACGCGCAGCCTGTGCGCGGCGAACAGCACGTCCGCGTGGCTGAAGCCGGCCGGCGGGTCGAAGCGGTAGGACGCCAGTTCGACGGTCAGGCCCATGGGGTCGTTGAAGTAGATCGAATCCATGAAGCCGCGGTCCTTGGGACCGGTGTTCCTGATGCCGCGCTCGCCCAGCCGCTCGACCGCCTGAAGGAAGGTCACGCGCGAAACCGAGAAGGCGATGTGGTGCACGCAGCCCGGCTCCGTCGGCGTGCGCCGCGGGTCGGGCCTGCGCTCCTCGTCGGTGAAGACGGTGATCAGGCGGCCGTCGCCCGGATCGAAATAGAGGTGGCTCTCGCTCGCCTTGTCGAGGTTGGGCTGCTCGAACACGAAGGGCATGCCGAGCAGGCCCTCCCAGAAATCGATCGAGGTCCGGCGGTCGGCACCGACGAGCGTGATGTGGTGCACGCCCTGGCTCTGGAGTTTTCGCAAACCCGTCCCTCCCTGCGCCACTGCCCGCGGTCTTTGTTGGGAAGATGCTAGTCGAATCGTGGTCCAGACGCCATGCCCCGATGGCCTTTCAATCGAGACATAAATTTCACACTTAGTGAAAATTTTCACTTGCAATTCGTGAAGCGCATCGCTATGGTTAGTTTACCCACAAAGGAGGTCGCCATGAGCGAAGATAAAATAAATTCCCCTCATCATGCAACTTTTTCTCAGAGGCTTCAAATTTCTATGAATGCTAAGGGGCTTAGTGCATCAGAACTTGCACGTAGAGTAGAGGTTACTCCGACGGCTGTTTGGAATTGGCTACAAGGTAACACTTTTCCGCGTCAGAATACACTAACTTGGCTGGCAGGAGTACTTGGCGTAACTGATGATTGGCTGCGCGATGGGGGAGAGGGTGCGACGGGTGGGTCGAACCCGGACGCCCCTAGTGTTGCTGACTTGATCCTCACTCTCAGGACTAAAGTTGCAACGCTGAGCGGCTGCACTATGGCTAACGTGAAGGTCGAAGTGACGATGGTCGGGCAATAGCGGTTTTTCGTTCCTTGCTTGCCATTTGGCTTTTGGCTATGGAGCCCGCGCATCCGGCAGGACGGCCCAGCCGCCCACCCAACCAGCATCGAAACGGTTCCGCAAAGACCCGGCAAAACCGACGGGACGCCAACAGTCCATGGCCCGCATCGTGATGAAATTCGGCGGCACGTCCGTCGCCGACCTCGACCGCATCCACAACGTGGCGCGGCACGTCAAACGTGAAGTCGACGCCGGCCACGAGGTGGCCGTGGTGGTGTCGGCCATGTCGGGCAAGACCAACGAGCTGGTGGCCTGGGTGCAGACCATGCCCAAGGTCGCCGGCGCCGAGTCGCCCTTCTACGACGCGCGCGAATATGACGCCGTGGTCGCGTCCGGCGAGCAGGTGACCAGCGGGCTGCTGGCCATCGCGCTCCAGTCGGTCGGCGTCAACGCGCGCTCGTGGCAGGGCTGGCAGATTCCGCTCCGCACCGACACGGCGCACGGCGCGGCGCGCATCAGCGAGATCGACGGCGCCGAGATCGTCAAGCGCAT
>CAZVTK010000246.1:0-4741 GCA_964629765.1 uncultured Mesorhizobium sp.
GATCAAGGCCACCGGCATCTGCCACACGGACGAGTTCACCTTGTCCGGCGCCGACATGATCATCGGCGTCGACTTGAACAATTCCAAGAAGGAGTGGGGCGAGCGCTTCGGCATGACGCATTTCGTCAATCCGAAGGAGGTGGACGGCGATATCGTGCCCCATCTCGTCAACATGACCAAGCGCGGCGCCGACCAGATCGGCGGCGCCGACTATACGTTCGACTGCACAGGCAACGTGAAGGTCATGCGCCAAGCCCTTGAATCGGCTCATCGCGGCTGGGGCGAATCCATCGTCATCGGCGTCGCCGGCGCGGGCCAGGAAATCTCCACGCGGCCGTTCCAGCTCGTCACCGGCCGCGTGTGGAAGGGCACGGCCTTCGGCGGCGCGCGCGGCCGCACCGACGTGCCGAAGATCGTCGACTGGTACATGGCCGGCAAGATCGAGATCGACCCGATGATCACCCACATCCTGTCGCTGGACGAGATCAACAAGGGTTTTGACCTGATGCATGCCGGCGAGAGCATCAGGAGCGTGGTCGTCTACTGAGGCCGGTGCTAACCTCCCGGAAAACACAGGGCCGCCAAACACCGGGAGGGATGTCCATGCTCTTTGCGCCGACCATCGCCGGCAGCCTGCCGAAGCCCGGCTGGCTGGCCGAGCCCGAAAAGCTGTGGCCGAAATGGAAGCTCGAAGGCGCCGGGCTCGACGAGGCCAAGCGCGACGCCGCGCTCATCTGGCTCAAGGAGCAAGAGGACGCCGGCATCGAGACGGTGACGGACGGCGAGCAGTTCCGCACCCATTTCGTGCACGGTTTCCTCGAATCGGTGCAGGGAATCGACTGGAACCTCAAGACGAAGATGGGCATCCGCAACAACCGCTACGTGGTGGACGTGCCGACGGTGACCGGCAGGCCGACGCGCTCTCGCCCGGTCCACCGCGACGAGGCCGCCTTCTGCCGCGCGCATACGCGCCGCAAGCTGAAATGGACCCTGCCCGGCCCGATGACCATCTGCGACACGCTTGCCGACGGGCATTTCGGCCGCCGCGCCGACATGGCGATGGCGTTCGCGCAGGTGCTGAACGAGGAGGCGCTGGAGCTGGAGGCGGCGGGCTGCGACGTCATCCAGTTCGACGAGCCGGCTTTCAACGTGTTCACGGACGACGTGTCGGATTGGGGCATCGCCGCGCTGGAGCGCGCCGCGCGCGGGCTGAAATGCACCACGGCGGTGCATATCTGCTACGGTTACGGCATCGAGGCCAATATCGAGTGGAAGAAGACGCTGGGAGGCGAATGGAGGCAGTACGAGGCGATCTTCCCGGCGATCAACGCCTCGAAGATCGACCAGGTGTCGCTCGAATGCGCGGCCTCGCATGTGCCGATTTCATTGATCTCCCTTCTGCCCGACAAGGTGCTGCTGATCGGCGCCATCGACGTCGCCTCGAACAGGGTCGAGACGCCGGAACAGGTGGCGTCCGTCATCGCCGAGGCGCTGAAGCACGCCGACAAGGAGCGCATCCGGCCCTGCACCAATTGCGGCATGGCGCCGCTCTCCCGCGCCGTGGCGTCGGCCAAGCTGCGCGCACTCGGCGCCGGCGCGGAACTGGCGCGGAAGCGCCTCGCGTGACGCAGATTTACGTCGACGCCGACGCCTGCCCGGTGAAAGACGAGGTCGCCAAGGTGGCGGAGCGCCACGGCCTCGTCGTCACCTTCGTTTCCAATGGCGGCTTGCGCCCCTCGCGCGACCCGATGGTCCGCAACGTGGTCGTTTCGAAGGGCGCGGACGCGGCCGACGACTGGATCGTGGAGAACGCCACCGGCGCGGATATCGTGATCACCGCCGACGTGCCGCTGGCGGCCCGCTGCGTGGCGCTCGGCGCGGCCGTGCTCGGGCCGACCGGCCGTTCACGGCCGAGAGCATCGGGATGCAGGTCGCCATGCGCGATTTGAAGCAGCATCTGCGCGAGACGGGCGAGATCCGCGGCTTCAACCCGTCCTTCTCGCAGAAGGACCGCTCCGCCCTCCTCTCCGCCCTCGACCAGGCGGTGCGGCGGTCGCTGAAAACGGGTGCCTGAACGCCTTTTCGCGTCAGCCCTTGTCCAGCAGCTTCAGGTTCGCGTCGACGATGGCCGTGTCGGTCATGCCCTTGCGCGCCTCCATATAGAGTTTTCGCGCCTGCGCCTTGTTGCCGCGCAGATACTGCGAATAGCCCATATTGTTGACGATGCGCGGCTGGCGGCCGGCGATCTTAACGAGCTCGCCATAGGCACGGTCGGCGAAGTCGAAGCGGCCGAGCTGGTCGTAGGAGGCGGCGAGCCCCATCCACGCCGGGACGCTGTCGGCGCGCAGCTCCACCGCCTTGCGAAAATGCTTTTCGGCGAGGCCGTAATTGCCGTCCTCGAACTGCGCCTTTCCGGCCTTCAGGTCGGTTTCGGCCTGGCTGACGGGCCGCGGCATCGCGGTCGTCTCCATCGGGTCGACGCCCGCGCTCTGGCAGCCCGAGACCGCCAGCATCGCGGCGACGGCGGCAATCAATCCAGTTCTCGACATTCGTGCAAGGCCCCCATGCCTTTGCGGCGTCAGGCACATTAGCAAATGCGGATTAAGTCCGGGTGCAGGCACGTCGGCGAAATGCGGACATCGCGGAAAGGTCGCGTTAAGCCCGCCTATTCCGCGCCGGTCATCTTCACGATGACGGGGATGATCGCGACCATCATCACCACGGGCAGGATGCATACGGTCACCGGCACGGACATCTTGGCCGGCAGCGCATGGGCCTTCTCCTCGGCCAGCGACATGCGCTTGTGGCGCATCTCGTCGGAGAACACGCGCAGCGCGCCCGACAGGCTGGTGCCGAGCTCGCGCGACTGCTGGAGCAAGGTCGCGAAGGAGCGCACCTCGTCCAGCGACAGGCGGTCGGCGAGCGACTTCAGCGCGTCGTCCAGCGCCCGGCCGGCGCGCAGCTCGATGGAGACGAGCTGGAGGTTCTGCGACAGGGCCGGATGCGTCAGCGCCAGCTCGCGGGCGACGCGCTCGATGCCCGCCTCCATGCTCATGCCCGCGTCGGAGCAGACGATCATCAGGTCCATGAAGTCGGGAAAGCCGTTGCGGTACTCGCGCATGCGCGCCGCGATCTGCCGCGACAGCGCGAAGCCGGGCAGGAAATAGGCGATTGCCGCGAACATGCCGACGAAGACGATGCGGTTCATGGCCGACGCCTCGCCGCCGAAGAGGACGACGAGCGCCAGCGCGAAAGCGGCCGCGGCGCCCAGCGCGGCGAAGCGCACGAGGAAAAAGCGTCCGACCGCGCCGGGGTCCATGTAGCCGGCCTGGATCAGCTTCAGCCGCAGGCGCGCGACATTCTCCGGGTCGGTGCGGGCATAGAACTCCTGCGCCTGCCGCGCCGCCTTCTCGTGCACCTGCGCTGTCTCGCGGCGCGGCGGCTGCGCCTGCGCCGCCTCCTCGCGGACATCCTCGATCTTCAACCGCCGCTTCACGTCGCCCTTTGCCCGCAAGCCCGCAAGGTTGGGCGCCAGCAGGGCAAGCGAGCCGGCCACCAGCAGCAGCGCGGCAAAGGGCACCAGCGATGCCGGCCGCCATTCAGCGAAAAGGGCGAGCAGCGTGTCCATCAGAACCTGAAGCTCGCCATCTTGAACATCATGGCGTTGCCGACCAGCAGCCAGCCGACCGCGCCGCCGAGCAGATACCAGGTCAGCGCCTTGTCCCACACGCTGCCGTAGAAATCGGGCATCAGCACCATCAGGCCGGCGGCGAGCAGCACCGGCACCGCCGAGAGGATGTAGGCCGAGATGCGCCCCTCGGTGGAGATGGCGCGCACCTTGCGCTTGAGCTTGCCGCGCTCGCGGATCACCTTCGACAGGCCGTCGAGGATCTCGCGCAGATTGCCGCCGGTGCTCGACTGGATCGACACCGCCGTGACGAACAGCGGCAAATCCTCGTGGCCGACGCGCTCGTGCATGGCGTGCAGCGCGCTGACGAGATCGGAACCGTAGGTCACCTCGTCTGCCACCATGCCGAACTCGGTGCCGATCGGGTCCGGCATCTCGCGCGCCACCATGGCGATCGCCACCGGCACCGGGTGGCCGGCCTTCAGGCTGCGGGTGATCAGCTCCAGCGCCTCGGGAAGCTGGAAGCCGAACGCCTTGTGCCGCTTTTTTCGCGCGCGCGAGAGCAGCAGGAAGGGCAGTGCCAGCGCCAAGACCGGCACGAGCAGCAGCGCGACCAGCGGCTTCAGCCCCATCAGCAGGAGGGCGAAGCCGCCGCCGACGGCGGCAAGGCCGGTGAAGGCAAGCAGCCGCGGCAGCGGCGTGCGCATGCCCGACTGCATGCGCAGCCGCCTGAGCGCACCCAGCAGCGAGGCGCCCGCCGACTGGTCGGCGCCGCGCTCCTTGCGCAGTTGCACCAGCACCTGCTCCTGGCTGAGCTTCTGCTCCTGAAGCCTGATGCGCCGGTTGACCGCCGCGCGCCTGTCCTTGCGGCCGGCATAGAGCAGATACACCGCCTCGGCGACCATGATGCCGGCGAGCGCCGCACCGATATAGACGAGGAGGAGCGGGGTCATCGCCCTGATACCCCCCTCTGGCCTGCCGGCCATCTCCCCCTCAAGGGGGGAGATCGGATTTCACTTCTGCTTTCGCCAACCTTCGACGATTGGCGAAAAATGTGCGGCAGTCCAATCTCCCCCCTTGAGGGGGAGATGGCCGGCAGGACAGAGGGGGGTG